>CAYSMN010000014.1:10127-17181 GCA_964432255.1 uncultured Methanosarcinales archaeon | reverse complement strand
GCAATTGCAGCTAAGTAATCTTATTCTTCGGCACACCTGCAAAGAAAGCATTGATGTTGTCAATTGTAGTATCAAGGATGCGCATCAAGGCTTCAGAGCTGTTAAACGCGTTGTGAGGCGTTATAAGAACGTTCGGCTGACCAATAAGCATGTGCTCAGCAAGCAAAGTCTTGAGATCAACACTCTTCTTGAATGTCTCATGCAACAATTCCTTTTCCTCACGAATCGTTGATTCCTCCTCAAGAACATCAAGACCGCACGCCGAAAGAATGCCCTCTTTCAAGCCCAACAAAAGCGCCTCGGTCTCAACCAAACCGCCACGGGCAGTATTAATGAACACGCAGCCCCTCTTAATTTTCTTAATATTGTCCATATTAATGATGTGGTGAGTTTCGGGCATTTCAGGCAAATGCATGCTGATAACGTCGGACTGTGCGAGTAATTCATCCAAAGCTACGTACGTAAAACCACATTCTTTTGCCAATGCGTCATTTGGAAACTTGTCAAATGCGATAACCTTCATGCCAAAACCTTCAGCAAAATGGGCAACATTACGCCCGATCCTGCCAGTGCCCACAATTCCCATCGTTTTACCCTTCAAGTCAAACCCTCGCAAGCCTTCCAATGAAAAATCACCCTTCCTCGTACGCTCAACACTCGGCACAAGCTTTCGTGCAATCGCCAACAATAAGGCCATTGCGTGCTCTGCAACAGTGTTGTCGCCATAAGCAGGCACATTGCAAGCAACAACACTTTTTTTCTTGCATGCGTCAAGATTAATGTGGTCAAAGCCGGTTGACATTGTCGCGACCAGTTTAACATTCTGCATTTTTTTTAGAACAGCATCATTAACCTGAGAATAAATGAAAATCGCAACAACGTCAGCATCACCAGGGGCATTCTTCTCCTCTAATTTCTGGTCGACAAAAACCAGCTCGTGGCCTTTCAAATGCTCCTTAATGTAGTCCTTCTCCCACGGTTCAAGCTCAAAGAAAGTAATTTTTGCCATACGACCTCTTTTTTAAGAATTTCAATGAAAGAAGTATTTAAACACTACGGTCGGGCTATGGCTGCTTTCGGCACAAATAATGGACCATAAGCTCCATTTGTTGCTCTTTTCCTTTCAGGCTGAGGCTGTTCGTACACCGGACGCGCCTTCAAACTCACCTGAAGCTCCCAATTTCTGCAAAACTGAGTAGGCTGGGTCATAGGCACTTCACGTAAATTAACAATCACCACTGCCTTCTGGCCAGCCATCATGAAATCACCAGTCAGCGTCGCTGTATGATCCCCCTTGATGCTTCCGGGCTCATACACAAACCCCGTTTTCTGCAGAGCACCAGCAACGTAATCCAATCCGAGCTGGTACGTTTTCGCATTCAAAAAAAGATTCTCCAAACACTGCGTAGCCTCTTTCAAACCAGGCGGAACATCAAACATTAACACGTCTTTTCGAATCACGCCTTTTTGGAAATAGTGAATTTCAGAATTCTGCACTCCGCCGTTTCTTGGATTCAGCCCACCATCCTTTGCCTCAACTGAAATACTGTAATCAGGGTTATGATTCAGCCTGAAAAACGCGCGATGCTTCTCATCACCGTTCGACTCAACAAGCGACTGCTGTTTTCTAAAGAAATCAGAAACATCGCCAAAAGACTTCTTTGGAGTTTCAGCTTTCGCAATCAAACCAAGAAGATACTCAATGTTTCCATGCTGCAGGTAGTTCATGCTTCACTCACAGTATCCTAAAATGTATACTGGTTGAGTTTATATACATTATGACTGAATTGGGCAAAATGACTATGAAATGACGTAAATGTGTCAAATTCGGTATATTTTTATAGATTAAATACCTCCTCTGTAGCATGGAAAGCATCAACCAGCAAGTGTGGAAAGCACTGCAGACAGACCCCGCGATAATGAGAGACATGGAGCGCAAGCTAATCAACACCAGAGCGCTGGCAAAATACATCATCGACAAGTACGACCTGAAAGTTTCCCTTGACGCAGTCATATCAAGCATAAGGCGCTTCCCGCTTGGAGCCTATCAAGAAGAAGAAAAAATATTGCAGCACATATTCAACAACTCAGTTGTAGGCACCAAGAACAACATGGCATGCATCACTATCAACATGGCTCCAAACCAAGCATTCGCAAAGCTATGCATGATAGACATGCCGATAATACGCATGACAACAGGCACAGAAGAAGTCAAGATAATCGCAGAAAACACACACGCTGATGAAATCGCAAAACTCTTCAAAAAAGCAGACGTTGAAAGAGGACTGAGCGAAATCAGCATTACTGTTTTAGAAAAAGCAGTCAAGACAAAAGGAGTGTTGTCTCGGATAACGGCAGAGCTGGCACTGGCAAACATCAACGTGCACGAAATGCTAGTCTGCCCGCCAGAATTTTTAATTTACGTCTCACAAAAAGACATAGTCAAAGCACACGAAAGAATTATAACTTTGACGCAATCCTAGTCGTAAAAAGAGGTGCATCATGGTAAGAGTAGCCATCAAGGCAGCGCCAACCTTCGGTTGGCTGGCCATTAATTGCAAGAGGTGGATAATTTGGTAAGAGTTGCAATTAATGGATTTGGCAGAATAGGCAGACAAATTCTTCAGGCAGGCATCAATGACCCGAGCATTGAATGGGTGGCAGTCAATGACTTGACAGACACCAGAACACTGGCTCATTTGTTACGCTACGATTCAGTACACGGCAAATCACCATACCCAGTTGAATACGACGAGAAAAACTTAATTATAAACGGAAAAACCATCAAAGTATTCGCGGAAAAAGACCCAACCAAACTCCCATGGAAAGACCTGAAAATAGACGTTGTCGTGGAAAGCACAGGGTTCTTCACAGACAAAGCAGGCGCGATGCAGCACATAAAAGCAGGAGCGCGAAAAGTACTCATCTCAGCACCAGCAAAAGATCCCGACATAACAATTGTGAAAGGAGTAAATGAAAAAGAGTACAAAAAAGACAAGCATCATATTATTTCTAATGCGAGCTGCACAACAAATTGTCTGGCACCAATCGTCAAAGTATTGCATGACAATTTCGGCGTCAAAAGAGGATTCATGGTAACAGCGCACGCCTACACCGCAGACCAAAGGCTGGTTGATGCTCCGCACAAGGATTTACGAAGAGCAAGAAGCGCAGCAGTGTCAATAGTTCCAACAACAACAGGAGCAGCAAAAGCAGTCGCAGAAGTCATACCGTCACTAAAAGGAAAACTGGACGGATTTGCATGGAGAGTACCAGTCCCAGACGGCAGCATTGTACAATTTTCTGCAGAACTCGAAAAACCAACAGATGTAGAAAAACTGAACTGGCTGTTCAAACAGGTGGCAGAGTTTCATCTCAAAGGAATTTTAGAATATTCTGATGAGCCTCTTGTAAGCAGAGACATCATACACAATCCCAACAGCTGCATCTTTGACGCACCAAGCACAGCAGTCATAGAAGGCACATTCGTATCAGTCTGCGGCTGGTACGACAACGAATGGGGATACAGCAACCGAATGGTTGACGTGCTGAAATTATTGTAATGGCTGAATTCACCCATAGAAAAGCAAACGTTTCTGATGCACCCGGAATTTATTATGTAATGAAACAAGTAGGGTATGCTGATCATGTCTATGGTGAACAGAGCCCTGAAAACGCCATCAAAGACATAAAATCAAAGTTTTCTCTTCCACAACGCGAAGTATTTGTCTGCACTGCTGATTGTGATGACGGAGAAAACTGTCACAATGGAGAGCGCATTATTGGATACTGCATTATCTGTTCTTACAAGTTATACGGAGATAAGCCACATTATCCCCAAAACATTGAGAAAGAGGGGTACGCATATAATGCGGGTATTGGCATTGATCCAGAATATCAAGGAAAGAAAATCGGCAAAGCGTTTATGGCTTTTGTTATTAAGGAAACAAAAAAGAAATATCGCGGGCTTTATGCTTCGGTATCGGAAAAGAACATTGATTCTTTAAAATTTCACGAAAGCCTCGGCTTTCGCAGAGCAGCAAAATTTTTAGATCCTGAAAGAACGAAAAAAGTCAGGTCTGTGCTCTTTGTAATGGATTTTTAGACGATTTTGGCCTTAACAATCTTCACTTCTGTCTTCGGCCTATCTCCCGGACCAGTTGGAGTTGTTCCAATCTTGTCCAGCACGTCAACACCTTCCATTAACTCGCCAAAGATTGCATGCTTGCCGTCAAGCCAGGGCGTTGCTATCAGCGTGATGAAGAACTGAGAGCCGCCAGAGTTAGGGCCGGCATTCGCCATGCTGAGAATGCCTTTTTTACTGTGCTTCAAGCCAGCACCAAACTCGTCAGGAATCTTGTAGCCAGGACCGCCAGTGCCAGTACCGGTAGGATCTCCGCCCTGAATCATGAAATCCTTAATAACGCGGTGGAAAATAGTGCCGTCATAAAAGCCTTTCTCGACCAAATCCTTGAAGTTCTTTACTGTCTTCGGCGCCTTATCATCATACAACTTTATTTTCATCGTTCCCATCGTGGTTTCCAATTCGACAATCGTGTTCATATTCTCCTCCACTTCCAATTTTTCAACAGTTTCTGGCGTTTTCTCAACTTCTGCAACCGCAGTTTCGGTTTTTTCAATCTCTTTCTCAACCTGCTCAACTTCAACAGCAGTCTCCTCGGTTTCCTTCTCTGTTTCCTCAACCTCGGAAAGCCCGCCATCCATATCATTGGTCTTAGCCTGCTGAGCGCACGCAATTAACATAACCAACAACAATACTGCAATAACCTGTTTCATTTCTATCCCTCCTTCCTAATGCCCGCAACAAAAAAGCCTTCAGTATCATTATCCTGCGGCCATAAACGCAAACAATTGTGCACTTCAGGATTATAAGATTCGCCTTCAAACTCCAAGATTGCATCACTTCTCTTCATCGGCAAATCAATCTCGAGCATACGCGCATCTTTTGCGTTCTCCAATAAAAAGCTTACGACTCCTTCGTTCTCCTCGGGCTCAGTAGAGCACGTGCTGTACACAAGCGTGCCTCCTGGCTTAAGTGCCTTCCATGCAGTCATAATCAGCCTCTTCTGCACGCGCGAAAGACGCTTGACCATATCAGGATTCCACATCAAGATAGTTTTTGGCGACTTCCTGATAGTGCCAGTTCCGGAACATGGTGCATCCAACAAAATTCTGTCAAATTGAATTCCTGCATTCGCAAAACGCTCCCCCTGCATCAATGTCATGATGGTGTTGCAGCTTCCAATCCTCTGCAAATTAATGCCCAATGCAGCAAGACGGTCGCCCTTCACATCATTCGCGATAAGAACACCTTCATTCTTCATATACTGGACAATTTGAGATGATTTGCTGCCAGGCGCAGCAGCCATGTCAAGAACAATGTCGCCCGGCTTAGGATCAAGAACAACAGGAGGAATCATGCTTGCAGCCTCCTGAACATAATAATACCCCAATGCGTGCTCTACCGTGTTTCCAACATCGCGCCTGCCGCCTTTGTGCGTTATAAAAAAGCCCTCCTTACACCACAGAACGGGCTCCAATTCCCAATCTTTTTCAAGACGCTTTGTGCATTCATCAATACCAATCTTCAGCGTATTAATACGGATAGACTTGCGCAAGAAAGAAAGAGTATACTTCTTGAAAGTTTCCCAGTCAGTCAACTTGCTATATCTCTCGATAAATTTGTCCTTGAAAATAAACTTGCCTGCATCCGGAAACGGTTTCAACTCAGCCATTTGCTCACGTACGGACCGTCTTTTTGATAGCCTAATTTATAATAGTAGGCTTTTGCTCCAATGCCTGAGATAACGAGCATCTTTTTACAAGAGAATTCTTCCTTTGCAATCCGCTCAGCCTCTGCCATCAACTGCTTTCCAAGACCACGATGCTGGATATCACCAGACTCGCCCAGCGGAACAGCCTGGCCGTACACGTGCAGTTCACGAATGCCTGCGCTATTGGACGGAATTTCAGAACGATGGCTTTCAGGAACAATGCGCAAACGGCAAAAGCCCAATAACAAATCATTCTTTGTATCTTCAAAAGACAGAAAAACCTCCTTTCCAACAGCTTCATAGTCTTCACGCAGCAATTTGACAGCAGACCAGTCAATCTGCTTGTCGCGCGGTTCGCGACAGCGAATGCATCTGCACTTCAAACCTTTTTCCTTCAACTTCTGCTCGACCAGCTGGCGCATGTTCGTCATATTCGGGCCAGCATCAATCACCGTGCTGGGAATATCACGCTGAACGCGCATGATGCGGCACCATTTTGGAACGTGTTTCTTCGCTTCAACAATAATATCCGCAGCGTCTTCAGATGAGAGCGGCTTATATTTGCCGGCTTTCCACATTCCATACAAGCCAGTGCCCTTAATAACTGTTGTCGGATAAATTTTAATCGCGTCAGGCATATAATCAGGATTTGTGAAAAGCTCTTTGTAATCCTCCAAATCCATTTCCTTAGTCATGCCAGGCAGGCCAGGCATCATATGGTAACCAATCTTCAACAAACTGTTGCGCATCAATTTTGTGGCCTTAATGGCGTCTTTCAAATCATGACCACGATGAGTCAACTTCATCACGTCATCACGCAAACACTGCACGCCCATCTCAACACGAGTAGTTCCAAGCCTCAACATGCCATCAATATGCGGCTCAAAACACCAGTCTGGCTTAGTCTCAATACAGAGTGCGACGCACCGAATTTGCGCCTTTTCGTTCCGCTCCTGCTCGACTTCCAATGCGCTGTTTCCCTTCAGCCGCAATTCCTTCTCGTGAATATGCGCGATGCGCTGCTTATCACCAATCTCTCCAGGCAGTTCAAAGAATGACAGGAATTCGTCCAGTTTAATACCAGCATCATAAAACTTTTCTCCAAAATCATTCATTGCCTTCAGCGCGTACGTAATGAAGCTTTCTTGATACTGCAAAGGCAAAGCAGGAAAAGTTCCGCCCTGCACGATAACTTCAGTCTTCTCAGGATAATGGCCGGTAGCGATAAACTGCTCAAGACGATTAAAGACGATCAAGTA
>CAYSMN010000014.1:5625-10027 GCA_964432255.1 uncultured Methanosarcinales archaeon | reverse complement strand
TTCTGCAAGCCATACTTCTGGGAAAGCTTGATCTTTAACTTCGACAATGACTCCTTAGAAATACCATTTTTTACAGCGCTTTCGACTTCAGCAAAAAAACCCTCCATATCAGAAAAATCGACGAATACGCTATATAAATCTTATTCGCCCATCGCCGAATACCGGATTTCAGAAACGTGCAATGATGTTCCCGGTTCGACAACAACATCCAAATACAATGATGCTTTGTTAAACATTTCCTCATCAAGAACGCACGTCTCAATGCACTCGTTCTGGAACGCACCAGACTGCGTCTGATAGCCAGAAGGTAAGGTTTCAATCTTGTTCAACTTCTCGCCAGGCTCAATGTTCAGCTCAGACACGGCCAAGCCCGTAATCTGCTCCATAGAAGAACCAGGCTTCCGCTTATTAGAGTAAACCAGCCACTTCTTTGAGCCATCAGTCAAGTAAACGTTAACCAAGCCACCGCCATCCACACTGCCTGCAATGGAAAAAGAGGACAATTTCAGTAATTCTCCGGATTCTGCTGAAATGACAAAGCGCTGGCTCTCAGAAACATCAATATCAAGCGACTGCGTATACGTCTCTGTCGATACAAAACCCGTAATGGACGGCTTGCCCAGGAAGAGCGTGACGACGATAATCGTGAACACGACCACGCTCAACACCAAGCGGTGTGATTCCATGCTCATTGCTCTCCCCCGAGCTGTTTATAAATCTTTTCGATTTCATCCCGCTCAGAAGGGCCAGTGACGGATTCGACCTTTGCCAGCACTTTTGTCCATTCCTCCTTCACAACATCGTCAGTATTCACTTTCTCGCCCGAATGCTCTGCCTTCTTCATACGGGCAGAAACTTTCTCCATCACTTCTTCCATTCTGCTCTTCAACATAGCGGACAACGGCGCGCTCTTTGTCTTAATCTTTGACAGAATGCCCTTCACCTTCTCGCGCAGCGGCACCGGAGGCTCCAAATGCAGGCCAACATCACCAGTCTCCTTCCATTTTGACACTGCTTCATTCAGCTTACTCGCAATATGTTCGTGAATCATCTCGCGCGTCTTTTCACGCTCCTGCGTGCGCAAGCCATCTTCATCAATTTCATCATCTTCCGGCTCCTCACCTTTTTTCTTAATCTTTGCCTCTTCTTTAACTGCAACATTCCCTCCAAACTGCACGATATGAATATCATCTTCCCCCCTTAAGCCTTCAGCCGGCGTTTCTTCAGCAACCGGCTCAGGGGGCGCTTCAACAATATCTTTGAACATGCCAGCAATCCTGTGCTTGAACAATGAGAACTTAGACTCATTCTTAACGTGATGTTCGGGCTTGTGCTCGACATTATGCTCGTGATGCTCCTTATTCCCGTGCTTGTGGCTTATTTCTTTTCCCATTCTTCCTCAGCCTCTTCCAAATCCTTCCACACATCAGGCTTTGTCGTTTCCGGTTTTTTAGACGGGGCAAGCATCTCAATGCCCAGAATGGCGAACAATATCATCAAGCCTAAGGCTGCCAAAACACTAGCTGCCTTTTTTGTCGCAACAGCAACAGCAGTCGTCGGCGCAGCAACAGACACGCCAAACACGCTGCTCAAAGCGATAAATGCTGCAAGGAAAATGACAATCAGAACTTTTTTAGTCTTGGGATTCTGCGTCACATGGCTCAAAACATGCGAGCCAATCACTGAGATTACCAGCAGCAAAATCATCAGCAATGTCAAATGATTAGGCGTCTCAAAAGCAGAAATCTTCTTGCAATTCGGGCACGACGCCAGACCGCTCGGGCCCAACGGAACGACAAAATGATATTCGTCAATCGTCAAAAAGCCGGGACCGGAAATTAAAACTATCAATCGTTCCGGCAATGCCGGCGCCATGCTGCACGTCTGCAGGCAGATGCCCTCAAACTGTGTGCCAAACGCTGACAACTCCAATACTTCAGGAAGTGTGCGAGTGTCCATCACGAGAAACTTCTGATCATTCTCAGCAATCAGCCAGACTTGAGCAAACCCTGGACCTTCCCACGAGCCTGACAACGACAAGCCCCGCATCAAAAACGGATGATGAAAAGGAATCTCGTTAGAGCCAGACAAGCGCACATGCGCCTTTTCAGTAAATTCAGACACCGTAACTTTATCAGGGCGCACGGTCATAACGCCCAGAATAACTGCTATGACGATTGTCAAAACCAGCACTGCTTTTTTCCACATCATTGTACAATCGTACCAATCAGATCAAAATACAAATCGTTCTTCTCAGGGCACACATTATTGCACTCAACAACCTGCTGCCACAATTTCTCAACTTTACGGTCTTTAACAGCTTCAATTTGCTCATTCGCCATGCTCATTGCCTTGGAAAAATCCAATAAATGCTCTGCATCACCCCAATACTTGGCAGTCGCGATAATGTTAATCAATACGGCGCTTTCGGGAATGTCGTCTTCAAATTGTGCAACAGTGACTAAGGCCATATCCAGAAACGCCTCATCAGGACAAGCAGTTGACAAGCACTGCATCATCCGGTCCCACTGATCCTTAATCTCTTGATTATCGGCCTCAGCCACCAAATCATCCAATGCAGAAATCAAATTTGCACGCTCAACAGGCTCTACGGCCTTTCTCAACTCAATACTCTTGTAAATCAACTGTTTGACAGGCGGCTCACTGCTCAGCACACTTGCGATAACCGCGACAGCCACCACTACGATTACGATTCCTAGAATGGCAAATATGACACTGCTAAAACCTCTTTGCACGGCCATGCAGAAATCAACACTTTAAGTATATAAAAAGCTTTACTTCTTCGCCAAACTTTCAGAAAGTTTGATCAAAAGCGCTCCTTGTTCGCTTCGAGAAGCATTATCATAAATCCTCTTCTTCGAAGAGGATGTTTGCTACTCTTCTCTCACCTCACAATTGTCGCGTATTTAGAAAATAAGACAGTTACTTCTTCGCTGCATGCGCTCCAGCAGCAGGCGCAGCACCAGGCTTTGCACCAGCAGCTCCCGGCGCAGCAGCACTTTCAACTGGCAGCAATTCCTCAATAATGACAGTTGGAATCTTTGCTTCAACAAGCTTTGCCTTAATCGCTCCTCTAGGCTGGCCTGCCATGCTCTCAATAATCTGTTTGGCAGTCGCCATGAACTCAGCCTTACGCTTCTCGATATCAGCCAAGAGCGTCTGACGCTTCAGCTCAAGCTCTTTCAGCTCCTCAGCAGACAGCTCAGTCTTCTCAGTTCTGATTTCCTCAGCATAAGAACCCTTGTTAATATCAGCAATCGTCTCAACAGCGCGCTTGCCCTCAATCATAACGCCCATACTGTTGCACGTGCCAGCAACTTCTTTAACCCGCGCAGATGTGTCCTTGCCAGACAAGCCATCGCCTTTCATCTTTGAAATCTTGATAACCTGCTCAATCTTCAAATCAGCAACAAGATCTGTCTGCGGAGAGCCAGAACCTTTCTCAATGTGAGCTTCCTGCTTGATTAATGCACTCACTGGAGGAGTGCCAACGGTGATTATGATATTTTTTGCCTCATCAACAACGATTTTGACAGGAACTTGAACGCCCTTGAAATCAGCAGTCTTCTTGTTAATCTCAGAAATAACCTGGCCAATATTAACGCCCAATGGACCCAGGGCTGGACCTAACGGAGGAGCGGCAGTCGCTTTGCCGCCTTCAATCATTGCGTCTACAGTCTGCTTAGGCATATATGAAAACCCCCAATATGGTCTTTAAAAGCTTTTCGTCTATAATTCGTCTTCTTCCCTTACTTCAGGCGCTGCTTCGGTTTCACGTCTAATGACCTTCACCGCATCCATCTTAACAGTGATAGGAATCGGGACTGCGGCACCAAGCAATTCAACAACAACTTCCTCTTTGGTTTTGTCAATCCTGGTGACTTTTGCCTGTTCACGCTTGAAAGGTCCGGTAATGATTTCAACAATATCGTTCTTGCGGATGTCAACTTCTCTCTTGACCTGCTCAAGCATGTGCTCGATCTCAGAATACTGAATCTCTTTCTGCAAAATACCGCGCGCGTATGGCACGTTGAATGCAGCCTGTTCTGCGAACTGCTTGTCCGCTGCCTCAACGAAAATATAGCCGCGCATGCCGTGCGGGCGAATGACAGAGAATACCGGCAATTTCTTCTGTTTGATGTTTGAAACTAAGAAATCCATGACCTGGTCTTCACGGTTTGCAGTTGTTCTCAACGCAAAAATGTGCGTGCCAAGTTCTTCCTTTTTTTGAGGGGCTTCTGCCTTCACTTCCTCAATCGCTTCTTTAACTTCCTTTACTTCAGGCTGAATTTCCGCACCAGCAATCGTAGGAATGCCTACCGGTTGTGTTGGTTCTGACCCCTGCTCGTTTTCTTCCATTTTTCAAATCTCCGAGAATAAT
>CAYSMN010000014.1:0-5525 GCA_964432255.1 uncultured Methanosarcinales archaeon | reverse complement strand
GCCATGCCGATGCTTGAGATTTTGACAATAGTTGTAAATTCCTGCTTGTCAGGCTTCTTGGTAACTCTTAAAACACGTTTGCATTCCATTATGAAAGCTTTCAAGCGGTTAAGCTTGCCAGGCACCGGAGCGCCGATCTTTTTTGGCTCTTCAACCAGCTTTTTGGGCAATTCCTGCTCAGGCTCAGTTTTGACCGCTTCTTCAACAGATTCCTGAACATCATGCAACGGCTGCTCAGCGGGCTGTTCCGCAGCTTCCTCTATCTCAGTAATCTCTTCCTGCAATTCTTCATCCCGCTTTGGTTCGTCCATACGAAGAGCTTTCTATACGTGGTTTATTAATTTTACTTAGAATTAATCAACAAACTCAATGCCAAGCTCAGACTGCAGTTCCTCTCTTGTAGCTTCAGACAATTTCTTAGTCTTGCCGAAAATCTGCGGAGACTTAACACCAGTAACAATAAGCATAACTCTCAGCATGCTGCCCAAATCCTCATAAATCTGCGCGCCCCAAATAATCTTTGCATCCTCTGACAAGCGCTCACTGATTGTTTCAACAACTCTCCTTGCCTCGTTCAAAGTCAAGTCCTTGCTGCCGGCGACATTGATTAATGCGCCAGTTGCGCCAGTAATGTCAACATCCAACAACGGGTTGTTAATTGCCTTTTCAACAGCCTCAGTTGCCCTGTTCTCAGAATCTGACTCACCAACGCCAATCAGTGCAACACCGCCGTTGCTCATAACTGCGCGAATATCAGCAAAGTCCAAGTTCACAAGGCCTGCCTTTGTGACAAGCTCTGCAATTCCTTTTACTGCATTAGTCAAAATCTCATCTGCAACCTTGAACGCAGTATGCAAAGGCAAGTCAGGAGCAAGCTCTAACAATTTGTCGTTAGGAATGACTATGAGTGTGTCAACAAACTGCTGCAATTTCTCAAGACCCATCGCTGCGTTTTCATATCTTCTGTTGCCCTCCATCGTGAAAGGCATTGTGACAATGCCTACAGTCAAAGCTCCCATCTTCTTAGCAATCTCAGCAACAATAGGCGCACTACCAGTACCAGTGCCACCACCCATACCGCACGTGATGAACACCATGTCCGCATCTTGGAAGGCATTTTTGAGGTCATGCTCATTTTCCCTCGCTGCTTCCTCGCCAACTCTCGGATCAGAACCAGCACCAAGGCCTTTCGTCACTTCCCTTCCAATCAAGATTTTCTTGTCAGCATTGGTGTAAAGCAAGTCCTGCGCATCCGTGTTCACCGCAATAGTTTCAGCCCCATGCACGCCGACTTCAGTAATTCTATTAATCGTGTTGTTGCCGCCACCACCGCACCCAACAACTTTGATGCTTGCGCGCTGCTTTGCGAGAAGCTCTTCAAGTTCAGTGTCTGCCGGATTACCTGTCTTGCGCTGTGTCATCTTTGGGTCATTAGAAACTGGTTGTTGCGGTTTGATGAAATCCATGGTTCCCCCTTTGAGTAACTTTGAGAGAATGAAAGAACTATTTAAGCATTACGTCGAAGGAGAATATATTTTACTTCTTTATCTCAACAGCGAGCTCAAGGCCGGTTAATTCAGAAACTTTCTTTGCCAATTCAGTCTTGATTTGTTCAGGAAGTTCTGAAGGGAAAGTCACAACAACTTTCTTTTCTTTAACGTCAACCGGTATTTTAACGCCGAACAATATTTTCATCAAAGACTCAACCTGCGCTTTCTTATCAGACACAATTTTGATGACTTTCAACTCGTAGACAACATCTTTTCCGGCAAGCGGGTGGTTAAAATCAACAACAGTCCTTCCGCCGCTGACAGACTTCACAAGGCCAACATAACCATCAATATTCAATCGCAAGTTAGGCAGAGGCTTGATGCCCTGCTCGGTGAACTTATTTGTCGAAATCATCTTGACAAGCTCCATGTTTTTCTTGCCAAACGCCTTCTCAGAAGGTAAGTCCAAAGTGTACTTGCCGATTTCTTTTCCTTCCAAAAACTCATCAATGCCCTTCAAAATGTGATGCTCGCCAATACAGATGATAACTGGCGTGTAATCGCCTTTTTCCGAGAAAATCTGCGCTTCCTTGGCTACTTTAACATCGGTCGTGTCAAAGACCTCTTTCGTGTCCTTAAAACTGCCAGTGTATTCCAATTCTATGAAGTCGTGCTTTTTGATAGGCATGCGACGAAAGGCAGACGACGGGTATAAAAAACTTCACTTTTTCGTTCGCACAAACTCCAACACTTTCTGAGTAGATTGTTCTTGTGTTAGGTTTGTGGTATCAAGAACAAAATCGTAATTTTTATCGCTTAGAAAATCAATACCGTAATACTTCTTGTATCGCGCTATTTCACTCTGCTGGCGCTTAACAATGGCGTCATAAACTTCCTTTTCGGAATGCAACTGCTTTTCAGCATGCCGCTTTTGCGCAACAATATCCTTCCACGTGCGCTGCGCTGCGACCTTTGGGTCAACTTTCAGAAAAATCTTGATAGCTTTTGGAATAAAATGAAACGCCAGCCTGCTGTCAATCACAAAGTTATCCTTCAAGGCGAGATGTTTTGTGCGCTCATCAATCTCCTTATCGATAGACGGGTCTTTTTCAGCAAGCCTGCCAAGCTCCAAAAGAGGAATTCCCCTTGATTCTGCCATCTCGCGCATGAAATCGCCTGCAGAATAGTGTTTCAGACCAAGCTCTTTTGCTATTGCTTTCCCAACAGTTGACTTCCCACTGCCGGGATCTCCAGAGATAGTAATAATCATACGATTTTGAAATAAGCAGGAGTTTTTAAGCGTTGCTGAGAGGAAAACTTTTTAAAGAGTGCCTAAACCCTATATTAAGGGAGTGAAGCATGGAAATTAAAACAGACAGCGTAAAACCTTACCACATAACAGGAGACAGAGTGCGGGAATTCGGTGCTGCCACAAAGGACTTTAACAAATTCCACGAAGACTACGCTTACGGCAGCCAGATAACAGGCTGGATACGACACACAACAAACAGCTTGCTAGCTTTAGGCGGACTGGAGCTGCAGTGTGCGACACAAGAAAGCAGATTCTCAGCAATACCGATCCCAATAGGTTCAAAACTCAAGCTACCTGAAACAGTTACTGTAGATTATGATGATAGAGAAAAACAAGCGTGCGTATCATTTGATATTCACTTCGAAAACGACCCAGAAAGAAAAAAGATAGTGGAGGCAACATTTGTTTACAGGGCAACACTGCCATCCGGACGTGCAGATCTAACAGGCAAGCCACAAAAAGAGTATGGACTTAAACAGGGCCCTGCAGAATTGGTCGCTTCAGCCTTAGAGCGAACAGGAGCTGACTTAGACATGCTGGCATTCGGTTATGCCTCGCCAACATTGCAGGAAAACAGCCACAGAATTATACGCGAAGGCGAACTTCCAATATTCCTGGGCCAAAAAATAGAGTTTTACAGCACAGAGCAGCCACTGCAAGCAGGGGATAATGTTTACATAGCAATAATAAACGCAAGAAGAAGGAAAGGACTCGGGGGCGGCGAGAAGCAAACAACAGATATGAGCGTAATAGATCTCACAACAACCAAAGGAAGCCCGCAAAACGGTGAAATACTCACAAAAGTCAAGTTTGTAATAGGAATTATAGGACAAGAACAATCGATAGAACGGGCCGTCACAAGCGCAGGAGCACCAAAAGCAAATCCAAGCGCTTAAATGCTTTTTATAACAAAACTCTTTTAAATTCCGTCTTAAAACTCTATATAATACGGGGGTTATAATGGCAAATCGAGAAATACAACCAATATTCATCTTGCCGGAAGGCACGCAACGAACTACAGGCAGGAATGCGCAGAGAAACAACATAATGGCTGCCAAACTGGTGGCTGAGACTGTTAGATCGACACTTGGCCCAAAGGGCATGGACAAGATGATTGTCGATGCAATGGGAGACATTACTATCACGAATGATGGCGTTACAATTCTAGAAGAAATGCAAGTCGAACATCCTGCAGCCAAGATGATTGTTGAAGTTGCAAAAACTCAGGAAGCTGAGGTTGGAGATGGCACGACAACAGCAGTCATAATTGCTGGAGAACTGTTGAAACAAGCAGAAGAACTGCTAGACCAAAACGTGCACCCAACAGTCGTTGCACGCGGATACAGAATGGCAGAAGAGAAGGCGCAAGAGATTTTGAATGAAATTGCTGAGAATGTAAGCGACAAAGACGATGCCATTCTTAGAAAGATTGCGCAGACGGCACTTACTGGAAAAGGAGCAGAAAGCGCCAAAGACAAGTTAGCAGATATTGCTGTCAAAGCAGTAAAAAGAGTAATAGATTATGAAAACGGGCACGTACACTTCGATAAAGAAAACATCAAACTCGAAAAAAGAACAGGCAATTCAGTGGAAGACACCGAGCTAATCGAAGGAATAGTTCTCGAAAAAGAAGCAGTCCATCCAGGAATGCCAAAAATCATTCAAAAACCCAAAATAGCATTATTAGATTCGGCACTTGAAATAAAAGATACAGAAATAGACGCAAAAATAGAGATAACAAATCCACTTCAAATGCAAGAATTCCTCCAGCAGGAAGAAAAAATGCTTTCTGATATGGTAGACAAGGTTTTCGCCTCGGGCGCCAATGCCGTGTTCTGCCAGAAAGGTATCGACGACATGGCACAACACTTCCTTGCTAAAAAGAACATATATGCGGCAAGACGAGTAAAAAAATCAGACATGGAAGCACTTGCAAGAGCAACCGGAGCACGCATTGTCACGTCATTACGCGACTTAAGCTCAAAAGACCTCGGCGCAGCAGGCATGATTGAAGAAAAGAAAATAGGCTCAGACGAAATGACGTTCATCACCGGCTGCAAGAACCCGAAAGCAGTAACTATTCTTGTTAGAGGCGGCACTGAACACGTTGTTGACGAAGCAAAACGCGCAATGACCGATGCAATCGGCGACGTTGCAGCAGCTTTGAAGAGCGGAAAAGTAGTAGCCGGCGCAGGAGCACCGGAAATAGAAGTCTCCAAAGGACTCCGCAAGTACGCAGACGGCCTGTCAGGAAGAGAACAATTAGCAGTATTAGCATTCGCAGATGCTTTGGAAGTCATCCCGCGAACACTCGCAGAAAACGCAGGAATGGACCCCATCAACATTCTCGTAGAACTCAAAGCAGCGCACGACAAGAAAAACCAAAAATGGTATGGCGTAGACGTCTTCAAGGGCAAAGTCGTTGATTCCTGGGCAGCAGGAGTCATAGAGCCATTGAAAATAAAGACGCAAGCAATCAGCTCAGCATCAGAAGTAGCGCAAATGATACTCCGAATAGATGATGTCATCGCAGGCGGAAAAGCGCCAATGCCACAAATGCCGCCACCCGGAATGGGCGGGCACGGAATGGAATTCTAGGCAGGGGAAATATTTATATACCATCTTCCCTCATTTTTCAATATACATAACAAAAAGGGTGATTACATGGCAGACGATGAGAATCCTCAAACAGCTCCAGGCGAAGAAGACGAATACGAACTTCT
>CAYSMN010000013.1:0-17503 GCA_964432255.1 uncultured Methanosarcinales archaeon | reverse complement strand
ATTACGAAGACGAAGTTCTTAAGGAAGAAGAGCCTGAAAAGGAAGAAGAGTAGGCTTTTCTGAAGTATGCCTTGAAGTATTCTGGGTCTGAAAGGGCTGTTATGATGTGTTCTCGGTCTCCGATGATGAGTAAATCAATTTCCCCTCTGCACCGATACTGGGCTGGAGTGCTCGGCTTTTGAGGGACGAGGCAAGATTTGCCGGCGTGTTTTCCGTATTGGACTGCAAGGTGGACGTGCGTGGGCTGTTTGCCTTCTTTTTTGAGTGATTCTGTGCAAAGCATTTCGCCATAGTCTTCGAGGAAGATTCCTTTTAACGTGCCTATGCGGTTGAAGTAATGTTCTTGAGTTTGGTCAGTGGCAAGTTCTGGGAAGCGCGATTTGAAGTGTTCCCAATCAACTGGATACATGAGTTCGGAGAGTGGATGCCCTTGTCCCACGAGACGCATGAATTGTTCTGCGATTGCTTTGTCGCATTCGTATATGGCGCGTTCGCTTGCTCGTGCGAGTGCCGCCACGGCTCTGTTCGCATCGTATTCAGGTATTTGGCTGTAGAAATCCAGGCGTGGGTCGTCGATTTTTTTGAGCTTTGTTGCGCGGAAGAAGAAAATGCCTGTCAGAACATCAAGACCGGGATTCCTGACGAGTTCTCTCATGAATTTGCGTGCGTGCACGGCTTCGTCTATTTTGTTGTCAAGCCTTCTGTTTGAGATACCATTGGTTACTTCGATGACTGCGCAGAATTCGCTTTCGCGTATCAGTCGTTCTAGGTTTGCTGCTTCTTCCAATCACTCACCACAACACTGTTTTAATCAGTAAAGATAATTAGATATAAAAGGTTTCATCGTCAAAGGCAAGTAACAACTTAGAACATGCATTCAAGGCAGACGTGTCCGCCGGCGTATTCTGGTTATCTTTACGCTGCTTTTGGAAGGCTTAGCTGTCTGACTCTGTTTGCAAACGCCGTGACTCGAGGTTCTAAATGTGGCCTGTTTGTTGTGGCCATTTCAGCAAAGTAATCTATTGCCTTCAGGTGGCGGTCGCATGTCTTTCTGAGGTCTTGTTTTGCTTCTTGCGCTGCGTATCGTGATTTGACCGCGTGTGCCGCCAGCAGCATGCTTGATCTGGTCATGCCGAAGAGGCCTGTTGCTGCCAAGAAGTCTTCCCTTTCAGATATCTGCATGGTGTCCATGTAATTGTCGATGAATCTGTTGGCATACTCGCGGGCTATTTTTTCAGCGCTTTTCTCTTGTGTGATGAAGTGTGGCTCTGCAAGCTGTGTTGCCAAGTCTTCTTGTGGAAGTCCGAGTGCTGCGAATTCTGTGTCTATGAGTGTTAGTTCATTATTTGTTATCAGCAGGTTGCTTGAATGAAGGTCTCCATGAACCACTGACGTGTATTTTTGCAGGGCTTTTTCAAGTTCACTGCCGATTCCAGAATTCGTATAAGCCCTGTTTAAATCTGCAAGTGCAGCACGATATTCCGAGTGTGCGTCGCTCGTCAGATTCGCGTTTGAAATTGTTTCAGCAGATGTAAATTTGGTTATCTGGTCAATTCGGTTTCTGAAGAAATTCTGGTAATCTCTTGTTTCCAGCTTGTTCTCAAGAATTTGTCCTGGTTTAATGCTGTGCAGCTGTTTGAGTATGCAGTTTACTTTTTTCAGCGGTTCTTGCAGTGCCTGGTATTTTCTTTCTAACAGTCCTTTGTGCATGTCCGGCTCCTCTGCCTCTTCTTCTAATTGGGTCCAGGCATTTTTTATCGTGTCACGCAGGGTTTGGCCGTCGACGAATTGGCTTGCTAAGGCAAAATGATAATCTTTGCCATAGTGATTGCCGATAAGGCTTGGCAATGTGAGTGTTTGCATATCAGGGTCCAGTGATGCGCGTTCGATGAGCTTGAAATAGTCTTCATTCAAGGTTATTGCTCTTGGAGATATGACTGGAATTCCTAAACTCGATAATTCTCGGCTGACTTTGCATTCGTGTTTCCATCGATCAGGATTATTGAATAATTTGAGGAAAATGCGGTGTACCTGTTCATCAAGTCCATACTCGTCATTTTTTGGTTTAAGAATCAGGTCAATCCGGAAATTGGGGTTAAGTGAATTTTCTTTGACCCACCTTTCCTGTGTATCAACAGACAATCCTTTGGCTTCCAAGCCGGCGATTCCGTCTCTGAGCAGTTCTGAATGTAATTGCTTGAGTAGACGCTCATATTTACCAGTGTCACCGCATACGACTTTTAGAGCGTTTGAATGCTCGAGGTATGCAATTAGCTGCCATGGAACGCTATTTTCAGCAGCAACAACCGTATGTCGGATTTTTTCAACTCGAGCGTTGTAGCTGTCTGCTGCTGCCAATCCATTGCGCTTATCGTGCTCCTTCTTATCCAAAGTATTAACCTGGTATTTCAGAATTTCTTCAAGCAAATGCTCTTTTTCTCCGGTTTTAAACATATAGTATTGAAGGATATTGAGATGCCAATCTTCGTTTTTCATGAGTTTGGTCGGCAGGCCGATTTTATTGGAGTGTATCCTGTTATGCGATAACCGATTTCCCGCTTTTTGTATGCATTCTGTAATCTCGCGACTCCAGGCATGTTCGATAATCTTTTTAGAACGAAGTTGTGCCTTTTGCAGTGCATCAATATACGTCTCGCCTGGTTTAAACTCTGTTTTGTCCAAGAGCCGGTACAGACCGTCCAGTTTAGACTCTAATTTATCAGAAAAGAAAGTAAAAAAATCACCGTGGGCTTTATCGTTCATTCCTTCAGAAGTGCCGAAACTCAAAAAGTGCCTTAGCCCAAAATGTTTCATAAGGTGCGGATGAGTAGCAGTGTCCTTTACGTATCTTATAACATCCGAAGGAGATAATCTCCTGACGAACTGTATGTATGCTTCAGCCGCGTTTATTGCCTTAGCCCTCGGATATTCTGTCTCAACCAGGTTCGATATTCGTTCTCTAGAACTTTTCAACAGTCCTTCTATACCCTTATCAAGGAGTTTTATGAATTCACCCAGATCATGTTTTAAATATTCTTTCCAAAGTGTATGTGCATTACCGTGCCCTTTTGAACACCAGTTCTTTAAACGAACCCCGTTTTCTTCCCATACTGAATTAGTTAAGAAGTTAGGCACATCAAAATGCGCCAAAAGGCTTATTGGATGCTCTTCGGCATACGCAATGATGTCTTCCAATTTTATATTGCGTGCAAATTGTATGAATTTCCTGGCCGCCTCATTTGCATCTGCTTTGCGCTTTTTCTGATAATGCAGGTCTACCAAATGTTCTGCACTCTTACGAGCCGCATCCAATGCATCGACTATTGGAATTCCATTTTGTAACTTTTGTCCTTCTAGCAGCTTTAAGAATAGATCAAGCCTGAATTTTGAAGTTCTCCAGATAAAGTCGGCATCTCCTGCCCCCTCTCGGTGATGGTTGATTTTCAATTCGCCATTTTTCCATGAGCCATGCGTTAAAAAGTTAGGCAGATCATAATGGCGCATAAGATAATTGCCCTGAGTTTCTGCTTGATCAGCGATATCTTGTAGCTTGAGCTGTTGAACAAAAGACACATATTCAATTGCTGCTTCCTTGGCAATATATCTTGGATACTCTATGAGAACCAGATCGCCAGCACGCTTTTGTGCGGTCAAAACACGCTTTTTTAGATTAGCATCGAGTAGGCTGTAAAAATTGTTGAGAGTTATTAAATCATTGCTCCAGAATGAACCCCAGTCTCCATAGCCTTGACACTTGTTTTTTATCTTTAAATCTCTGGTTCCAAACGTGAGGAATAGAGGTAAATCATAGTGTTTACGTACATTTACGGACTGTCCAGTTCTATATGCTACGACATCCTCAATGGTTAAATTCTCAATAAATCTGGCGTATGCACCTGCTGCTTCATTCGCAAGATATCGTGGATGATCATATTTCAAACGATGCTGAATTTGCCGTTCGGCATCCATTACCTGTTTTGCTAAGTTCTTGTCCACAAGCGAAAGCAACTTTTCAGACTTGCCGCCAAAAGCATTATAGAGCAGCGACTGATAAAACCCCGTTTCATTGCGATCTGTAAGTGCAATATTTCCATTTTCTATTTTTACGTGCGAGATAAAATTATTGAAACAATAATGCTCGAACAAACGGCGCGGGTGTTTACGTGCGTATCCCGCGATGTCATCTGCAGTTAGATCTTCTGCAAATTTAACGTAATAGCTAGCAACAGTGTACGCAGCATTCTCATAGGTCAGATCATGGATTAATTTATCTAGCCCGCCTCCGCGATTTTTGCCCTCCTTAATCAGGTCTTGAAATTCGATAATTTGTTCTCTGATTTTTAAGCGTCGGCAGTCTGGTATTTTTAAATATGCTTTCAGTGTTTTTGCCCTTCTAAAGAGTTCTAACACGTCTTTGGGCTCTGTCCTGTAAGCAACAAGCAACTCAACTGCTTCTGGAGAAAGCTCTGCTCCAGGTATGCGTTCTCCGCGCATTTCTTTTTCCAGTATTCCTTCTAGTGTTGTCATTATGCCGCTTTTGGAAGGCTTAGCTGTCTGACTCTGGCTGCAAACGCCGTGACTCTAGGTTCTAAATTTGGCCTGTTTGTTGTGGCCATTTCAGCAAAGTAATCTATCGCCTTCAGGTGGCGGTCGCATGTCTTTCTGAATTCCTGCTTTGCTTCCTGCGCCGCGTATCGTGATTTGACTGCGTGTGCTGCCAGCAGCATGCTTGATCTGGTCATGCCGAAGAGGCCTGTTGATGCTAGGAAGTCTTCCTTTTCCGTTATCTGCATGGTGTCCATGTAATTGTCGATGAATTTGTTGGCATACGCTCGGGCTGTTTTTTCAGCGCTTTTCTCTTGTGTGATGAAGTGTGGTTCAGATAACTGTGTAGCCAAGTCTTCTTGCGGAAGTCCGAGCGCTGCGAATTCTGTGTCTATGAGTTTTAGTTCATTATTCGTTACCAGCAGATTACTTGAATGGAGGTCTCCATGAACTACTGTCTTGTATTTTTGCAGGGCTTTTTCGAGTTCCATGCCGATTCCAGAATTCGTATAAGCCCTGTTTAAATCTGCAAGTGCGGCGCGATATTCCGCGTGTGCGTTGCTCGTCAGATTCGCGTTTGAAATTGTTTCAGCAGATGTGAATTTGGTTATTTGGTCAATCCGGTTTCTGAAGAAGTTCTGGTAGTCTCTTGTTTCCAGCTGGTTCTCAAGAATTTTTCCTGGTTTAATGCTGTGCAGTTGTTTGAGTATGTAGTTTACTTTTTTCAGCGGTTCTTGTAATGCCTGGTATTTTCTCTCTAATAGTCCTTTGCGTATGCCTGGCTCCTCTGCTGCTTCTTCTTCTAATTGGGTCCAGGTATTTTTTATTGTATCGCGCAGGGTTTGGCCGTCGACGAATTGGCTTGCTAGGGCAAAATGATAATCTTTGCCATGGTGGTTGCCGATAAGGCTTGGCAAGGTGAGTGTTGGCATATCAGGGTCCAGTGATGCGCGTTCGATGAGCTTGAAATAGTCCTCATTCAAAGTTATTGCTCTTGGTGGTATGACTGGAATTCCTAAACTTGATAATTCTCGGCTGACTTTGCATTCGTGTTTCCATCGATCAGGATTATTGAATAGTTTGAGGAAAATGGTGTTTACTTGTTCATTGAGTCCATACTCGTCATTTTTTGGCTTAAGAATAAGGTCAATGCGGAAATTGGGGTTGAGCGAGTTTTCTTTGATCCATGTTTCCCGTGTATCGACAGCCAATCCTTTGGCTTCCAGGCCTACTACGCCGTCTCTGAGTAGTTCTGGGTAAAGCTGGCATGCCAGTCTTTCGTATTTCAGCAAGTCTCCAATAATTATCTTCAGCGCATTTGTATGCTCGAGATAACTAAACATTTGCCATGGGCGTTTGTTATCTTCAGCCAGAATCTTATATCGGAGTTTTGCCGCTTTTTCTCTCTGTTGGATTGTTTCTTCCAATCCATGTTTGCGGTCAAGCTCTCTGCTATCAAACGTTTCAGCGTTTATTTTTATAATATCCATGAGAAGTTTTTCTTTTTCGTCATGGTTGAATTGATAATATGAAAGTAAGCCGATGTAGAAAGGCTTGACAGAACCAATGCTTTGTGGCCGAGGCGTCGCACCTTCAAGTATTGGTGACCCGTTATCGATAAATTCCGTAATTAGATGTTTCCAATATGTTTCAACTAATTTATTAAGACGGGTTTTAGCTCTCTCTAAGCTGTTCAGAACGGAATGATTATTGCTCAATAATTCATAGAATTTTTCCAGGCTCCCATTTAAATAATGTTGAATGAGATTTTTCCACTTGCCGGCACCCTGATCATCTTCTTTTATTTTTATATCTCCAGCTTCAATGACTGCATTTCTTAAGAATTTGGGAATATCATATTTTTTCCTTAAATTATTATGTGATCTTAGATTTCCAGCAGTACTTCTGACAAGGTGTTCTAATCTCAAATTTTCTATAAATTTAATATATGCTTCTGCTGCTTCTGTAGCCAGATATTTTGGATATTCAGTTTTTACAAGATCAATGGCCTTTTGTTCTGTTTTTCTCACCTGTTGTTCAAGTGTTTTATCATTCTTTTTTAAAAGATCGTAAAATTTCTCTGGGTCATCATCTAACTGGCACCTGAACAGTGCGTTCCAGTCTCCGGAGAATCTGTATCTGATCTTTACGTGTCCATTTCTTATTGTTCCATTGCGCAGGAAATTGGGAAGTCCGTAACTTGAACTATACAGCACATTTCTTTTGGCTGAGGCCACTATATCTTGTACTTTTAAACCGTCGGCAAATTTGATGTATGCTTTGGCAGCCTCTTTTGCTAAATGTCCGTGATATTCGATATCTGAAAGGTGATTGATTCTCTCTTCAGCTTTTTGCACTTCTTGCTCCAGAATTTCATTCTTCTTTAGAATATCAAGCAAGCGCTTGCGGAGTTTGTGTGCCCGAGGAAGGCGAATATCAAGCAAGCGCTTGTGAAGGTTGTATGTTCTAGGCAAGATTTTTCGAAATTTATTTAGTGTGAAATTTCTGAAACTAAAGTCCCACTTGGATTCTCTCTTGGAATTAATTAGGTCTTGTAATGTTATCTTATCTACATAGCTGATATACGTTTTTGCCGCCAGCTCGGTTAAGTATTCAGGATACTTTCCATCAATGATATTGGCCATGCGATCTTCCGCATTTTTCACCTGCTGTTCTAGTTCTTCATCAGCAGTTCTCAAAATATTGTAGAATTCATCAACTCCCTTGCTATGTAATGAAGTCCATGGGCCGCAACTTCTGAATAATACTTTTTTGGGGTCATTAGCTGGCCGTGCACATCTCAAGAAATGCTTCAAGCCGTAGTGTCCTTCAATTCTGCTTCTATTGTGCTTGCGGGCATAAACATAGACATCTTCTGCACTAAGCGATGATTCGAATCCGACGTATGCCTTGGCGGCTTCTTTTGCAAGATGTTTTGGATACTCTTCATTTGCAAGAGCTGCAACCTTTCGGTCGGCATCTCTTGCCTGTTGCTCTAAATCACGCCCTTTCAGGTATCCAAAAAACTTCTCAATATCCCCGCGCAGATGACTTTCGTAAAATGAATTCCATTGTCCTGCTCCGCTGCCGCGTTTTCCGTGTTTTTTCATTGTTATTTTGCCATTTTCTTTTGATCCAATTCTTAAGAAGTTGCGCAGGCCGTGACGCTCCCAAAAATTCTGGCATCGATGGTTCTTCATGAAGTCAACGACATCTCTTACGCTTAATTTTTTAACAAAATCAACATATGCTTCTGCAGCTCGGTATGCTGAATTTTCCCACATCACTCCTTTATCAAACCAGTTTGCAGAGCCTTTGTAACCCCTGCCTTCCTCGATATTTGAGCGATATCGAACAAGCCGGTTGCGAACATCACTGCGTTCATCTTTTGGCAGCATCAAATAGTCCTTTAACGTCTCTGGTCGTCTAAACAGTTCAACAATATCTTCAGGTTCCGATCTGCACTTGACAAGCAACTCGACTGCTTCTGGAGAGAGCTCTTCTTCAGGTATGCGTTCTCCACGCATTTCCTTTCCGAGAATCTCTTCAAGCCCTATTTTGGTCTCTGCTGTACAATCTACCATAGCTAATACACCACTCCCAGCCAGCAGCCGACGCAGTTGAAGCTGAATTCAACTATGTTGGTTAAGTGATGGGCGAGTATTAATTCGTCTTTTGTGCCGTTGAACTTGAGCAGCTTGTCGATGAGCTCCTTTCTCTTTTGTGAAAGGCTTGCTGCTAATTCGGGCGTGTAGCGCACAAAAAGTTCTGTGCATGCGCGGATGTAGTCAACTGCTTCTTTTAGCAATGCGACGCTGTTCTTTCCAAGCCGCGGTTTTTTTGAAGAAAACTTTTTGCAGATGAATTTCAGCTCGTCTCCGAGTTTTTCCCATTTCCAAAGTGAGAGGTAAACATAGATGCTTCTGCTTGGTTTTGCCGGATAGCCCCATTTGTTAATTAATCGCATGCAGTAATTGCTCAATTTGTTGATGGTGTCTTCTAAAACCAGAACTTCTTGAAGGGCGTTGTAATTCTTGGAAGCGACGTTTTCGTAGAGGTTATCAGCTAAAGTTGTGGTGACGTGTAAAACTTTGCGGAATATTGAATCAAATTCAGAATTGTTGGTCCCACTGACGTCCTTTACTACATATCTGTTGGAGTGAACCTCTACAATTTCAAAGCCAGGCCATAATTTTGCCATTTCAGCTTGGACTGCTTTTGCCTGTTCTGGTGTCAGGATAAGCTCCAAGTGGTCGTATCCGAGTTTGTAATGCATGGCAACAATCCTGAGTAGCATTGTGCCAAGCACTCTTCCATCGATTAGGACTGGCGTGGTTTTGTGCATTAGTGGGCGGAGAATTACTGAGTCGTCCTGCTCTGTAAGCTCAAGGGCGTCTCCTTTGTTGAGTCCTTTGTTGCGCAGCCAATAAGCAGGCAGGCTCAGCATAAGCGTGCTCCTTCCGTGTTGGATTAGTTTTCGCCTCATATTCCACCCTAATTCACTACTCAACAGGGGTTACTATATATAAACCTTTGCCTTTTCAGGCAAAAGTTTACACTTCTGCAATATGTAAACATCCCCACCCGTAACGATAAATACTGAATTTTTACCACTCTTTAGGTATGACTATTGATTTGAAGGCATTGGCGCAGGAGTATTACGAAGTGCTGAAGGGACAGCTTGCTGCAGGGAAGTCCAAGGACCCGTTAATTAGGTTCACCCAGTTCATGGACGGATACAGGTTTGATGCAGAAACACGCACAATTGTTCGCACTGCAGGCCAGGTTAAGATCGACAAGCCAGTTGCCGAGTTTGTCAGCGATGTGAAAAAAGCTGCTGACAAGCACGTGGGAAATATAATCACACAAGTGGAAACAAGTTTGTCTGGTTCTTCGGTTGAGAATGAAGCAAGGGTTCTCGCAAGCTATAAGCCAGTATTTGGTGCGGAAATTGATGAGTTGATAAGAAAGAGGTCAGAAGATCTTGCCTTGAATTATGACCAGTTTCGCGACCAGGTTTATCGTTTTGCCAAACTTAATGTGGGAGTGGTTCCCAAAAACATTGGCGCTCAGTTCGGGCAGACAAGTCCTGACCTTAATCACCTGATTGAAAGAAATCTGTACAAGGCTTTGTCACGCAGTTATGAGCAAAAACTTCAATTGTGCAGAACGACAGACGAGGCCAGAATGCTTTTGGAGCTTATCGAGCCAGAGCTGAAGGGCAGAAGCAGAACTGTTGCAACTGCGACAATGGATGAATTGGAGAAAATCATCAATTTCTGTGATGATATCAGCAGTGGCAGAGCGAAAAAGCCACGTCTATATCAGGCGATTCGCGCATATGAAATTGTTTGCCGCGGCACAAGAAGGATGGTTTGCGCAGATGCTACTGCTTCTGGGAAAACATATACTGCGCTGTTAATAAAACAGCTTCTCGACAGGGCGCACGGAAAGAAGAGATTGCTGCTTGTAGCGCCTGAACAGGCCCTGCTGAACGCGTGGCCTGATGAAATTCAAGCGTCATTCCCGGAGTATCGTTTTCTGCACATAAAATCACGGCACGATATGAAAAATATTGGCACCGCGGATATTGTGGGAGTGAACTATCAGAAATTCGGATTCTGTGAAGCGAAAGAAAATCCGTACGTCAGGCAGCTTCTCAGAAGTGCTGAAGATAATGAATTTGGCATGATAGTCTTTGACGAAATTCAAAGTATTAAGAACCCTTCAGCAAAACGAACAAGTGCGCTTGAAAGCATTCTCAAAATAGCAGACAGCCATTCTCCACATATTCTTGGGCTGAGCGCGACAATGCCGCACAACACGCTGAAAGATCTTGGAGTGCCTTTGCATATCTTGTTCCCGCATGATTATCCGCTCAGGCAGTATGATCTTAGAAGCAATCCATGGGCGGTAAAAGAAGCCAAGATTTCGGGAAGATGGAGAGCGTTGAGTAGAGACGACCTGCGCAGAGTCATACAGCTTCCTGAGCTTGAAACATATCCAACCTCGCCTACAGACATGGAATCGCGCGATCTTGAGAGCATGCTTCAGGAGTGGAACCGCGATCCCGTTTCGAAAAAGTGCCTGGTAAAATTATCAGAAGGTGCGTGTGATGAATATTTCAAGATTTGGGCAGACGGTGATATCCACGTTTATCAAAAAATCCACGAGTTGCGTAAAATCCTTATCCAAGATAAACTGCCTTATGTAGAACGGTTGGTAAAGCGAATTCTTGCTGAGGAGCCAAATGCGCAAATAGCAATTTACAGTTATCTGCGCAAAGATATAACTGACAAACTTGCAAGCCGATTAAGCACAAAAGGAATTTCTGCCAATTATATTGATGGTGGAAAAAAGTGGGGTGAACGGCAGGCAATAGCTAATGATTTCAGAAATGGAACGAATAGGATATTAGTTGCTACGACCAAGACGACCGGAGAATCGATCTCGTTGTGCACTGGCGATAAGCCAATTTATGCTTTGCTGCTTGAGCCTTGCTTTGATCCTGGTGATTCTTCGCAGCTTCCGGGAAGGTTCTGCAGGCAGCAGCAAACTGCGCCCGTGAAAGTTCTCACGCTCCTTGCTTACAACCCTGAATTGGCTCAGCGCATGAGTGAGGCAACATCTAAACTTGAGGTGAAGTATAATGTGCAATTCAAGGCCACATGGAGGCCGTCTACGATTGATGTCGATTTGTATGAAATCCTTAATTTTAAGGGGAAAATCAACAGGGATTTTGCGCAGAGCGATATAGTGCCAAGTGACATTGATGAATTGATAGGAAACTTTGACCTGTCAAGGAAATCTGCAGTTGAGGAGTCAGGCGAACTTCTTATCAAAAGTCTGCCAAGACATCGGCAGAAGCCAGGTGTAGACCTGATGAATGGCTACAAGGCATCTGTATCCTTGTATGGTAAGGGAAGCAAGGTTTTGCTTGAATGTGATGAAGGCACAAATGACAAAGCAGCAAGCTTTGATTTGCTTCATAAAGGCTATGGGGATGAAGCTCTGCTCAAAACATTGGTTGGTGTCAATAATCGATACGTTGCTGAAATCATCAAAAGCACTGGTGCAGAATACATCAGCGATTGGGGATGTGGTACTGCGCCTCTTGCGAGGGTCATTGGGCGCCCGATTATTAATCTTGACTTGAGCCGGAAGATGCTCGAGTCAGCGCGTGAAGCGTGTATTGGGGAAGGATTGGCGTGTGGTAAAGTTTACGATAATATTAAAGGAGAAAAATTCCCCAAATTGCCAAAGGACGGGCTTGAGGAGAATTACTTTGTCCGGTCTTTCATGCAGGATACACCGTTTGCCCGTAATAGTTTCGACGCCATAAGCATATCTTTTGCCTTGCACTACAATGCTCAAGGTGGCAAGGAAAACAGGGAAATTGAAGATATTGTTATTGAGGCAAACAGAGTTCTAAAGCCGGATGGGCATCTGTTGCTCGCACTTACTCCTACGTTCACAAGCAAAAGTGATTTTGAAGGCACAAAGAAACTTTTGACTGATTACAAGTTCAATATTGTCCCTGAAGTAACTGCTTTCTGGAAATGTTCAGAGAGGGGGTCTAAAGGGGCATATTACGTTTTGGCGCAGAAGGCGGGTATTGCAAAAGACTATGCGGATGACACGCCTGATATTTTCGTGCCAAGCGAATATCGTGCTACCGGAGGAGCGCGTTATTTCAGGCCGTTGTTAGATCGCTCCCCTCGGCTGTTTGAATATCAGCCTGATTTTGTTAATTCTGATGGTAGATCATTGAAAGAAATCTTAGAGCAGAGGAGGAACGTAAAATGAGCTTTGAACAAGAATTGAAACAGGAATATAATGAGGTTTTCAAGAGAAAACTGGAAAATCATCTGAGAACACAGCATGATTTGTTGAAGGGACGCAGCGACATGTACGAAACTTATCGCAGGTATGAAAAGGCATACGACAATGAACTCCGATTGAGTACTTTTGGAATTAAGGATTTTATGTCTGCAAAGGACAAGGTGACCGCAGGTGTCCAAGATGCTCTTACGACGCTTGTCAGGCTTTCTCCAGATTTAAAGGAAAAAGTTGATGCGGCATTGTCTGATGTTTTGAGAGCGCCGTTGGAGGAAAATCAAAAGACGCTCTTGGAATTAAAACCGGGGTATGAGGATGCTAAAAAAACTCTTCCAAATAAAGTACAGATTTCAATTCTGTCAATTAAAGATGATGGTGGAGATTACCTGTTATTGCCTGTTGATGAAAAGGAAACAGTGCATAATGGTTTGCTGTATGAACTGTTTTGCGAAATCGGCAATCATTTCGCAGGGAAAAATATCAAATATACAAAGCATCAGTTGCTTGGATATACGGCCTTGCAGGCAAATATGTCAGCAAAGGAATTCAAGGATATTGTTGCTATGCTTAACAAAAGCAAACAGTTTGCGGCAGAAGTTCTGGAAATTAATTATCAGGGTCAGGAACTCATGCTGAGAGGGCCAAATGTTTGCTTTGTTGGGGAAACTTTTTCGGCAGATCTCTCGGATTTGGTTTCAGGAAGACCTAAACAAGCAAAAGCGCAGATTAAGCCAGAACATTATGTCGATATTCATCTGAAGCCATCAGATATTCAATACGGCATACTTGTTGTGCCTCAGGCTGCGCGTGATTTTCTCTGTCCTGTGAAAGTGCCATTTACGCTTGAATTCCCTGAAGGAGATTCGAGTGAGGCAAAACTCACAAGCGGCAAAGGGCAATATTTATGCGGCCGTCTGAAAACGATGCTTTACAATAGGCATCCTGAGCTAAAGGAAGGCAGTGTTCTGCGGGTTGAGAAAGTCAAGGATAAGCACTACAAACTGCACATAATTAATCCGTAAAGGATTACTTTTTTTTATTTTCAGAACATGTTTTTTTGTTACAAAAATTGTAAACTCATATCTTTATATACTGTTCATGTATTCTCTAAACTAGATAAAAACGAGGTGGTATAGAGATGAAAAAGTTCTATAGTTTGGGTGCTTTTGTTTTGATTTCAAGTTTGTTGGCAGCTTATGCTGTTGCAGTGCCTATTCCAGGCTGTGTTACTGATGTTTTTACATGGCCGGCGATATCTGTTCCAAAGGATGTTGAAGTTCCGATTGCAGGAACAACGACTTTGAATGCGCCTTTGACAAAAGATATTTCGATAAGTGCATTAACCGGCGATATATTTTGCGAGGAAATCGGCCCTGGAGTCCAGGTTATTGGCTCTGATGGCCAGATAATCGCCAATGGTGCTTGCAGTGCGACTGGATGGCAAGTTCTAGAATTGGTTGACGCGACTGGCGCGCAGGTTTCTTTCAATGGCGCTTTGTCGTTTTTGGGAGAAGGTGAGGGCGTACAATTGAGTGCTGGAAGCTTTGAGCTTAACCAGTGTGATGGCGGGTGTGTAGGCGACAACCAGGATTGTGCGTCTGGTGCTGATTGCAGTTTTGGTTTTAACTGCTGGGGCGGTCGTCCAAGCACGGGATTCTGCAGTGGGCATTGTTATCAGGGAACTGGAGTTATATCAAGCGCTGATGGAAGTATGTGCTCTGGCTGCAGGCTTAATGATATTACTACATTACATGGAAACTTGTTTGTTGGTCCTGCAGTGTTTGGTTCAAGAACCGTTTCAACTGAGGTTACATCGCTTGACCCTGGGCAGAATACTGTTACTAACAAAGTTGGCAAAGGGCTCATTAAACAATTAACTGCATTGGCCAGTAATGGACCATTTGATGTAGTGCCTGGTCCTGTAGTGATTAGTAACGAAGATGGTGTGAGAATGACTTTAGATACGTGGCTTCACAATCAGAATGATGTGAATGGTCTTGGTCAAGAAGAGGCAATCCCTGATGGAAAGGAAGAAAAGGAGAAGTTCTGCATTGATTCCTACTATTGTGCGGGAATCGGAAAAACAGTGGTGTTGTGCTCGTCAAACAAGTGTGAAACTGTGGACGACTGCTTCAACAAGAGTCCTGACCCAGCTCAGAAAAATAAAGTGACGAAGTACTCTGTTACGGTGCAGCTGAGGGACGCACAAAGCAGGGCGAGTGGCACAAAGGTGGTGGGTCTTAAAAAGTGCCAGGCATTGCCGGATAATTGCAGTCCGAAGACAAACGGCCTTGTAGATTGTGCAAAGCCGTAATTATTTTTTATTTTATTTTTTCTTCAATATCTGCAAGCCATTTAATGGCGTAATCGTTAAAACCTGCGCATACAGAAATTACTTTTCCTTTTTGTGTTAAGACCATTGCAGGTATGTATTCGAATCCATATCTTCCCAATATTTTGCAGCTGGAGTCAAAAACAAGTGGATAGCTTACATCATTCTCTGAAGTATATTTTTTCCACTCCATTTCTCCTCCAGACATTACCGAGATTATTTCAATTTTATTGCTGTTGAAAGAGTAAAATCTTTCCAGGTGCGCCAGTAACTTTTTGCATGGCGGGCAATCGTCTCCTGTGAACTCAATAATAACGTAATCATTGACTCGGGAAAAGTCGCGGAAGTTTAGTGTTATTCCCTCTTTTGATTCTGCTGAAAAGTCCTCTGCGCTAACAGGCTCTACATCGAAAGTTCTTCGGTATTTTTTAGAATTCTCCGGGTATTTTTGCTTGTAATTGTCAAATCTGAATGTTGGCAGGTTTGAGAATGGTGCGATTATTTTTCTGGTTACAGAAATGTATTTTGTCGTATCTTCGTGAGGCTCTTCCTTTGGTGGCTGTCTGTTAACATGTTCAGCCAATGGCGCTTCTTGATATGTTCGAACTGCTTGTTCTGCGGCGCAGCCGGCTATCAGGGCTGCAAATGATGTGTGGCAAATTCTCTCCAGTAAGCTCATGTTATTATCTTTTAGTGACGACTATTTAAAGGTTTTTACGATTAGAACATGCATTCAAGGCAGACGTGTCCGCCTGCGTATTCTGATTTGGCTGAGACTATTTCGTCTGGTGCTTTGCCGATGTAGAGGACTTGCTCTTTCTTGCTGCCGTAGCGGTATATCGTGATGCCCTTGCATTTCAATTTGTGCGCGAGCAGGTATGCTTTTCTGACGTCTTGTGGCGTTGCGTTTGGCGGCAGATTAATGGTCTTGCTGACCGCGTTATCACAGAATTTTTGGAATGCTGCCTGCATTTTGACGTGGATTTCTGGTTTTATCTCTAATGCTGTCTTGAACACTCGTTGGACGTCGCGTGGCACTTCTTTCAGGCCGGTGACCTTACCTGTTTTTGCTATTTTCATCATGAGTGCTTTGGAATAAAAGCCTCTTTTGCGCGCGATGCGTTCAAATGATGGGTTGACTTCAAGCAGGTGCGTTCCTTCCATGACGTCTCGTACAAAAGTGACTGCAAAGAGCGGCTCTATGCCTGAGGTTGCTCCTGCAATTATGGAAATAGTGCCTGTTGGCGCAATTGTTGTTACAGTTGCGTTTCTCGTGGCTTTGGTTTTTCCTTTCCAGGTGCTTCGCTCATAGTTGGGAAAGCTTCCGCGTTCTTCGCCTATTTTGTTGCTTGCTTTGCGTGCTTCGTCGTTCAGGAATTTCATTAGTTTCTCGCCGAACTGGACTGCGCGGTCTGAATCGTATGGTATTCCGATGTTAATTAGCAGTTCTGCAAAACCCATGACGCCAAGTCCTATCCTTCTGTTCGACTTGGTAACTTGTTCTATTTGTGGAAGCGGGTATTTGTTAACATCAATAACATTATCCAGGAAATGAACGGCTGTATGAATTGTCTTCTTGAACTTGTCCCAGTCCATTTTGCCGTTTTTCAACATATTCGTGAGATTGATTGAGCCAAGATTGCAGCTCTCAAAGGGATGTAATGGCTGTTCGCCGCACGGATTTGTGCTCTCGATTGGTCCGGTTAATGCGGTCGGGTTTTTCCGGTTTATCTCGTCGATAAACACCATTCCTGGGTCTCCTGTTCTCCATGCGTTGGCCACGATTAAATCAAAGACTTCTTTTGCGTTTAGTTTTTTCACTCTTTGCTTGTTGTGAGGATTGATCAGGTCATATTCTGTTTCTTTTGCAACTGCGTTCATGAATTCGTCTGTTGCTGCTACTGAGATGTTGAAGTTTTGTAGCATGTCTTCCCTGCTTTTTGATGTGATAAACTCGATAATGTCTGGGTGGTCGCATCGCAGTATACCCATGTTTGCGCCTCTTCTCTTGCCGCCTTGTTTGAGTATTTCTGTTGTTATGTCAAAGACGCGCATGAAGCTTATGGGTCCTGAGGCAACGCCTTTGGTGCTTTTGACTATGTCGCCTCGTGGGCGCAATTGTGAGAATGAAAAGCCTGTTCCTCCGCCTGATTGGTGGATTAGTGCGGTGTACTTTACAGCATCAAATATTTCTGCAAGCGAGTCTCCGACGGGCAGGACAAAGCATGCTGATAATTGTCCGAGTGGCGCTCCTGCGTTCATTAGTGTTGGCGTGTTTGGCATGAAGTCTAAATTCGCCATGAGTTCGTAGAACTCATCTTCTGTTTTTTTCAAAGCGCCTTTTTTGTATAATGCGTCTGCTGCAGCGACTGCTTTTGCTACTCTTCTGAATAATCGTGCAGGAGTTTCTGAAATGTTTCCTTTGTCATCGCGCAATAGATAGCGTGATGCGAGTACTTTGATGGCATTTGTAGTGAGTTTTAATTCGTCGCGCACGCCTAAGAATGTTTTGAATTCTCTGAGTTCTTTGTGTTGTTGTCTGTAGAGTATGAATGATTTTGCGACGTCTGTGAGTTTGCTTTTGAGGAGCACTTCTTCAACTACATCTTGGATGTCTTCTACTGCTGGTATGACTTTTGGTGTGAAGTGTTTTTCAAGTTCTTTGACAACCTGCGCAGCTAGCTTCTTAGAAAGCGCTCCGTCTTTGCGTTTGACTGATGTTATTGCTTTGCCGACAGCAATTTCTATCTTTTGCTGCTGGAACGGTTCTATGCTGCCGTCTCGTTT
>CAYSMN010000012.1:0-18359 GCA_964432255.1 uncultured Methanosarcinales archaeon | reverse complement strand
AGCTCATTGCTTCTTCTGCGTTCTGGTCATCAGCATCGCGGAAGAAAGAGTCGAGATTTTTGTTTTTAAGTTTTTCTTTATAGTTCACTGCTACTGCCATGCAATCACCTTTTTTTGTTTACAAAAAAAGACCAGCCGAAACCGCGTTTCGGCGCTGCCTTTTTTTCTTGTCGTCGTCCGATTCTTTCGAAATGATTTTGATATTTAAAGAGTGTGGTAAAAGGAAATATATGCTGAACAATATAGAGTGACAACACTGGCAGGAAAAGAATTATCCAAATTCAGCAAGTGATTGCATTGAATGCTTGATTATTTTTCCTGTCTTCGTGTCTATCTTGATATTTATCGTCTTTAAACTTTGAGTGAAGTAAGTGATATTGAACAGTGTATGCCCTTCAGCGTTTTGGATGATGAAGAATTCTTTCAGTGGAATTTCTGCTCGATAATTTTCTTGAAGGCAGGCTTTTGCATCTTTCAATGCATCTTCTACTGTTAACTTGACTTCTTCTGGATTGAGTTGCTGTATGCCTGTTGTCTCTTTTAGCACTTCTTGTTCTTCAGTATTCTGTATGTCAGTGCCTACAATGAAAGTGACCATGCGTTCCTTGTCCGTGTTATAGAATCCTATCTGCCAGATGCCTTTGTTTGGCTCGTCGAGCATTACGAATGCGTGCGCGAGGAAGTATTCTTTATTTTTAGCGTGCCAGTCTTTGAATATGGCGCTTCTGGTCAGTTGTGCCAGTGTTTTATGCAAGTCCATTATGAACTGGAAAAAAGTAGGTCTATAAAAGTTTACCGTAAAGGCCGGTTGCAACGCGTTTCACAACGTGCAGTCCGTGTACCAATCCTTTGTTAACGTGGAAGTGCATTGCTTCTTTGAAGACGTAGACGAGAGGGTATTCTTTTTTTGCGCGCGGCTCCTGTATTTTGAATAGCAATAGCGTGCTGATGAACCGTAACAGGCTGCTTGCAACAAAGATTAACGGTATTCCTGTTAACATGAATATTGCTTTTTCTGTCATCCATCCACCTATAATCGGCGCTATGGCTAATGGTATTGACGCGTATAAATTGTATTCTGCTATTTGTATTGCTCTTTTTCGCGCGTCTGCAATGCCCAGCAGTAAATTGTATCTTGATATGTCTGCTGCCGCCCAGACTATTCCTGATATTGTTTGCGCGAAGAATATCATCCAGAGGTTGTTTTTTGTGACTGCAAGAAACACCAGCGGTACCAGCGCTGTTCCGAAGTGTCCTAAAATTGCTATGGGCTTGTCGCCGTATTTGTCTGTTAGCCCACCAATATAGTACGACGTGAGTATTTGTGCTAAAATCGCTATCGATGATGCTATTCCGTATTGGAAGTAGCTCATTTCTAGTGTTTTTAGCATGTAGACTGCGAAAAATGGTGATGCGAGCATGAAGGCAAAGTTGAAAGCCGCGCCGAATATTACGAATGTTTTCATGGGCCCGTCTAGTGTGAAAAATTCTTTGACTGGGTGGTGGTCGTGGTCTTTGTATGCCGGCTCTTTTATGCGCCCCATTAGGATTGTTGCGAGTACTGCAAGCAGTGTGCCGAATGCGAACATTATGGCAAAGCCGACAGGGCTTTCTTTTGGGAATTGTTTGAGCCATAGCCCTCCTGTGACCATTGCGAGCATTCCGAACGTTGCGAGTACTCGGTATCGTTTGCTTATGAACTCGCCTCGGTGTTTTTCTGGTACGAGGTCGGCAAGCAGTGAGGTGTACGCTGGATCTGATATTGTCTCGCCAAGTCTTGCCAGCAGATAGAAGATTATTATTGCTGGTATTGGGTTTGCGAAGAAGAATGGCGCTGCGAGCAGTGGTATCCAGAACAGTCTTCCAATCATGCAGAAGATCACATAGACTTTTTTCCTTCTGTAGTGTTGTACGAGTTCAGCGCCAGGTATTTGTGTCAGTATGCTTGCAATCCAGGGAAGGGCGCCGAGAATTCCAATGACTGTGTTTGATGCTCCCAGCGCGAGCGCAAATGCGGTCAAATAGATGGATGTCAGGCCGTCGTATGCTGCCCATAGTGCGGCATTTGTTAGGAGTATTCTCTTGCTCATAAGGTGAATACCATGCCTTCTGGTCCTGGGTTGCAGATGAGCGTTGTGCCTGACTTGTACTTTACTTCAAAATTTTCGTGCAGGTGTCCGGAGAGGGCCAGGACTGGTTTGTACTTTTTGACAAACTCACCGTAGCTGGCGCAGCCGACGTGGTCGTCCAGCCATTCGAGATAGTCGAGCTTGGTGTGGCCTGGCGGCGCGTGTGTTAAAAATATGAGTTTTCCTTTTAGCTTGGCTTTGTTTTCCCTGACAAAACTGTCAAAGTCTTTGTCGCCTGCTATTTTTCCTTGGCCGTAGAATCCTCCGCCGCCGTGCGCGATAACAATGTATTCTCCGAGTTTGACAAGCTTGCGGTGGATAAAAGCGAGATTGGGATGTCGCTTGCAGAGTCTTTTGACAATGACATCTGTTTCGTGGTTGCCGTGTATGATAAAGGTTGGTTTTTTGAATTCGCTGATTTTGCGGAGTACAGCTTCTATGTTTTGCTCAAATATTGTGAAGTCGCCGAGGCAGAAGATGTAGTCTGGTTTTTCTTTTTTGATTTTCGCCTGTATTTTTTTGTAGGCGGTAACGCCGGCGTGCAAGTCCGTGAATGCGAGGATTTTCATAACAAAAAGGCAGGTGTGTTTGTTTTTAAGCTTTGTGAGTTAGCGTGGGAATGCGATATTTATGATAGTTCTATAAGTCGTGAAGTTGCCGAGGACGTATGTTTCTACAAGCATTCCTACTGCGAGGACTGCGATTGATATGAGGAGCAGGATGAGATTGTATTTGAAGATGACGCTCATGCTTTTTGACATGAGTTTTTCTTTTACAAGGCCGTCTGAGAGGGTTGTGCCTGAGATGGCTGAGAGCATGTAGCTCAATCCTTCAAGGAAGGTGTGTGGGAAAACGCTGAGTATGACGAGGACGAAAAGAATGAATGGGTTGGCTGTTGAGGCGAGAGCTGCTGTCTTTGCCAGGTTTCCGAAGATTGTGCCCCAGACGCTGGCGTTCCACGCGATGAACAATATTGCGCCATTTCCCGCTATTAATGACAGCAAAAAGCTTAGTCCGAGTACTTGCATGTTCCAGCTGAATAGGTCCCACCAGAGGGGAAAACTGAATGTGGCTGCTTTGCCGGAGATGATATCTAGCTGTATTTTGAACAGGTGTCCTGCTGCTAGTTTGGGGAGCATGATTGCGAAGAAGGCAAAGGTGAAAAATATGCCGAAGAAAACTGCGACATAAACTTTAGTATGCGGCAGTGTTTCTTTGATGAAGTTTTTGAAGCTGGGTGTTTTTTTGCTGGTGATTTCCGCGCTGTCCGTTAGCTCTGACAGGCTTGGTATGAGGAATAATGATGTTATTCCGATGGCAATCACTGCCGGGTCATTGGGGAATATCATTAGGGCGATAAATAAACCTAGAATGGTGTACCCTATGCCAAGTAGAAAGCCGTACCATGGGTGGCTGTGTAGGAATTCTGCGGAGTAGAGCCTTTCAAATACCATGGTATGACTGAAAGAAGGTGCTTTTTTAAATATGAGTGAGGACGTAAGAGTGATTAACGTAGAGCGTAATAGTCCTCAAGCACAATATGCCCTACCTTATCCAGATCTTTAACTAAACTGAAGCGTCCTTCTCCGACTCTGGTTATCTCTCTTGCTAATTGCATTCCTGCTTTGTCTAGCTGTACCCCTATCAAAGATATTGTTATTCCTGCGCTTCGTGCAGTGCTGACTGCGCGTAATGTTTCGAGTTCTGGCTGATTTCCTACTGTTGGCATTGCGTCTGTCAGTATTATCAAATGCTTTGTCTCTCCTGTTGGCGGGAATAACTCAACGCTTTTTGCTATCATTGCTGCGAAGTCTGTTTGCCTGCTGGCTTTAATGTGTGCGATTGCGTTAAGCAATGTTGGAAAGTCGCGTGTTGGTGCGACTGCGCTTTTGATTTCGCTTCCGAATACGATGATGCCTACGTGGTCCTTGTCTTGTATTGCTTTGTAAGCGAGTGTGATTCCTGCTTTTTTGCACATTTCGATCTTTTTGCCTTTCATGCTTGAGCTTGCGTCAAGGGCGAAGATGAGCGAAACTCTTCCTTTGCCTTCGCGTTGTGATGTTATCAGGTCTTCTTTGATGAGTTGTTTGTGCCCTCGTCTTATGGCGAGGTGCACTGAGCGTTTGATGTTCAAGTCTTTATAGCGGTCTCCACGTTTATAGTGCTTGCTTCCGGCTTTTTCGCCGTAGTGGCTGGTTCTCTTATTCACTTTCTCGCCGATTTTGTCTTTTGTGATGAATTTGTCGAGTTCTTTTACTAGTACCATTGCTCCGAGTTCTGCGCCTTTATCTGTTATCAGGCCTTCTTCGTCCAGCAATTTATCGTCTTTTAGTTTTGATATATTCTCATCAATGGCGTGCTGGAGTTCTTTTCTGAATTCTGGTATTTTGATGTTTTTCTCAATGTAGCTGGGATCGTAACCAGTCAGAAGCCGTATTAATTTCTCTCCTAGCAGATGTTTTGTTATTGAAAAGTTTTTGACCATTTGAGAAAACAATAAGCTTGGCGTGAATGCGCCTATGCTTCTATTGGTCGCCTCTTGTATTAACTCGGCATGCTCAATGGTTGTCTTGTCAGAAGCGAGCACAGAATTCATCAATTTATCCTCCACATACTGTTTGTGGAGCTTACCTTCAGCGCTTTCGCCTTGGGAGATGTCTTTTATTTCTTGATCGATGTCAAAGGCCACCACCACCGGATAACTCAGGATGTTGGCCTGAGAATGCGTCAAATTGTTCTTTGATGAACTCTTCGTTGGTCTGCAAATACTTGACGCTTGGTTTTAATTCTATTCGGTGTGCTAGGACTGAGATGAGTGCTTCTGTCATGTCTTCTACGGTGACGTTCTTTCTTTTAGCCAAAAAAGCATTTGCCTGTGCGCGCTCGTAGATGCCTAATGATGCGCGTACGCTTGGCTTTTTGAGAATGTTTTTGTGATCCCGCAAAAGTCTGATAAACATGATTCCTAACGACAGCAAATCTTCGTCAAATGTGATGGGTAATTTCTGCCCTTTGTCTGCTATAATTCGTTTTTCTATGTCGAGTGTTTCTGGATACGTCATGTGCACTATGTCAAACCTGTCCATGAAGACGTCTGACAGTTTCTCTGTTGCGGCTGTTTCTTCTGGGTTCATTGTGCCGATGAAGATGAAGTTTGCTGGTAAATCAACTGTGTATGCGCCGAGTGTTGCTTTGCCTTCTTCGAGGACTTGTAATAGTGAATTCTGAATCTTCTCTGGGCATCTGTTTACTTCGTCGAAGAAGAGTATTCCGTGGTTTGCTTTGAAGATTTTTCCTGGTGTGAAGGCTTGGATGCTGGTCGGGCCGAACTGCAAAGCTTTTATCGGGTCGATGTCTCCTAAGAGGTCTTCAACTGTCAGGTCTGGGCTTCCTTGTATTCTGATGAAGCGTTCTTCACCTTCTACTTTGTTTGTTTTTGCCTTTTTGGTCTTGCATTCAGGGCATAGTGGCGTCTTTGGGTCGCAATGGTATTGGCATTCGTTGAGTGTTAGAGTAGGCAGAAGCCGCGCCACATTCTTCGCTAATGTCGTCTTGCCAATGCCTGGCGGTCCAAGTACTATGACGTGCCGGTCCATTAGCAGTGCGCTTTTCAGCTGCTGTTTGGTTTTTTCCTGCCCAAGTATGTCCGTGAACGGGTCTGCTTGGAGGAATACTTTTTGGAAATGTTCGCTCATGGTCTTTAGTAATACGTTAGAATGGTTTAAATATTTACCGTTTGCGTGCTTTTTTCCAGCGGCTTACTGCTCCTTTGATTGCGCCTTTTATGACTGGTTTTGCCTTCTTGCGTGCTCTTTTCATTCCCCGCGTTAGTTCTTGTCTGGCAAATTTGGCCACTCTTCCTGCTTCTGCTCGGAATTCACCTGTGAGCGCATTGAGGAGTTTTTTTGCTTCTTTTTTGTCTATTATGCCAGCCGCCGCCAGTGCTTTGACTTCTTTTTGAACACGTGCTTTTGCTGCTGATGCAAACTGCTTTCCCATTTTCACCGCTTTTTTCATTTTGCTTTTTGCCATAGTGTTGTTTTATTGGAAGATTCTTTTTAAATCTTGTGTATGTTATAATTCGTGTTGGTCGTGTTTGCTTGTGTGTTCTCTGTTTACTGAGATGAATAGCATTATTGCAAAGATCGTTGCGACGGTTAAACTAAGAAGCGATATTATGCTGTATGTTCCTATTTTCGGTCCTATTTCTATCATTAACGCTCCTGCCAGTATTAGTGCTGCTGATATCATTGAGTAGCTTAGTCTGTTGCTTGATAAATTAATGTCTTTGCCTAGGTGTCTGAATTGCGCGTCTTTGAGGTTCAGGATTATGCCGTTGCGCCTTATGTTTTCTACTGCTTCGATTGTTCTACCTGGCAGTTCTGCTATTGCTTCTGCGAATGCCCCTGACCTCGTGATGAATCTTGAGATTATTTTTTTGGGCGTTCTTTGCTGTTTTAGCAGTTGTGCTATTTTCGTTTGTGAGTACGCTACAAAGTTAAAGGCCGGGTCTAGTTGTCGTGCTGTTGCTTCTACTGTTATCATGCCTTTTCCTAGCAATATTGTGTCTGCTGGGAGCCTGATGTGGTGTCGTGCGCATAGTATGAAAAGATGGTGCATGAGAATGCTGACTCTTCTTTTTTCCGGGTTTGTGTCCCACCAGTCTTCGATAAGTTTGTGGACTGCTTGCTCAAAGGCGCCAATATTTGTTTTGCTGCTTGGCGTGCCGTATTTGAGCAGTATTTCTGTTATGTTTCCGGGGTCTCTTTCAAGGATTGCTAAGTATAAGTCTAGTCCTAGTTTGCGTGTTTTGTCGTCGATATGCCCGACTATTCCGAAGTCGAGAAGTCCTATTTTGTTGTTTTTGAGAAGCAAAATGTTGCCGGGGTGGAGGTCTGCGTGGAATGTGCCGTGTTCAAAGATTTGTTGGACGAATGAGTCCACAAGTGTGCGCGCGATGTGCGGTCTTTCTGCTTTTTTGATGTCCGCCAGTTTGATGCCTTCAAGGTATTCCATTGTGAGGACTTTTTCTGTGGTGTGGCTCCAGAAAACTTTTGGGACGATGATGTTTCGTGACGTGATTGTTTTTTTGATGTCGTCTATGTGGCTGGCTTCGACTGTGAAGTTAAGCTCTTTTTTGGTGTAGCGTTCGAATTCGTCTACGATAAGCGCGATGTTTATGTTGTTTTTGAGGTGTTTTTGGATTTTTTGTGCGATGTAGCGTATGATGTCTATGTCTGCTCTGAATGTTTTTGCGATGTCTGGACGTTGTACTTTGACAGCCGCTGCTTTTCCGCCTTTGAGTCTTGCTTTGTGGACTTGTGCTACTGAAGCGCTTCCCAGTGGCCTTGGGTCAATGTGGCTGAAAAGGTCTTTTACTGGTTTTTTGAATTCGCTTGCAATGACCTGCTCAACCGTGCTGAGTTTTTCCGGCGGAACGTCGTCTTGGAGTTTTGCGAACTCGTCGCAGTATTCCTGCGGCACAAGGTCTGGCCTGATGCTTAATAATTGCCCGAGCTTGATGTACGCTCCTCCGAGCTCTTCCATTGATTTGCGCAGCCGCACAGGAAGGTCAGCGGGAAGTTCTGCATCGCCTCGTTTGAAGAGCGGCAGATACCAGGCAAAGCCGTATTTGCTCAGAACTCCTCCAAGGCCGTGTTTTGCAAGCACGCGTATGACGTGCGTTATTCGTTGTATGTTCTCAAGCTTCATATGTCGGAAACCCTCTGCGCGGAAACCATTGGTTTTAGCCCGTGGAGGGGCACAGGGTTTCCGAGCATACTCAACAACCACTCTCTTTAGCGAGTGATTGTTGATATCCCCTCTTTTTGAGGAATAAGCGATTGCTTGGTATTTATACCTTATGTCATATACCGCACTGTACTATATTATAGCATCGAAGGCTTTTTAAACAATTGTCCACGTCTGGCTAGGAAATGTATGAACTTATAATTACAGAGAAGCCGAACGCTAGCAAAAGAGTGGCTGAGTCTCTGGCTGACGGTAAGGCGGTCAAGAAGGACCTCAAGGGCGTTCCGTATTATCTTCTGACGCGCGGCAAGAAGGATATTGTAGTTGGCTGCGCAGTCGGCCACCTGTTTGGTCTTGCTGAAAAGAAGAAGTCCAAGGGCTTTGCCTACCCCGTGTTTGACATTGAATGGGTGCCGACATACGAGATTGGCAAGGGCGCGGAGTTCACGAAGAAGTATTTGGACGCGTTGAAGAAATTGGCCAAGGATGCTGATTCTATTTCCATTGCAACTGACTACGATGTTGAGGGCGAAGTGATTGGCCTGAACATTGTGCGCTTTGCTTGCAATAGGAATGACGCCAGAAGAATGAAGTTCTCGACGTTGACTAAGGATGATTTGGTCGAGGCATATGAAAAGGCGTCAGAGCATCTTGATTGGGGCCAAGCCGAGGCTGGTGAGACAAGGCATTTTCTTGATTACTTTTATGGTATTAATTTGTCCAGGGCTTTGACGAGCGCGATTAAGAGCGCGGGAATGTTTAAGATTTTGAGTACTGGTCGCGTGCAGGGTCCTGCTTTGAAGACTGTGGTTGACAGGGAGCGGGAAATCATGGCGTTCAAGCCTGTGCCGTATTGGCAGATTGAACTTCAGGCCAAGGTTAAGGATGGTGCTTTTGTTGCGTGGCATGAGGCTGATAAGTTCTGGGAGAAGGACAAGGCTGCTTCTGTTATGGACAAGGTTGAGGGCCAGAAGAAAGGTAAAGTAAAGGAAGTAACCCGTGGCCAGTTCAAGCAGAATCCTCCGATTCCTTTTGATTTGACAAGTTTGCAGACTGAGGCGTACAGGTGTTTTGGAGTTAATCCGAGTGTTACATTGCAGATTGCTCAGGAGCTTTATACAAATGGTTGGATTTCTTATCCGCGTACGAGCAGCCAGCAGCTGCCTCCGAGCATTGGTTTTCATAAGATTTTGAAGGAACTGTCCAAGCAGTCTGAATACAAGGACTTGGCGGGAATGCTGCTGAAGAAAGACAAGCTCGCGCCGAATAACGGCAAGAAAACTGATCCTGCGCACCCGGCTATTTTCCCGACAGGTCATTCTCCGAAAAAGATTGAAGCCAAGCAGGCAAAAGTGTACGACCTAATCGTGAAGCGTTTCTTCTCTACTTTTGGGGAACCTGCTGTTCGTGAAACTGTCGTGGAGAAGATTGATGTTAATGGTGAATTGTTCATAGCTAAAGGCACGAGGACTGTTGAGAAGAACTGGCACGTGTTTTACATGCCGTATGTGAAGCTGGAAGAAGAGGAACTGCCGGCTATGAAAGAGGGCGACCCGGTTTCAGTGCAGGACATTATTTTGCATAATGAGGAGACAAAGCCCCCTAAGAGGTATACTCCTGCCAGCCTCATTCGCGAGTTGGAAAAGCGTAATCTTGGTACTAAGGCTACGCGTGCAGAGATTGTGGAAACGTTGCGCAAGAGAAATTATGTGAACGGAGAAGCAATTACTGTGACTGAGCTTGGTATGGAAATAGTAACGATTTTGGAAAAACATTCTCCTAAAATCTTGGATGAGGAATTAACAAGGCACTTTGAGTTGGATATGGAATCCATTCGCGAGGGTAAAAAGCACCGTGAGCAGATTTTGGAGGAAGCGAAGTCTGTTTTGACCGACTTGTTAAAGGAATTTAAGTCTAAGGAGAAGGCTGTTGGCGAGGAGCTGAAGAAAACTTTCACAGAGACTCGTGCTGCGATGACAACAGTAGGCCATTGCACTGTGTGCAAACAGGGCTCTCTGATTTTGCGCACAGGCAAGTTTGGCAGGTTTATTGCTTGCGACAAGTATCCTGAGTGCAAGACCACATTCAAATTGCCTGCTACCGGATTGGTTGAAGTTACTCCAAATATATGCCAGCACTGCCAGTTCCCTATTGTAAAGATGATAAGGAGGGCAAAGCGCCCTCAGGAGGTTTGCATTAATCTTGACTGTCCGAGCAAAGCTGTTCCTAATATTGAGGAGAAAGAGTGTCCTAAATGCAAGGAAGGCAAAATGATTCTTCGCAGAAGTATTTATGGCGGGTTTTTGGCGTGCAATCGTTTCCCGAAATGCAGAAATATTGCGAGAATTCCTGGTCTGAATCCGAAATCTGACAAGAAAGAGGCAGCAGAATGAAATGGTTCATCATTATTCTGTTGTTAAGCATTGCTGCTAGTGCGCAGAACGTCATCATGAGCGGCAATATTACGCTTCTCGCGCTTATTGAGAATGGCACAGGCAAGTCTGGAAATGTTGCAATGCTGAGTTTGGATATTATTCCTGGGCAGGAGCGCGTGTTTTTGGAGACTTTCCCGATGACTAAAGTTACAACGCAGGCGTCTTTGCGTTTTGCTCAGCAGATTGCGTGCAGGCAGTTGGATATTGACTGCTCGAAGTATGATTTCTTGTGGACGATTAAGGCATTTCCAGGCATTGTTGGCGGTCCGAGCGCAGGCGGAGCCGCTGCGTTATTGACGTCCGCGTTATTGTTGAATAAGACTGTGCAACACGATTTTGCAATGACGGGCACGATTAATAGTGGCGGAATGATTGGCCCTGTTGGCGGGTTGAAGTATAAAGTTGAGGCTGCTGCCCATAATGGAGTGAAGCTGGTCTTATTACCTAAGGGCACAAAGGATGCTAAGGAAGAGGATAGCAACAGCACGATTGATTTGATTGAATTTGGCAAAGAGCTGAATTTGACAGTCCGTGAAGTGGCTACATTAGGTGAAGTGCTGGAGATTGCGCTGGGCATTCCACAGAATATTTCTGCCGAGCCGCTGAAGATTGAGGGAAGATACCAACGCATCATGCAGGAAGTTTCGAATGATTTGTGCAAGAGAAGCCAGGAGTTCTTGTCTCAGCAGTTGAATGCGAACCTTACTCAGGCCAAAAATTTCACTGAGCGTTCTGCACACGACCAGGCAAAGGGCGCGTATTACGCTTCTGCGTCGTATTGCTTCCGTGCGAATGTTGAGTATAAGCGTGCATGGTTTGAAGAGCAGAATTTCACCAAAGAGGTGTTAGTTGAAAAAGTGAACCAATTGTTGAACGAGTCTGACAAGCTTCAGAAGAGTGTTGAAGCGCGCAATATCACTACATTGACTGACTTGCAGACGTTTATGGCAGTGATGGAGCGTATCACTGAGGCGAAAGAGTTATTGCAGGAGATTTCAGGGGACTTGGATGCCAATAAGACCGGTCGTTCAGGGGATGTTGGTTTTGTTGAAGAAAGATTGTTTTCTGCAGTGACGTGGTCGCGGTTCTTTAACGGCCAGGACAAGGTGGTTGTGATTGATAAGGAATCATTGAAGAACGTTTGTGCTGAGAAGATTTCTGAGGCTGAAGAGCGGTATAATTATGTCAAAAGCGTTATTCCTGAAGCATTGGATGCCACAAGAGGAGATATTGATAATGCGTACAGTTTGATGACTGAGGAGAAATACATCATGTGCTTGTACGTTGCTGCTAAGGCAAAGTCTGAAGCAGATGTGCTGCTGAGCTTGATGGGTGTTGAGGAGAAGCGTTTTGATGAAGTGATTGGTTTGAAGCTTGACATTACACGCCAGGCGTTGATGAAGGCGCAGCAGAAGAATGTGTTCCCGATTATCGCTTACAGTTATTACGAATATGCTGATTCCTTGCGTGACTTTGACCGGGTGTCATCATTGTTGTTTGCAGAGTATGCATTAGAGCTGGCGAATTTGGACATTTACTTCGAGGCGAAAAAGCCGGCCGAGAAGCCGAAGCCTGAATTGAAGATTCCGACTAAAGTCTTTGCGTTTGCTTTGGGCGCGCTGGTTGGCGGCATTATCGTGTGGATTATTGTTTTCCAAATGTGGAAGAAGAGCGCTTCATCTGCTTTCAGTTTTCAAACCCTGCAAGCGCCGAGTAAACGACGCCTGCGAGGGAAAAAGAGGTGATAATAATGGAGTATAAGGATGCTCAATCGCCTCTTACACCCCTGTTACTACTCTCATATAGTATAGAAGTATTTAAATCTTTCGTTTTTAGACTACTTTAGAGTAACAACAACACCATTTGAGAAGGGGGTTTATAAGGGCATGAAGTTAGTCCGTATCATTCGCAATATTGAATGCTGCGTAAACTGGGAAATGGTCACTAACTGCTTTAGTTTCTTCGGGAGTTAAACCAAACTCTTCATCGTAATACCGCACTCCAGCCTCTTCAGCAAAATCTTCCATAATTCCTTGCGTAGCAACAATGCGGTCATACGTATTATCGCTTTGAGCAACAGTCGTGTCCAAATCATCACAAACAAGCCAAGAATACTCCTCAGCTTCAAAAGCGGTAGCGTCTCTTTCTTCACTGAAATAACTGCCATCAGCATTAAAGTCTCCAAGAACGAGAATATCTTGCTCGTTGAAGTGCTGTTTTGCTTCTTCAACTACGCTGGCAAGAGCGTTAATCTCACGAGTAGCATCATCTGGCTTTGTATGGATGTTAACGAGCACAAAGTCAAAATTGCCCTGTTTTGATTTGAAATGAGCCAGGAAAGGTTCTCTTTCAAACACGTCTCCAATGTCTTCAAAAGTGTATTCACCTAAGACTTCAAACTTGCTGGCGTCATAGTAGAAAGCATATTGTTCCTTGTTGGAGCTTCTTCCAAGCCTTTCGCTGTATATGACATCATAACGCTCGCCTTCAGCATTCAATTTTTCTAAGTAGCGCCGTATGGCTTCGCCTGTTTCATCACGAAACTCTTGGACTGCAAGAATGTCGAAATCATTTCCTATATCGGCCAAAATCGCTACAATTTCCGGTTTTCCAGCTTTTTTAGGACCAAAGATTTCAATGTTAAAACTAGCAATTACTATTTTACCTTCAAAGGGATCTTTTGGCGATCGTCCAACAAAAGGCTGAACTGGAGAAAAAGGGCAAGCGGACGATTTTTCTTGAACAGTAACGCAGGAAATAAGCAAAACAAGCAGTAAAAAAGTGCACAAGACTTTGCTTCTCATATTGGTTTGTTATCTTTTGAACGCTTTATTTGATTAATTCGTGCTTCTTTAGAATTGTTTTCATTTTTTCAAAGTCCGGCGATTGTTTGAACGTGCGCAATTGCTCGTCCGGAAGCTGTTTTATCATGCCGAGTGCGATTTTTGCTATTTCTTTCATGTCTGTGAGAGCGTCATCTGCCTGCATTTGTGTGCGCACAAGCTCCTCGTGCACCGGCTCTTCTTTTTTGAAGAACTTTGTTAGAACATGCTCTTTTCGCTGTGGTTTTGCGTGTTCAGTCTCCTCATGGTAGACTTCAATCTCTTCCGGAAGTTCTACTGCCTCTTTTTTCTTCGGAAGTAGGTTTTGTAGAAACGCTTTGATGTCGAATCCTGCTCTTTTTCTCGCCCGCAGGTATTCCTTCATATCGCGTTCAAATTCGTCGCGTGACATAGGATTTCCGAACAGAAGACGCTATAAAAGCTTTACTCTTAATAGTGTTTAATTTGAGTTTCTTTGCTCCCAGAATGTGGTGGCGCTTCAAACATATTGGATTGAAGAACGTCTAAATCATCAAGATTCATGGAACTGCCGCTGCCTCTCAGGATTCGGTTTTCACCATCGGTATCAATGACTAGGTCTCGTATATCTTTCCTTTTTGCAATTGGAACAAAGCCATCTTCTCTTGGACCAAGTACATAAAATTTACCGTCACGAGAAAAACAGTCATATTGCCTTCTGAGTTTCCGTTTAGCCGCTTCCAGTCGCCCTTCTGCATGCGCGTATCCTAGATGCGCCTGTAATGTCTGTCCTCTATCAGCTTCGAATGCACTAAGAGCTTCATCATGGAGAAAGAATATTGTACCGTTAACAGGCAGTCTATAGGCTCTTTCCAATGCTTCCGGTGCTGTTGCTTCACTCACATAAGAAAGGCAAGAAAAAGAGTATAAAAAGCTTGTGACATAAATTGGGTCATAACAGGCGTTTTAATTGTTGGAAGTCTCGTCTTATTTTGGCCGCCATTTTCGGGAACCGCATGGCTGCAGAAGGATGCACTGTTGTGATTATTTTTGCTCCTTTAATCTCATTCTTGATGCTTTCTGCTGTTTTTCCTAATAGGACTACTATTTTGGGCTTGATGATTGCTAACTGCCTGAGCAGGTAAGGCTTGCATGCTGTTATTTCGTCTGGTTTCGGCGCTCTGTTTGCTGGCGGGAAATGTTTGGCAGCGCTCGTAATGAAGACTTCATCTCTGTGTAGTCCTATTTCTTCAATGAGTTTTGTCAGGTATTGTCCTGCTCTGCCGACAAATGGATGGCCTGTTTTGTTTTCCATAGAACCTGGCGCTTGCCCCACAAAGAATACTTTTGCGTTGGAAGGCCCTTCTCCTGGCACGCCGTGTTGCGCATTTTTATAGAGCCGGCACTTGGTGCAGTCAGTGACTTCTTGTTCAATTATCTTTAGCGTGTCTTTCACAGGTTAGAATAAGTCTTACGCCAGTTTTAAAGTTTACTTATAGAACGTCTCTTCTGATGGTATTTCGCTTTTGCTGCGGTGTTCAACATCAAAATCTCTGACTTTATTTGTTACAAGGTCAGTATAATCGTATCGTGCAACAAGTTGGTTTCCGCGTTTTTGGTCTGCGCGTATAACGAGTCCTGAGCCTGGGTCGAAGTCAAGCTCAACTTCTGGGTCTCCGGCGAAAGTGACCGTGATAGATGCTCTGCTTTCAATGTAGTATTTGTTTTCATCCCATGTTTTTGGCTCTTTGTCAAGGTAGCTGAAGAGCCAGTCTTCTGGAAGGGTGATGTCGTAGTCTTGGAATGTGATAGGATAGGCGAGGTCGTACAGTTCGAGTTGGGAGCATTGGGTGTTGACTTGGCTTGAATGGCCTTCACAGTATGCAATAGCCGTCTTGCTTGCGCGGTCAACGTAGATAGTGTCGTAATAGAAGAGGCTTTTTTTGATGTCTCCAAATGAGACTTCTTTGACAATGGCTGGTGTTTTGAGGACTATTTTATAACGAGTTTTTTTGACAGAATAGATATCACCTTTGTAGTCAAACTCATAGCCGGTAACTTTTCCGGCAAAGGCATCCAGGAACTTGTACATTTTTGTCCGCTCTTGCGGCGGCGATGTTGTTTCTTCGGTTGCCTCTGCTTCTGTTATTGGTTCTGGTGTTTCTTCTGCCGCAGGCGCTTCTGTTGGTTCCGGTGTTGTCTCAATTACTTCTACTTCCGGCATTTCGACTTTTTCGGGCTCGCTGGCTCCTTCTTTTAGTTGCTCTGCAAGTTCCTGCGCTTTGCTTTCTTGTTGAGGTTGCGTACAGGCTGCGAGAATTAAGAATGCTGCAATAATGAGCGACAGATATTTCATGATAAAGGTGACCCAATTGGGATTATTTAAGCTTTGTTGTGAAAGTGTGTCAAGAATCGCCAAATATACTTTAAAATATACATATGCGATTCTTGATCACACTCGTGATTCTAAAATCACGATGTTTAAATATTGAAATATAATTGATAGAGTATGCCTGTCAGGAGTGCTGGCGTAGTGCTGTTCCGCCAGGGAAAAAAAAGGGAGTATTTGCTGCTGCGTTATGAAGCTGGCCATTGGGATTTTCCTAAAGGGATGTTCGAAAAGGGCGAAAAAGATTCCAAAAAAGTGGCTTTGCGCGAGTTGAAGGAAGAGACTGGAATTTCGCGTGCAAAGCTGATTCCGGGATTCAAGGAAACTATTAAATTCATGTATACCTGGAAAGGCGAAAAAGTTTTGAAATACGTTGTTTTTTATCTCGCGCAGACGAAGCAGAAGAAAGTTAAAATATCCTGGGAGCACAAGGGATACGTCTGGCTTTCGTATGAAGGAGCTGTGAAAAAGGCAACTTACATAAATGCCAAGAATGTTTTAAGAAAGGCGGAGAAGTGGTTGAATGTCAAAAAATCGTGAGATAGCTTCAATGTTTTTTGAAATGGCCGACGTGCTGGAAATGCAGGGGGTTGACTGGAAGCCGAATGCATACAGAAAGGCTGCGCGCGCTGTTGAGACGTTAAGTGAGCCTGTTGAGAAGGTGTACTCGCTCGGCGGCATTAAGGCTTTGATGGAGATTCCGGGTGTTGGGCAGTCTATTGCCTCTAAGATTGAGGAGTTCTTGAAGACTGGCAGGGTAAAGGAGTTTGAAAAATTGTCAAAGAAGATTCCCAAAGGCGTTGAGGAAATGATGCACGTTCCAAGTCTTGGTCCGAAGAAAGTGATGAAGCTTTACAAGAAATTGAAGATTAAAAGCTTGGATGATTTGAAAAAAGCTGCAAGTGCAGGCAAATTGCGCAGGCTTGAGGGTTTCGGCGCGAAGAGCGAGCAGGATATCCTGCGCGGATTGGAAATTGTTAAAAAAGGCGCAGAGCGCACTCTGCTTGGCATTGCGTTGCCGATTGCGCGCGAGTTTGCCGAGCGGTTGTCGAAAGTTGAGGGAGTAACGCGTGCTGAGCCTGCCGGTAGTTTGCGCCGGATGAAGGAATCAGTGGGCGATATTGATATTCTTGTTATTAGCCGTAAGCCTGCGAAAGCAATGAATGTATTTACAACAATGCCTGAAGTGCAGACAGTACTTGCCAAAGGTCCGACAAAAAGCACAGTGATTCTGAAGGATGGACTTCAGGCGGACGTGCGTGTTCTTGACGAAAAATCATTCGGCGCTGCCATGCAGTATTTTATTGGCAATAAGGAGCACAATGTTGCGTTGAGGCAGTTGGCTATTAAGAAGGGGTTCAAGTTGTCCGAATATGGTCTTTTCAGAAAAGACCGGTATGTGTGCGGCCGGACCGAGAAGGAAGTGTACGCAAAATTGGGCTTGCCCTTAATTCCTCATGAATTGCGCGAGAATCAGGGCGAGATTGAGGCTGCGATGAAGCGAAAGTTGCCTGAACTCATTCCTTATGATGCGATGAAGGGCGATTTGCACATGCATACTAAGTGGAGTGATGGATTGCATACGATTGAGCAGATGGCGAAAGCTGCAGAAAAGAGGGGATACAAGTATATCGCGATTACCGACCATTCCAAGAGTGAGCACATTGCCAATGGCATGGATGAGAAGAGATTGATGCAGTATCTGAAAGAGCTTGACAAGATTCAAGATAAGATGAAAATCCGTATTTTGAAAGGCTCTGAAGTTGATATTTTAGCGGACGGCACGCTTGATTATGATAATAAATATTTGAAAGAGCTCGATATTGTCTTGGCGGCTGTGCATTCTCGCTTTAAGTCTACAAAGCAGGAGATGACAAAGCGCATTTTGAAGGCATTTGAGAATCCATACGTGAATGTCTTTGTGCATCCAACCGGCAGATTGATTGGTCAGCGCGACCCGTATGATTTTGATTTTGAAAAAGTTGTCAAAGCTGCTAAAGAGAGGGGTATCGCGTTGGAAGTTGACGCATACCCGAGCAGGCTGGATTTGAAAGACTCTCATGTGAAAGCGGCAGTTGAAATGGGCTGCAAAATCTCCATTGATACTGACAGCCATTCTGTTGACCATTTGCGTTTCATGGAATTGGGTGTTGCGCAGGCGAGAAGGGGCTGGGCTGAGGCAAAGGACGTGATTAACACGTGGCAATGGCAGAAATTGGAAAAGTTTTTAAGAAGGTAAACAGGTTGAAATAATATGACGGTAAAAGAGGATTTGAAGGCCAAAGTTCCTGATTTTGTGAAAGAAACGCCCGAATGGCCTGTGTTTTTGCGCTGGATTTCTCAGAACAAGATTCAGACTCGCAGCCAGTTGAAGTTTGAGCTGAATGAAGCCATCAAAGATTGCGATAAGCAGTTGAAATTGTTTGCCAAATCTCGTGAAGGAACAAATGCCCGCGTGTTGCGTGCTTGTGCAAGAAAGCTTGATTTCCTTAAATTGGCGCGCGATAAAATTGTGAAATACCTATAATGCCCATCATTAACGTCACAAAGGATAGTGTACTAGCTGCTTCTTTTGAAGAGTGCAGAACTTTTTGGGAGCAGACAAAAGGAATGATGTTTAGGAAGGAAGTCGTTCCGTTGTTGTTCGCGTTTCCCAAGCATACAATAGTGAAGCTGCATTCCTGGTTTTGTCCTGATAATATTGATCTGGTTTTCCTCGACGAGAGTTGGGAGGTTGTTGAACTGCAGTCCGAGTGGGAAACTTGGAGCAGTTATAGGCCTGAGAAGCCATTTATGTTCTTGTTGGAATTGCCGCGTGGAACTATTTTTAAAACAGGCACGCAAGTCGGTGATG
>CAYSMN010000011.1:12314-19281 GCA_964432255.1 uncultured Methanosarcinales archaeon | reverse complement strand
GTTTTTATCTTTGCTGCCTTGCTCAGCGTGTCAAAATTTTCAGAGATCACTTCAACAACATATTGCGATTTCGCACCAAGCTGAGTCCGCTGAGCCTTGGAAAGTTTGTACGTGCGTGCAAAAGATTTTTTGGCCTTGCTGCCATGGCTGCGCAGGCACAGAATCTTTCCACTCTGAATCTGCTTCATTTCTAGTTTGAAAATTACCTCACGTACTTGTTTTTCAATGTCGTGCGCGTGATAGTACGTAATTGTCATATTCCTATGCTCCCTCACTTTGGACCAGCGTATTGAGATCTGTTGGTTTTAATAATCTAACTGTCCAAAATCCTCTACCTTCTACAACGGTTTACTGTATAAGCAACACTTTTTGCTTTGACGCCAATCCAGCCGCAATGCGCACTCTTTTACCAGTCAACTTTGAAACGAACTTTATCACAGCAATGTTTGCCTTGTTATCTTCAGCAGGAGCGGCTATAGCAACACGCCAAGCTTTTCTAGACTCATCAAAACCAAGAAGCTCATCTTTCACAGCATTCGGCTTGACAAGAATTTTCACCCTGCCCGAAACTGGAAAATCACTTATATTCACGCCACGTATGCCCGCACTTCATGCACTTATGGAACCTTGTAGCAGGCTCGTCAGCAGAACGAGTCTGGATTTCCCAATACTCTGCCTTAACAGGACCGCACTTAGGGCAGTCAGCATCAATAATAACGTTTAAACTGGCCTCCTTCTCAATAACCACAAAATCCTTTGGCTTCTCCTTGACAGACTCAGTAATCGTCACACTCTCAGCAGCCTGCTTGTAACCGCAGCCGCACACAAACTGTTTCTTGCTTCCAACAGCCTTAGGCATCATAATACTCTTGCACTTAGGACAAAACATCATCAGAATCCCCCCGTAATCGTCTGCCAGAGCCAGACCGCAATAATTTTCACCCAGCCCAAAAGCGGCACCCGCCAGACAGCCCTGCCAATAACTTTCTCTCTAGGAATGTGCTGTTCAAAATCCCCGGTATCACAATTATGGTCTCCCTTTGTCCAGTACAGCGCCTTGCCGTTTTCTTCTGACTTCTTAATAATTCTATGAATGATAGGGTCAGGCCTGTTAGGCGCCAAATACACAATCACATCACCAACCCCTGCATCCTTCGGACTATACAAAATCATGATGTCCCCTTTATTGAAGCCATTCAGAAAATCAAAATCACTGAACTGTGCGCGCGTCATATTCAGTTTTTCATAGAAATTACCCTGCACTTCCTTCCGCGAACACATTGAATTGCAGCACATCGGTTCAGACCAAAACTGGTCAAAATTGCCATCATGCTCCATGCTGCCAGAGACAACGGCAACAATAGGAGCAGGCGTGCCCAGCGCAAAACCAAGACCAGGATACAATAAGAATTTGATGATTAAAAAAGCAAGAACAACATTCGCTATCCAGCTCCAAATACTCTCTTCTTCCCACAGAAAATACCAAATCTTCTTCAAGGCTTCTTTAGGACCCATATGCCACCTTTCCTGCAAAGGCTTTAAAAAGGTTTTGTTTCAACGTATATGACAATGGAACAACACATACAAGATTATTTTGAGGGCATCCTGCAAATACGTGGCGGCAACAAGGAACTCCTGGACTGGATAAACAATAGAATCATCGCTGACGGCAGAGCACGCGTTGCCAAAGAAAAAAAAGTCGCGAACGGCATAGACTTGTACATCTCAGACCAGCACTACCTGCAAAACCTCGGCAGAAAAATCAAAGAAAAATTCACAGGCATACTCAAAGTCAGCAAACGCCTGCACACCATGCACAAGATGACCAGCAAACACGTGTATAGAGTCACCGTACTGTTTAAAGTTCTACCTTTTAAACGCGGTGATATTGTTACTGTACACGGCGAACAAGTAGAAATTTTGACAATCAAGCACAGAGCACAGATAAAAAACATCAAAAGCGGCGCCAAAAAAGAAATAGACCTGGATACACTTTCACGCGCTAAACCGTAGAACGCTCATTTTTGTATTCTTCAACAATCTTTGCCAGCACCATGCGCTCCGCGCGCACTTTGTCAAGCCAGACTTTCCTTACTAAAACTATTTTGTTTAATAGTTCACATTCATCAGCAGGTATGCAGGCAAACGGCAACTGTGCACGCGCACTGTGCCCTGGCAACTTGCCGCAAATAATAATCTGAACACCTTTCTGATGCAGCCATTCAACCGCCTTATCACTCATCTGATTGACATCATCAACATACAAAATAACGCCTTCCTGCACGAAGTCTTTAATCCTCATCGCGTCTTCCCAACCAAGCCGGGCAAGCCGCAAAATTGGAACCTTGTCCTGCTGCAACAGCGTCTTTTCCAATTTTTCAATCAAACTCATCAACTTTGCCTGCGTCTGCAGCGAATTCTTCAAACGCTGCGTTAATGACTGAATCTGGCCGTCCTTCACTCTGGCTATCTCCTCAGGAGTCTTCGGCTTCACCAGCCCCGCAGTGCGCTCTTTGAGAACAGACAGCTGCTTTTCAACAGCGGATAATCTTCCTTCAAGCTCCTTATTTTTCCTCATCAAAACAGCATTGTCCTTACGTGCACGGGAAAGAGCACCATACAACTTTACAATATCTTCATCACGCTTCTGCTCCTGGACATTCTCATATTCTAATTCCTCTTCAATAATTTCTTCCGGCGCTAACAAAAGCACGGCAGCACGGATGCTAATCTCCTCCTTCAAGACTAATTCTGCCGCATCCTCAAAAAGGCTGAGCTTTTTCTCGCGCTCAAGAAAATTCCAAATCTTTGTCAATAAAGGCTGGAGTTTCTTAAACGCAAGCAGAGCACTCGCCAAGGCGTCCATCTCGTGAGAATTTTGGAAAACAAAGCCGGCAGCCATGCCGCGTTTTTCCTCAACGCGGATGTCCTGCAACGGGCCAATTACTTTCGCGCCAAGCTTTGTAGCAGCATCCTGGACGAAGGATGGAATCTTGGCCTTATCACTGCCGACTACAATGGCCCTGCCTGTTTTGGTCAACACTGCAACAACAGAATCAAGATTAAACTCCTTCTGAGAGCCGACTGCAACCAATTCGCCCTTCAAACTAAGAACAGCCCAACCAACAGTCGTGCCCGGATCGATGCCAGCGATTAGTTTCATGCTTTAATGATAATATTTCCTCTCCCCTTTTTCACTTTTTTAACCAAGCCTTTCGCTTCCAAATCATCAATCATCAATGAAATCTTTGCTTCCGAGTATGGGAAATTCTTCCTGATGTCCTTCTGCGTCGTCCTGCCGCCTTCCTTTTCAATAAACTCCATAATCTTCTGAAGCTCTTCAACAACAGCCACTTCCTTTACTTCCTTAATTACTTCCGTGTGAATGATCTTTTCAACAATCTGGGCAGGTTTTCTTGAAATCTTATACACAAGATAACCAAGAACAGCAAAGACCACAACCCACAACAGCCAATGCACGGCTGGTTTTTCTGTTATCAACTCTTCCATAATTTCAGGCTCTTCCATGAATAATTCCTCATCCCCTTCTAAAGAAGGCAGCAGAATTAGATCAAGAACATACTCACCTTCGGCAGTAGCAGAAATATTCTCCACCACATCCGAATCAGATTTCTCATGACGCGCTCTCAACGAGTAGTTTCCAACCGGCACGTTAAAGGAATACGTGCCGTTCTTTGCGACCATTTGCTGGCGCGGTGTACTGTCTATCTCAACAATAGCATCTGGAAGCTTATCAAGCCCGAAATCATACACGGTTCCATGAATCGTAACTCCCAAAACTGATGGCAGCATCAGGAGAAATACCACCCAAAATACCCTCATAAGTTTCTATTATATTCTCTAGTATATAAAGTTTTTGAGATGTTAAGTCATCTTACTGAGCTTTTTAAAGCCAAAAGAGGATGAAAAATGCTCCTTTAAGCTAAAAAGGCATAAATAAACTTTTGTAAAGTTTTAAAGCCGACAAAACGGTTACTTTGCTCTGTGCTTTGAAAGTATCTTTTTAAGCACCTTTGACCATAGACATCCCATGAAAACAAATTATTTCGTTGACACGGGCGACACAAGCGTCGCCTGGAGCTCAATAACAATAGAAGACCACATGGAGGTGGACTAAAATGAAAAACTGGATAGCCATACTTGCTATCTTACTACTGGCTTTGGCACCAATCGCAATAGCCGAAGAAACCAGTGATAGCGATAGCGGAGATTCTGCAGACAAAGAAGAAGCTGCAGACAGCGGAGACTCTGCAGACAGCGGAGACGCTACAGATAAAGAAGGCAAAGGCAAGCGCGGAGAGCGCATGGAAAAAGCCAAAGAGAACAGAGAAGAGCGCAAAGATATGCGTGAAGAGCGCAAAGATATGCGTGAGCAGAAGAAAGAAGAGTTTAGAGCTCTCAGAGATGAAGTCAAAGCAGCCTGCGAAGCAGACAAGAATAGTGAAGATTGCAAGGCCGTCCGCATGAGAGTACGGGATGTAAAACATGATATCCTAGGCAGAATAGCAGGCAAGATGGGCCCAACATTCAAGCGCGCAGACATGCTCATCACGAAGCTTGAGCGCATAGTAGCGCACCTTGAGAAAAAAGGCAAGGACACGAGCGGTCTTGACACAGCGACAATTGATGCCAAGATTGCGGAAGCACAAGCCAGCTTTGACGCAGGAAAAGCGCTTTTCGAGCAGGCAAGAGCTGCAGAGCCAGGACTGAAAGACGATCTCATGAAACAAGCAGTCGAAAAGTTCAGAGCAGCCAACAAGTCACTGAAAGAAGCGCGAGAGTTAATCAGGAACTGGCTGAAATCACTCAGACAAAAAGCTCCTGAAGCAATCGTTGAAACAGCTTCAGAACCAGCCGAAACTACAGCACCAGAGACCACGACTACTGAAAGCACACCTGCTCCAGCAGAGACCACGGCTCCTGAAAGCACACCTGCTCCAGAAGTAGATGATGCTGATGACGACGCTGACGAAGCTGATGACGACGCTGACGAAGCAGACGACACTGCAGCAAGCCCAACGCCTGCTGCAACCGCGTAAACCTTAAATAGAGGACGGTGGTGGCTATGAATATGAAAACTGCAGCGATCGTGTTGAGCCTTGTGCTATTGTTACTGGTAAGCTGTGCTCCAAAAGCACAGCCTCCGGCACCGGTAGCACCAGCTGTACAGTCTCTTGCACCGGCGGCAGAACCCTCGGTAGCAGAAGTAGACAGCTTTGAGCAAGACCTCAATGAGCTCGACCAATTAGACGCCGAATTAAGCGAATTAGACAATATCTGATTCCCGGCAATTTTTTTTCTTTATCTTTTTATAGTACAAACTACTTCTTCATAGCATGAAACACATATGGCTATTTATCTTCTTAACAGCCTGCACTGCGCTACCGTCATCACCCGGAATGGCAGGACTCCTCATACCACCAGAACAAATGCCGCGTTGGGCAGCGCAACCAAGCAATTTCCAGCTCAATGCCGATGAAACACAACCTGGCTCACAACTTGACATCACCGTAGGACCGGCAGATTATGCGTGGGGTATAGCATATGTGTACACAGATAATCGAATCTGGGAAAAAATAATCATCAACCCACTCAAAACAAAAGACTCAATTGTACAACAATGGGTCAAAGGAACAGCCAAATTCACCCTGGCCGTCTCAACAGTCAAATTCACACCAGGCAAAACCTATTATGTTGTAGGCTACTTGTGCAACAAAAGAAAAGGATGGGAATGCAATGGAAACAAATGGATGCTATTATCATTTAAGGTGGCGAAGCCAGCCCCTCCAGCACCAGTACAAACAGAAGCAATCAACATTGAAGATGAAATAGCGCAGCTAGAAAAAGAGCTCGACGACTTAGATAACGAAGAAAGCATGCTGGAAGAATTACCATGATAACAATCGACGGAAGCATGGGAGAAGCAGGAGGCCAAATTGTCAGGACAGCGCTCGCGCTCAGCAGCTTGACTAACAAGCCATTCAGAGTAACAAACATACGCGAAGCGCGCAAAGACCCCGGCTTAAAAGCCCAGCATGTCCACTGTGTCAAAGCATTGCAACAACTCTGCACTGCAAAAGCAGACGGAGCAGAAATAGGCAGCAGAGAGCTACTCTACATACCAGGAAAAATTTCTGCGAAAAACATAACAATTGATATTGGCACCGCTGGCAGCATTACCTTACTTCTCCAAGCAGTCTTACTCCCCTGCCTGTTTGCACAAAAGTCGCATACACTTACGTTAATTGGCGGAACTGACACGCAATGGAGCATGCCGATAGACTATTTTACCAATGTTCTCGTGCCGCAATACCGGCGCGTGGCAGGCATTAATGTAAAACTGCTCAAGCGCGGCTACTACCCAAAAGGCGGCGGACAGGTAGAAATCTCTATCAAGCCGGAAATCAAGCGAAACGAATTTGATACATTCGAAGCGTTCCAAAAAGCACTAGCGCACAAAGCCTTTGAACTCACAAAGCAAGGAGAACTCATCAGCATCAAAGGCACTTCCCACGCCAGCCAAGACCTCGCAAAAGCACAAGTAGCAGAACGGCAGGCAAACTCGGCAAAACAGGCACTTTTGCAGTTCAACGTGCCGATAGACATCACCACAGAATATTCAGACACACACTCAACCGGCTCAGGCATCACCCTTTGGGCAGTCTTTTCTCTAACCAAGGAAGATATTAACATTGAAAACCCAATCAGACTCGGTGCAGACGCTCTCGGAGAAAAAGGCAAGCCGGCAGAAAAAGTAGGCATGGAAGCAGCACAGAAATTACTGGAAGAAATACAGAACGGAGCGCCAGTTGACAAACACCTTGCTGACAACTTAATACCGCTCATTGCGCTCTGCAAGCCAAGCACTATCAAAGTAAGCGAAATTACATCACACGCCAGAACAAACATGCAAGTCGTCGAAGAATTCCTGGGAAAAACATTCGTT
>CAYSMN010000011.1:4478-12214 GCA_964432255.1 uncultured Methanosarcinales archaeon | reverse complement strand
GAGAAAGACAACACTATTACGTCAAAGTAGCCAGTTTGATGCTCGCCTTCAAATCACGAATATCATACATCAACACGCGCTTCTCATTCTGATTCTGCACTTTGTCAATCAAGTATTCGGTTTCGGCAACCAAACGAACAGCCTCATCCAGCTTGCCCTGCATGACTCTTTCCCGTGCATCGTCAATCATCGCGTGAATTTCAGGATTCATAATTTCCCTGCCCGGCTTGCCCATCCTCGCACGCTCGACTTCCTCGCGCAAGTACTCGGAAAAAGCGCGCTCTTTTCTAGACTCAAGATCTTCAACCTCATGCTCGCGCTCCATCAACTTTCTCATTTCGACATGAATGCCTTCTTCGCGCTCCTCAATCACCTTTTCGCGCTCCTTGAGCAGTCTTGAGGCTGGCGGGCGCGTACCAACATCAATCGCACGTGCTTCCATCTTTCCAATTCCTTTGCGCAGTTCCTCATACCTGCGCTCCATCGCCGGCAGAATCTTCTTCAACTCACGAGAACGGTAAACCTTGTCCTTCTCCTGCTCAAGCGTTTTCCTTTCAGCCTCAATGAATTTCATGCCCTTCTGAACAATACGCTCGCCGTCAACAATGCGCTTCTCTTTCGCAGACAATGCCTTTTCCTCGCGCTCCAATGCAGCCTTTGACTTTTCCAATTCAGCAACGCGCTTCAACAAAGACTTTTCCTCATCCTGCAATTTGTCTCCGTCGCGCTCGAACATCGCAATAGCCGTAACCAGCTCGTCCTCTTTTTCCTTCAAACCAAGAACATCAGACTCAACCAAAGAACGCACATCAGACTTCTCGTGCTGCAAACTCTTCTTCTCCTCTTCCAACTCATCAAACCTCTTCTCCCATTCCTGCTTGACCAACAACAACTCTGCTTTCCTTGCATTCACTTCGTCCATCAATTCCCTCTTGTCCTTAGACAGCATCATAGCCGCCTCTTTCAAAGCTCTTTCATGCTCAAGCCATGCAGCTTCTCTACGTATCATCTCTTTTTCCTTCGCGTCCAATAACTTAAGCTTCTTATCAGCTTCGTGCTGTGCAATCTCCAAATTATGCGCTCCCTTGCGAGCATTAACTTCATGCTCGTGCAATTCTTTTACAGTCTGAGAATTCTGCGCAACAGCCGATTTCAGCTCTGCAAGAACATGCTTCTTATCCTCCAATAATGCCGTCAATTCCTGCCTGCTCTTCTCGGCAGCAGACGCGTCAAACCGCAATTTTTCTATTTCCCTCTTCTTTTCATCAATTCTCCTTTCCTGCTCGGCAAGCTGGTGGTCGCGCTGGACCAAGAACGTGTTTTTTTGCTGCAACTGAGTTTTGGTCGAAATGACATCCTTCACTGCATCCTCCATGTCAGCCAGCTCACGCTTCGCAGCCAGCATCATCTTCTGACGCTCACCCATCTCAGCATCAACCTGCTTTTTCAGCGCATTCATTTCCCTGACTTGAACAATCAACTGGTCCAGAACACGCTTGTTTTTCTCAATATGAAACTCCTGATCGGAAAGCAGTTTCGCGCCCTCAGCAACCCTCCTTTCCATCTTATCAGAATTTATCTTTGCCTGGCGCTCCTTCTCACTCGCTGACACCAATGTTGCCTCATAGTGCTTCACTTCAGAACGCTTCTCCACCAAAGAACTCAATTCCCGTGTTAACGAGACAATTGCCTTCTGGCGCTCATTCAATGCGCCTTTTTTTTCATCATATACGTGCTGCAATTCATCAAGCGACGAGCGCAAGCGCCCCTCTTCATTCTTCAGCCTCTCAATGCGCGCTTCCTGGCCACGCACCGCACTCTCGCGCTGAGAGAGCGCTTTGCCGCCTTCTCTCAACTGTGCTTCAAACTGCTCAGCGGACTTCACGCGCTTGGCAACTTCATTACGCAACGCCTTCAGAGCCTGCTCCTCTTTCTTAATCCGCTCAGCGTGGCGGTGAGCCTCAGAAATAATATTCGCTGACTCGCGCTTAATCTCAGCGAGCGCTTTGTGCTTTTCTTCTATGTGCGTCTCAAGTTCGCGCTCCTTATCCTGAGACCTTCTCCCAAAAAGCAAAAACGGCTTTTCACCCATGAGTCGTTTAGCCCCAAACTGCCTTTATATACTTTTGTTATCTCTGAGGAATAGTGGTTTAGCCAATTTGAGAAGGGGCCAAACTGTACCTGACAATCACAATCTTTTTAAACCCCTCCCATACTGCTCGAATCATGGTAACAACAACGTGCATAACGTGCAAAGGAGCAATTACCGGACAGGCAGGCGTGGCGCGCTTCAAATGCCCCAAATGCCTCAAATACGAAATAATCAGATGCCAGCATTGCAGACAAATCGCGGCAAAATACAAATGCCCAGAATGTAAGTTCGAGGGCCCAAACTAAATGGCGAGCGTCATTGTCACTATCAAAATAATGCCGGCAGGCCCGGACGCCAATCTTGACAACATTTATACCGAAGCTGTCAAGTGCATCAAAGACTTTGTTGACCAAAAGCACAAAGAAGGCGAGTACAGAAAAGAAATAGAGCCAATCGGCTTTGGCTTAAAATCACTCAAGATTCTTTTCGTCATGGACGAAAGCATCGGCTCAACCGACAAGCTTGAAGAAAAAATAAAACAGCTGAAAGACGTTGAATCTGTCGAAGCAGTCGACGTCAGACGGGCAGTAGGATGAATAAGACGCTCTGGATAATTCTCGGAATCGTAGCAATCGGCGCATTATTACTTTTCTTTACCAAAGCGCCAACTGTTGCGCCTCCTCCAAAGGAAAACATTACGCCTGAAAACATCACTCCAGGCGCCTCACTTGGCGACCTTATAACTATTGATTTTGTACTTTCGCTCGAAAACGGCACAGTCGTAGACACAAACAACCCAGAACTTGCAGAAAAATACGCCATTGACAATTATGTCAAAGGCCCCTACATCTTTGTCCTTGGACAAAGCGGAAAAGTTCCTGGCTTTGACGAAGCACTCCTCGGCGCGAGAGAAGGAGAACACAAAGAAGCAATCATTGAGCCAAGCGAAAAAGAAGTCGTGCTGGCTATCAACAAGACAAGAATCATGGAAAGAATGATAACCATAAACAGAAAACAAGCATTCCCGCTCAAATCCTTTGAAACCATGTTCAAAAAGCCACCGGTACGCGGCGACGTCGTCTTCAACGACCAGCTTGCATTCAAATACCAAGTCATCAACATAACTGACGACAAGGTCATCGCAAACATCCTCGCCAAAGAAAGGGAAGAATATACCCTGCCAAACACCGAATGGACGAGCAAAGTAGCGCACGTAGCAGAAGAAGACATTCTATTCTACCAAAGCCCAGAAGAAAACCAGACGCTTGTAACACCATTCGGAACGGCAATCATCAATCTGACCAAAAGCAGGATAATATTGAACTTCCAGCCAGAACTAAACAAAATATTCAACAAAAGCCTTGAACTTGGCGGCGGCTTCACAATACCGCAAACATTCCAAGTCGCCGAAATAAAAGAAGGCTATTTCGTCATCAAACGCTACGGCGTGCTTGGAGAAAAACGCCTTAAGCTCGTAGCAGATATAACAAGCATCACAAAAGGCGTCAAAGAAGTCAAACAAGACAAGCCTCTCATTACGGAAGTAGTGGGCGGGACAGAGAACTAAATTATTCCTTCTTCTCAAACTTTCAGAAAGTTTGATCAAATTTGCTCCTTGTTCGAGTTTGAGAAAGAAACAATAAATGCCTCGCTAGCGCGAGCATGTGACAATAGTTTCTCAAACATCTCACAATGTCGCAAAGACAGGACGACTTTTATTCCTTTTTCTTAACCGCGCCTGCCTGGGCGCACTTCTCAGAACAGAACAATAACACTTTTCCCTTCACTTCACGCTCAATAACGCTCTCTTCCCTGTCGCCTAAGGTCTTGTCGCAATTTTCGCAATGCGCACTCTCACTGCCCTCGGCGCCCTCAGAAAAAGCTTCCTCCCAAGGAGCAATCTCATCCTCTGCAAGCTCTTCCCTGCCCTCTTTTGTGTAAACATCAGCCTCTTTGTCGCCAACACTAATCTTTATTTTAACTTCATCATGAGTTTCAGTGTGCTCTTCAGACTCTAAAAACTCCTCAGGCTCATCCACAAGCTCAGAATCCTTATCTTTTTCAAAAATACTTCCCTTCTTTTTCGGCATACACCTGCGACACTAAGAAAGGTATATAAATTTTGTTATAACTCACTATATTATGAGAGAAATCAAACGGCACATATTCCATATTGTCTTTGGCACAATCCTGGGACTATTGTTCTATTTTGGCATTATGAATAAGATGCAGTTTGTAATCCTGCTCGCACTATCGGGCGTTCTTTTCCTAATTTACAAGTATTACAAACTGCCGATCCTGCACCAAATAATGATGGCGCTTGAACGGGAGCATAACATGCACAAGTTTCCCGGCATAGGAGCATTCTACTATATGCTAGGCTGCACTATCGCGGTCTGGCTTTATTCTCCCGACATCGCAACAGCTTCCATCTTTATCGTTGCCTGGGGAGACGGAGTGGCAGGATTATTGCGAGCATACTCCACCAAACGAATCAAGACGTGGAGCAGCACGATATTTGCAATAGCAGTCTCAATCATTGCCGCACAATTCTTTGTTACACTAATCCATGCAATAATCGCAAGCGTAATAACAATGATTGTAGAAAGATTTGACATCAAACTAGACGACAACCTGTACATACCCATACTTTCTGGAGCGATTCTGACATTTTTACGCTAGAAAGATTATCTTACAAGGTAGAATCTTTTTGCGCTATCTTTATATATTTGAAACAAACTTATATCTTAGTAATCAAAGAGGTGATTTTATGCGAAAAGGCCAGATGTTGAACACGGTTATTCTCGTATCGGTTTTATTGGTGGCCTTGATTGGGCTGTGGATGATTTTCGGGCAGGGTGCTGGTTTTGGGCAGGCAATCGCTCAGAATACAGTAACTTTATCTGCGACTCCAGGCACATCAAGAGTAGTCACGGTTAATTCTGTTGAGTATGAAGTTAGAGTTAGCTCCGCGGATTCTCAGACAGCTGTTTTGTCAATTAATGGTGAATCGGTGAATATCGCAGCAACGGGTACAACGACGTACACACTCATAAATGGTCAGAAGATTTCTGCCGCGTACAAATCGAATGCCCGAAAGATAAGAGTTAGATTTATCTAAGTTTATTTTTTTATTTTCTATTAATTCAGAAAGTGCTGCCAGTCTTTCTTCTTTATTGGCTTCATATGAATTATCAAAATTGCGTTCTCCACGGTTTATAAGAATATTTATTCGTTGCTTTATAGCATTATTTATGTCAGCCTGCCAAAAAACTGCGCAATCTCATCATCGTAATCAATTGTTGTCTTCAACTGCCACTCAGGCGGGAAACAGGACTTGTAGCGCGGCCAGGCATAGCGTTCATCCAAGAATACTAAAACACCCCTATCTTTCTCAGACCTGATGCACCTGCCGGCATTCTGAATGCATCTAGTCATGGCAGGCAAAATGTAGCCGTACTCCCAGCCCTTGCCGAATTTCTTGTCATAATATGAGATAAGCTCGGTTGTCTCCAAATCAGGCCTATCCAACGGCAAACCAACCACAATCACTCCCTTGATAACGCCCGGCAAATCAATGCCCTCACCAAAACTGCCAGCAGCAACAGCCAACAACGCGCCTTTTGATTTTGAGAATTTGTCCAGCAACTGCTGTTTTTCAGCCTTGTCCATTCCAGACGATTCATATAAGATGGACTTATCGTATTTTTCTGCAAAAAAACGAGCCACTTCATCTCTCACTTTATAGCTCGGAAAAAACAGCATAACACAACCAGGAATTTTGTTAGCTATATCAGCACAAACTTCCGCAATCTCCATGTACTGACGCTCACTTCTCAATGTGAATTTTGTCGTCGTTCTCGGCACAATCAAAGACAGCCTGTTGTGCTCTGGAAAGGGGCTCGGAAACGAGCGCGCTATCGCATTCTGCATGCCCAACACGTCCGCATACATGCCAGTAGGATTTAAAGTGCCGGACATGACAACAGAAGCATAACAGTTATCAAACACCTCTTTCGTAGCAAACGCAGGATCAAGACACCGAATGCTCAAAGTCACAAACATGTCCTTTCTGCTGATAATGCGGGCAAAACCAGTTTCATCATTCTTCCACGCTTCCAAAAACTTGACAACACTGCCGATATGGGACACTTTCTGCTCATCACGCACCATTTCAGCAGCCAAATCCAATTCCGCAACAATTTCATCATATGGCTTGAATTTGTTCAGAGGGTCAAAAAACTGCTCTCTTTTAGCAAGCCTCTCTTCCTTCACATTTTCACTCAATTTATTCAATACTTCCTGAATTTCAACAAGAATTACAAGTGCGTCATCAGCATGATGCTTCTTCGCTTCCTGAATCGCCAATTTCATTCCCTTATTTGACAATCTGAACGTCAACAAGTCGCGAACTCTCGCAGGAAGATTGTGGCCTTCATCAACAATGATTATTGCCTGCTCAAGCTTTTTCTTAATCTTCCCAAACAATGCCTCGCGAATGTGCGGGTTGAACAAATAAAAATAATCAGCAACGATGACCTTTGAATCCTCGGCAAGCATCAAAGACATCTCGTAAGGGCAAAGTTTTTCCTGAATGCATCTAAGCATAACAGTTTCAGTTGGCAAAGGCGCATCAGCATTTAACTCTGACAAAACCTTTTTTGCACCCAAATTGTTTTTTCCTCGCGCGTTGGTATAGAATTCACACAAATTATTCTCAACCAAACCCTTGCAGTACTCTGCAAAATCACCAGACGGCATGTTATCAACGTTCTCCTGCGCGCACATCCACTTTTTCCCAATCAAACTTGCGACTGCAAAATGAATTTTGTTCTTTTCCATCACCTGCTTCGCAGTTTCCAAGACAATTTTGTGCTGGGTGTGCCTGGAAGTTAGAAAGAAAACCGTTAAATCACGCTGCAGTGCCAGCTCCAATGCCGGACACAGCACCGCGGCAGTTTTTCCCATGCCTGTTGGCGCGTGCGCGAGCACGTGCTTTTTCTCTTTCAATGCTTTCTGGACAGTCTCAACCAGTTCTTTCTGGCTAGGCCGTATGACCTCATGAGAAAATAACATGCTTTTCATCGAATGAAAGCCGTTTATATGCTTATCGCAAGAATTTTTAAACAGCTCCGGTTTTATGCACGATAAAACTGCAGTTTATCGTCGATAAAAACACGTCTACGAAACATTTAAATATATATTCGATTACAACGATTGCATTAGCAACGGGGTGGGTAGATTGAATAAGAACAAAGAAATTTTTAAAACATTCTTCCGAGAAAAACCAGCCATGATGCTGGTCGAATTGCGCAATGCGAAAAGCGAAGTGTATGCAAGTTCTTTGGCAAAAACAATCGACTGCACCTACTCACACGTTGTCAAGATACTCCAGGAAATGGAACGGGAAGGACTTGTGAATTTTGACAAACAAGGAAGATTAAAACTCCTGGCTTTAACCAAGAAAGGCACTGATGTCGCATCACGCATAGACGACATCAGAGGATTGCTTTAATTCTTTTTTTATTAAAAATTTTTCTTCTGCATTTAGGCTCGCTTCGCTCGAAAACGCTCCTAACAATACCCTCTGAATTCCATTCAGTCGGGCTTGTTCGTCGATAAAATCATAGAAAGTTTTATAAAT
>CAYSMN010000011.1:0-4378 GCA_964432255.1 uncultured Methanosarcinales archaeon | reverse complement strand
TGTACTGGCGACAAAATCGTTCTTGAACGGAGAATAACACATGGCAAAAATGCACTCGCGTGGCCGAGGAAATTCCGGCTCAAAAAAATTACTGCAGGCAACAAAACCAACCTGGATACGATACAAGCCAAAAGAAATCGAACTGCTGGTGGGCAAACTTGCGAAAGAAGGCAAAACTTCCAGCGAAATCGGTCTTATTTTGCGAGACAGCTACGGCGTACCATCAATCAAATTGATTGTAGGAAAACGACTGCAGGAAGTGCTTGGCGAGAAAAAACTCAGTCCAAAACTGCCAGAAGATATAATGGCATTAATGAAACGCTCAGTTCTAATCAGAAAACACCTGGAAAACTTCAGGCAGGACATGACTGCAGTACGAGGCCTGCAACTGACTGTAAGCAAGATCAAACGGCTTGCAAAGTATTACAAGCGAATCAACAAACTCGCACCGGACTGGAAATACGACCCCAGCGCAGTCAAGCTATACACCGAGTAAGTCGCAAGGTTTTTATACAACGACTGTGCAGTAGTGTCACTATGGGGGAGAAATACCTGTTTGCAGCGCTTCTTATTTTTCTTATAGCCTGTCAGCCGGAAGTACGCACGATTCCAACATCAGAATACCAGGCACCTGTTGAAGGCACTGTAAGTCAGCAAACAATTGACCTTTGCGCAAACATCACCTGCACTGCCGGCAAAACCTGCCAGCAAGGCAATTGCGCCTGTCCATCCGGCAAAAAACAATGCGGCGACGACTGCATTTCAAAAGACTCCTGCTGCACCAATGACGACTGCGACACAGGCAACTGTGAAGATGGCATTTGCATGGAAGCAAAAGAATGCAGGATAAACGAGGAATCCAAAGAGGGCGAATGCCAGTGCGCAAAAGACAAAGTTTACTGCAAAGAACAAGGAAAATGCATTGACAAAGATGATTGCTGCGTCCACAGCCAGTGCGACAGATTTGAAAGATGCGTGCCAACAAACTGGCGCACCAGCTTCTGCATCAAAATAGAAGACAAAAAACTCTGCAAGCTCGTTTCAGACCTCAACAGAACAGAAACATTTGATGTCAAAGACAATGAGTTTGAAGTCACACCAACAGATTGGTGGAACGATGAAAGCATCAGTTTCCTAGTAAACAACGAAAGCATACGCCTCAACACGAATGAGACAAAACTCATTGAGGAAATAAATGCCACACTCTTCCACGAAGGCGCGGAAATCACCGGCGGTTTCTGTAAAGAAGACGAAGATTAATTTTTTCGTAAACTTTACGGATTTTTCCACTGGACACTGGACATCTTCAAGTAGCACATTTAAAGCTCTATTCCAAAGATAATCAAATGGAGTTTAATGAAAATACAGCAGAACTTTGTGGAATTATTCTTGGTGATGGGAATCTCCACAAAAGTTACAATCGCATAACTATTTCTGGAAGTTCAGATGATCTTATTTATTTCCAAAATCACGTTATTCCTCTTTTTAGAAAGTGTTTTGGAGCGATAAATCCGCGGATTTATCGGCTTAAGGGTAAAAATGCGTATAACTTGGAGATTTATGGTAAAGATATTTTTCAGTTCTTTCTAAGCACATTTGGTCTTCAGCGTGGGCCAAAGGATAATGCACATGTTCCTGAAGTCGTATCTTCAAACGCTTCACTTATGCCTCATTTTCTACGTGGCTTATTCGACACTGATGGATGTCTGAAATTCTCTAAACAAGCGCGTTTATATGCCTATTATCCACGCATACGATTTGCATTAATGGAGTCTCCTTTAGCTAACGAACTTCATCCTCTTCTCAGGCAAACAGGTTTTATCGCAAGCAAAGATGTTCGACCCAATCATGGATACAAAACAACAAAAAATCTTGTAACATATGAAATTTCAGGAAAAGATGCCCTTGAACGATGGATGAGAATTATTTGGCCTGCAAATCCTGTTCAGATAGCAAAATATGTCTATTGGAAAAAATTTGGTAGACATGTGCCACACATATCTTTTGCTGAAAGAGTTTTGAGCATAGGCCCGGGCGGATTCGAACCGCCGTCACAGGAGTCAGAGTCCCGTATACTTGGCCGCTATACGACGGGCCTTTAGTGCTCAACAGAAAACGCCAAATACTGCTATTTAAACTTTGCCTGAACCCTTGTATATTTCAATACATCCCCAGAACGAAGCAATAAACTGACAGCAAGATAGGGCTCAATCTTAGTTAACAATTCCTGGAAACGCTTTCCACCGCGCTCAGTCAACTTCAAACTCTTGTTATCATAAGAAATAAGCTTTTTTTCTTCCAAGTCTTCCAAATTCTTGTACATGGCGCGCTCGCCCTTGCTCACCATGCCTGCTTTTGTTGAAAGATCGATAAACGCCTTCTTAGACATGTTAACAACTAGAGGCTTATCTGCAAATCTTCTGTCACACTCCTCATAACACCTGCCTAGAGCAAACAGCACGAATGCCTGAGGCTTAGACAAACCACCCATACAGAAAAACAGCGCTTTTTAGCTTATAAATCTTGCTACAAGCCAAACGCTTGCCAATGCGACTAGAATACCAAGGATAAGGCCGGCAACAACATCAGAAACATAATGGCGCTTAAGCTGCACACGAGAAGCGCCAACAGCCAGAGCGTAAACGATAAGCAAAATGATGAGAACAGGATTAGTAATCTTCAAAGTAAGCAACGTGGCAAGTACAGACGCGCGCATAGAGTGAAGACTTGGGAAGCTGGATGCATCAATCTTTGTAAGAAAACCATTAAACGGCTGACGGTCAGGACGCTCCTTAAAAGAAAACATCCGGATGAGAACGGTCACACCAAAAGCCAAAACAATTCCAACCAACAATTGGGCAGACAAAACTCTATCATAAAAAAACGCGGCAATAACGGCAATAGTGTATACTGGAAATCCGCCTAATGCCTTGATGTCCTGCAATAATTCCTGTTTATAATTCATATAGCTCCAGGCGGATTCGAACCGCCGTCAATGGGTCCAAAGCCCACTATACTTGGCCGCTATACGATGGAGCTGTAAGCTTAACTGCCAATCAGAGCCTTATAAAGATTTTGATTGCTTTAAGGCTTCTTCCTCAAGAAAATGCAAGCTTCCCGGCACAATCAGCGCGTGAGGCGCAGGACCAAAATCAGCATCAGACACATCAGTTACGGTTCCCGCAACAATCTTCTGGTCTTTCGCACCTAGTCTCGCAACGCCAACACACCAATCTTTGGGCAAAAAGACCTTTTCATTACGCTTACGCTCAATCTTTCTCAAAAGTTCTATTGCTTCATTCACTGACATGAATTTGTTATTAATCGGATCAAGATCAAGCAATACTAAAGTATGCGCGCCGATAGATTTGTTCTCCTTGATAACATTATACGGCGTTTCAACTTCGTAATCCTCCTTCGGAAAAGGAATGCTGGTAGTTTTCCCAAACTTGTATACCTGCAAGCCGGTTGCGCCAATAACATTAATGACAGACGCATTGTGAATAACCTCAGTCTTAATCTTCTGTTCTTTTGCCCTCTGCAGAATATCCCAATGAGTAGTAGCGCACAACGGATCACCGATAATGAGCAAAGCAACATCGCCAGTTTTAGACTCTTTCAACAACTGCCCTGCACTTTCAACAAACTCTCTTGTCGCAAGCTCAACCTTCTTGCCATATAGCTTTTCTAAATCCTCCTTAGAACAAGAAAGCTTAGAAGTATAGCACTCCAAATAGAGTTTATCGCACTTCTTCACAGCTTCCAAACCTTTTACCGTGATGTCTTTCTCGTTGGAAAGCCCCAGCCCAATAAGGTATAACATACAACCTTTTCCGAGAATACCCCTATATAAAACTCACTCCTGATACAGCGAGAAATCCTTGTCCATACTGTACATGCCATTATTCACGGCAGTCAGACACGTTTCCTTGTTTTTGCCTTCCAAATCTTCACAGATTTCCCGTGCCCTGTTGGGGAAATACTTCGACAAGCGCTCCATCGCGCCCTCGATGCATACAAACTGTTCATCCTCATCGCCTTTCAAACAAACATCCTGGACATCCACTTTCTTATCCCTGATAAGCGGCATGTACGCATTGCCAAGACCATGGAAGCAGCCAAGCCTAAACTTGCCCTGCATTTTCTCACATTCCTCGATAAGCGCATCCGGCGGCAGCTTTTTGCGCACGTTCCTAAACGCTACGTAAACCAACTTGTACCGAGCGCAAGCCGCAGGAAAATCAAAAGAATCACACGGATAAACTGTTTCTTTTGTTTTCGCATCTTCTTTCTCCCGATCAAGCGTATACTGCATGTATGCGCCAGTAGCACAATAATATTTCATAGGATACGTGCCAAACTGCTTACACGCATCAAG
>CAYSMN010000010.1:0-19957 GCA_964432255.1 uncultured Methanosarcinales archaeon | reverse complement strand
AATGCCGGCATGATTTCTGCGATTGTTTGTTCGCAGAGTTTGATGAATTCTTGCCTGTCCATCTTGCTGCCTTTGACGCTTTTGAGTTTTTCTACAAGTCTTTCTGTTGGCAGTCCATTGTCGTCTACGCCCCATGGGTAGAAAACGTTATAGCCGCGCAGTCTTTTGTAGCGCGCGATGATGTCTTGCTGGGTGTATGAGAATGCGTGACCGATGTGCATTTTTCCTGAGAACGTTGGCGGCGGAGTGTCTATGCTATAGACTTCTCCTTTTTCTTCTGGGTTGAAGGTGTATATGGCTTCTTTTTCCCAGTGCTGGACCCATTTTTCTTCTTCTTGTTTTGGGTCGTATCGGTCTGCCATGTTATGATGGCAATAGAAGATGTTTTTAAACGTTTCGAGGAGCTTGCTCCTTGAGACCAGCCGAATTTTATGAATTCGGCGCGTTTCTTACTTTCTTAGTCTTTCGTTCTCGTCTTAGCAAGTCTCCTATATCGAATAAGCGCTTGATGACGACTCTTTTGTCTGTTAAAGGTGCTGTCATGTCTCCGTAGCCGAGGCATTCTTTGTGTTGGTTGAGTATGACGACTCTGTCTCCGATTGCAGGATTGTTGTGTGAAGTTATGCCTTTTGCGAAGATGTCTCTGCCGCAGATGTAGAGCCATTCTGCTTTTTCTGTGAGGATGACGTGTTTGCGCGCTTCTTTGCCTATTTGTTGCAAAAGGTCTATTGATGGTATGAGTACTGGTCCACGTATGTGTGCTATGCATTCGCCTGAATAGACTGGATTTTTGCCGAGGAATTGTTTGTCTTTTACGATGAAGTAGCTTCTGTTGACGATTTGTGCATCTAGTTTTTTCTTTATGCCGAATGGTTTTAGGAATTCTTCGATATTCATTGTTTTATTATTCATATTTTCACCATTTTTGCTATAAAGAATCCTTCAGTCTTGGTTTTGTGCGGCCAAAAGCGTTTGCAGAGCGCAATATCCGGGTTTAGTTTTTGTCCGAAGACTTCAGTAAGTCCTGGATCTCCTATCGCCGTGTTGACTTTTTCTAGTCTTACGGGCAGATTCTTGAGGGCCCAGTCAATGTTCATTTCGTTTTCTTCTGGTTCTAGTGAGCAGGTGCTGTAGACGAGCTGTCCGCCTTGTTTGAGCATGTTCACACAGTCATACAACAGTCTTCTTTGTATGTTGCAGCTTACCTGGATGCCTTCGAGTGTTCTTTTTTCAAACCAGCCGGCTTCTGTCAAATAGTTGCCTGCGCAGGGTGCGTCGAGGAGTACTTTATCAAATTGTACGCCGAGCTTGCTTGCCAGCACTGCGTTTCCTTCAAACATGGTTGTATTCTTTACACCGCAGCGTTCCAGGTTTACGAGCATGCTTGGTATTCTGTGTGGTTTGAGGTCGTAAGCGACAATTGTTCCTTGGTTTTGCATGTGTTGTGCGAGTTGTGTTGTTTTTCCGCCTGGCGCTGCGCAGGCGTCAAGTACAACGTCTGTTGGCTTAGGGTCGAGTATTTCTACTGGCAATTGCGCTGCCGCGTCTTGTAAATAATAGTAGCCTAGCAAATATTCTGTTATGGCTCCGAGAGAAAATTTTGACTGCACGATTGTATAACCGTTCTTCGTGAATGGTATGCGCTCAAGTGTGACTCCTAATTTTTCAAGTCGTGCAATGAGTTCTTTTGCTGTTATTTTGAGTGTGTTGACGCGCATGGTTGGCTTGGTCTGTATGTCTGCTATTTCCCCGCCAAGTTTTTCATAGCGTTCACGAAAGAATTCTTTTCCAGCGCTGGCCATGTGGTGTGTCCTCAACTGCGATGCCGTGTTTTTTGAGCTCGTCGCGTATTTCGTCTGTTCGTGCCCAATTTTTTATTTGTCGTGCTTTTTCTCGCTCATCTACTAATTTTTGAAGTTCGGGTGAGAGTTTTTCCTCTTTTGCAAAGATGCCAAGCACGTTGTTAACGCTTTCCATGAATGTAATAACATGCTCTGCGTCTTGTTTGCTGAGTTCGTGTGAATCAAGATGCTTGTTGATGTTGTTCATGAACTCGAATATAGCTGCGAGCGCCGGACTGATTTCTAAGTCTTCGTCTAGTGATTGTTCAAATTGTAGTTTCGCTTTTTGTATGGCGTCGTGTACTTCTGTTTTGTTTGTGCTGCCGTGTGCTTCTTTGAGTTTGAGCATGAAGTCGTTAAGTCGTTGCACTGCTACTGTTGTTCCTTCGAGTGCTTCGAAGGTGAAGTTTAGTTTTTGCCGGTAGTGTGTTGATAGCAGTAGATACCTGATGGCAAGCGGGTTGTATCCTTTTGCGAGTAAATCTCGGAGTGTGTAGAAATTGCCGAGTGATTTGCTCATTTTTTTGCTTTCGACAAGCAGGTGTTCTGAGTGGAGCCAGTAGTTGACGAATTTCTTTCCAACGCATGCTTCGGTTTGTGCTATTTCGTCTTGGTGGTGCGGGAAGACCAGGTCTACGCCGCCTGAGTGGATGTCTATTGTGATGAATTTTTCTGGCTTGAATGTGCTGTTTTCAAACGCGCCCGTCAAATGCTTGGCGCTCATGGCACTGCATTCTATATGCCATCCTGGCCTTCCTTTGCCGATTGGCGTTTCCCAAAACACATCGCCGTCTTTTTCATCCCAGAATTTCCAGAGTGAAAAATCTCCCGCATTTTCTTTTTCGTATTCGTCTGCTCGTACTCGTCCTGAGCCTCCTGCTTTTAGTTTGGATATGTCCAGGTGTGCAAGGCTGCCATAGTCTTTGAATTTTTCAATTGAATAGTAGATGCCGTCGCTTGTTTTATACGCGAGGCCTTTGTCTAAAAGAACTGTTATCATGGCAACCATCTCGGCTATGTGCTCTGTTGCTTTGGGATAGACCTCTGCTCGCTCAATGTTGAGTGCGTCGGTGTCTTCAAAGAATGATTTGGTGTACTTCTCAGTAAATTCGTTGAGTGGAAGTTTTTCTTTTTGTGAATCGCGTATCGTTTTGTCGTCTACATCTGTTAAATTCTTTACTTGTTTGAGGTTGTAGCCTCGGTATTTGAGCCATCTTCTGAGCAGGTCTTCAAAAAGAAATGTTCTGAGGTTGCCGATATGGACGTAGTTGTACACTGTTGGTCCGCAGGTGTACATTCTGACGAGTTTTTTGTCTACGGGCTTGAATTCTTCTTTCTTTCTCGTCAGTGTGTTGTAAAATTTCATTGTATTGGCGTGCTATATGGCTATTTATATAATTTGCGAGAAAGAAGACCGCCCGGCCCTTGCGGGCCAAGGCAGCCTTTGGACGACAGTGATTATCGTTTTCTCCTGAAGTGAACTTTGGCGAACACTGGCGCTATTGCCCTCATGAGTTGCTGCATTGAGTATCTTCTGGTAAGCAGGTATATGCCGGTTGCGAGGAGTGCCAGCGCAACAACATATCCGAGCATTAGGAGTATGTCTCCGAGCATGGCGAGGAGTGACTGGTCAAAGATGAGTGCGCGTCTCAATAATTGGCTGCTGAGAACGTAAGGATTGAAGCTGGCAATATATGCAAACGCCTCCGGCATGCTTTCCAGTGGAATAATAACGTCGCTGATGAAGAGGAATACGGCTCCAATGCTTACGGCGCTCAGGGTAGCTGCTTCTTCGCTGTTGAATGAGTAGCCGATTATCATGCCGATTAGGATGAAGACCGAGTTGATGATAATCAAGAGCAGCAGTGCCTCTGGGATGTTTGCGATGATTTGGCCGCTGAAGAAAACGCTGGCTATTGCAAGGACGATGACCGTCTGCAGGAAGAGGAGTATTGATGCTGTGATGAAGTTTGCTATGACATAACTGGCATCCGCGACTGGAGTCATATATGTTCTGAAGCTCGCGGGGCTGTTTTTGTCCAGCAATATGAGTGTTGGTGTGATTAGCAGTGCGGTGAACATGATGATAAGAATGCTCAATATTGGGAATAAATAGTTGAGGTAGGTTTTTTCTTGGACTATTGGCTTGATGGAGGTGACGATTGGTTGTGTGATCGCTTCCGGGTCTTTGATTTCAATGGCGCTGATTCTGTTTTCAATGTCGTTGAGTGCTTGTTGGACGTCGCTGATGCTGATGAGGCTTTTGTCGAGGAGGCTGATTATTGCTTCTAGGACGCGGAGTCCGAGTTGTCTTGTCGTGTCTGCTTCTTGGAGGCGTGATTTTGTGGCTGTGATTGCTGCGGTGAGCTGGTTGAATTGTTTGTCAAAATTGTCAAATGCTGCTTTGGTGAGGTTTTTGGTTTCTGCCATGTCTGATTTGAGTTTTTTGATGTCGTCAACGCTTTTTTGGAAGTTTGCCAGCAGTTGGTCTTTGACTTGTTGCCCTGCTGCCGAGCCTTTCACAAGGGCGTCTGATGCGTCGATGAATGATGTTGCCTTGCTGAGTCCTTTTTCGCTGATGGAAATAGTAGTGTCCGTCCATTGCTTCAATTGTGTTTTTGCGTTTGTGAGGTTTTGTATTGGGAATTCTTTGTCGTTAAGTGTTAAGTCGATGTCGCCGAGTTCTGCTGAGAGGTCCTGGACGTTTTTGTTGATGAGTTCGTTTTCGGTGGTGAGCCGTACAATGATTTCCCGTTCGTCTTTGATTTTGTTGTGCGTGTAGTCCAGGGTGTCGATCAGTAGTTTTGTAAGGCTTTGGCTTGCTTGGAGTGTTTTTTCGCTGACTTTTTTGGTCATGACCTGCATGATGCTCCAGACCAGGTTTATGCGTGAATAGTCAACGTAGAAGGTGATTTGGTTTTGCGGCGGCTTGCCGATGGTGAAGTCTGGCGAGAAGGACATGCAGGTGTTGATGTCGGTGTTTTTGATGGCATTTACGCATTCGTCTTCTGTTTTGTACTCGCTTACTTTGAACTGGGTTCTTAGCTGGTCGAGAAAAGTTATGGTTATGTTGGTTGGAGATGGAGTGTAAGTTCCTATCTTGACTGCATAAGCGTTGCTGTTGTCGAACGCGAGTCCTGCGAGGAAGATTACGAGGAGCGGCCCAATGATGACGACGAGCGATCCTGCTTTTGCTCTGATGAGGTTTTTGAGGTTTTTCTTGACAAGCTCAAAGACTTCTGCGGCTATCATCTTTTTACCACTGCCTCAAAGACTTTGCCGAGTGTTGGCCGTTCAACGTGTAGGCCTTGTATATCTCCTTGTTTTTCGATGTAAGAAGCAAGGAATGGTAGCAGATGCTCTGGGACTGGCGTTTCAATTACTATTTCGCCTGCTTGTTGGGTGACCTTGACGAAGTATCGTTTTCTTTTTTCGAGTTCTAAAAGCAGTCTGCTATAGTCTTGTGATTTGGTACTGAGGTATATCTCATAGTTTTTGGAGTAAATGTTCCGCAGTTCTTCTGCAGTGCCGAGTTCGACAATGGTCTTGTTTTTTAGGATGGCGATTCTGCTGCAGAGGAGTTCTATTTCTGCAAGGAAGTGTGAGGCGAGGAGGATGGTGGTTCCTTTTTGGTTGATTTGTCTGATGAGGTCCCAGAATTGTTTTCGCAGGATGGGGTCTAAATCAGCCGTTGGCTCGTCAAGCACTAATATGCTCGGGTCATGGAGGAGTGCGCATGCAATATCAAGACGTTTTTGCATTCCTCCGGAGAGCTTTGCTGCGATAACATCTCTGGCTTCTTTTAAGCCCACAAGGTCCATGAGCGCACTGCAGCGTCTGGTGAGGTCTGGCTCAGCAAGGTGGTATAAATGCCCAAAATGTTCGAGGTTTTCACGCACGGTGAGTTTACTGTAAAAGCTGGGTGTTTGTGTTGAGAAGCCGATGTGTTGTCGTATGAGGTGCGTGTTTTTGAAGACGCTTTGCGTAGTGCCGTTCGGGAGTGCCATGACGACGTCGCCTTGGTCGGGGGTGAGGAAGCCTACGAGAAGGTTGAGCAGGGTTGTTTTGCCTGCTCCGCTCATGCCGATGATGCCGAATATTTCTCCGCTGCGAACGTCGAAATCAAGATTTGAGAGGATGTGGTGTTCGTCAAAGCTTTTTGATAGGCCGTGTGCTCTGAGGATGACGTCTTTTTCGAGTTTTTTGAAGGTTTTTTCGAGGTAATCCGCCACCTGTGTTTCCGGCCAGCCTGCTTTTAGAAGGAGTTGTTTGATTTCGCCTTGGGAAAGGCCTTTTTCTGCAGTAATTCGTATATGTTCTTCTAAGGCGTCGTCCATGTGTGCTCCAAACATGAAGGTTTTTAAAAACAAACGCCACTATTTTGTAGTGGTCATGCCAAAACTTTTTTATAGTATGTTGGTTGGAAAGAAGTATATGACAGTATGTGAACTGTGTGGGAAGGCTGCGCCGTTGTTTCGTGCAATGGTCGAGGGCTCTGAGCTGAATGTTTGCGCTGCGTGCGGCAAGTACGGAAAAATGTTGCAGAGGCCGGTGATGCGTGTTGCGCAGAAAGCGCCTGTGCAGAAGGCACCTGAGCCGTCAGAGGTTGTTGTTTCTGATTATGCGCAGAGAATTCGTTCTGCTCGCGAGAAATCTGGGATGACTCAGAAGGAGTTTGCGCTGAAACTGAATGAGAAAGAAAGCATCATTCAAAAGGTGGAGAATGGCTTGTTTGTTCCTCCGATTGATATGGCGAAAAAGTTGGAGCGTTTGTTGCGTATTAAGCTTGTTGAGGTTGAGCAGGAAGAAGAGGTTTCTGCTGGAAAGAAAGGATCTGGTCCGCTGACGATTGGGGATATTATTAACTTGAAGAAATAGTCCAGATTCTGTACCAGCATCTGCCTGTTTCTTTGTTGAATGTTCGCGTGAATTTTTTGTCAAGTAAATTGATAAGTTTCTGTGTTTTTGCTGGGCAATCTGGCTCGTTTGGTGGGCAGATGATTCCTCCGCCGCAATTGTCTAATAGAACGGCACCTATGTTTTCGTGATGCATTGCGACGTAATCAGTAAATTCGTTCAACACAGTTTCATTATAGACTGGATAGTATATTTTTTCCAACTTTTTGTCAGTGTAAGCTGTGATGATTGGGTTTGCCGTCCATATTTCTCCGTTTGCTTGTTTGCCAGCAAAGTAATGGAAATATTCTTCAGCATTTGCGTCTGGCTGTTGCGGTTCATTGTTGTAATAGTAGCGGATGGTTGTGTTGAGCATCCATGCAGATAGAAGAATGGCTAGAATTACAAATACTTGCTTTTTCTTTATGTTGAGCTGCTGGCATATCCACACAGCGCCGAGTGCTGTAAGCATGGCGGTAAATGGAAGGAAGAGTGTTATGTAGCGGTAGTCTCTGCAGTGGAGTTGGCTGAAGTAAATGAGTGGTATGATAACGCTGAATGCGAACAGAAGGTGCTGTTTTTTCCATTTTTTAACAAGAGCGAAGATTCCAAATACTGCAAGGAAGTGAAGTTTGGTTTCGCTGAATACTAGCCATGAGAAGTATTGATACCAGGGCTGGTAGCGTAATACGTTGCAGCCGAGTACTTTTGAAATGGCTTCTTGTGCTGCGAAGAATGTTGCGAGCGGGCTGCCGTGCGCTATCCAGCTGTAGAGGAAGTAAGGCGATGTGGTTATTGCAAACCCTGCGCCCGTTAACAGCACTGGCTTCCATTTTTTGTTGACAGCAAGATAAAGTATGATTATGGCGACAAACATGCCGGGTGCGAATTTTGAGAGGAAAGCAAGTCCTGTTGAGATGCCTGATAAGAGGTGTTTTTCTTTTATTGTAAGCCAGACTGCTAAAAGGACGAAGAATGTGCTGGGTATTTCGTTGTATTGGTGGAAGCTTAGGTGGTAGAATATGGGGCTTAATGCGACGATAAGTGACGCAAGAATTGCTGTTTTATCTTCAAACCAATGCCGTGCAATTTGATAAGTGAGCCAGACAATGCCGAGCATGAAAATAATTTCTAGTAGTCTGCCGAAAAAAACTGGATTTAGTCCGAGTTTCCAAAGGAATCCAAGCATGATAGGGAGGAAGGGTGGTCTGATGTGTTCCCAGAATCCTGTTGTTCCTCCAGAAAAAAGGTGTTTGCCCATTCCGATATAAACGCCTGAGTCCCACCAGACTTCGTGCCAGCTGAATGCAAAGATAAGTCTGATGATTAAAGCAAGTGCAAGAATGGCATATAGCGGATAGTTCTTTTTCATGATAGGAATATAGGGTTGGGGTCGTCGAATGATGATCTGCTTGGGTATTCTCTGAATATCTTTTGTCCGTACGGGTAGCTGGCGCTGTGGAAGAGGATGACTTTTCTTGAATTATCCTCATCCAGCCATTGTGCGATGGTTGTGTAGTCGTTGCTGTTGAAAACACGTGTGGCGACGATGTTTGCGTTGAGTTCGCGTGCTTTGTCTGTTATTCTGCTCATCTGTCCGAAGTTGTCCAGGCTGACATACGTGACGTTGAGTGGTATTGCTTTTGTGAGCGCGTCGAAGTAACTGGCAGGTGTTTGGTAATACCATAAAGCGTAAGCGGTATCTGTTGAGTTTGCCACGACAATGATGTCTTTGAGTGTTATCCTGATTGGCCGATTACCGATTACTGCACGGTCTGGATAAATAGTGGTGGGTGGGCTGCCAACTAGCGACAAGTTATGACCAAGTGCAATGAAGGTGTACTTATCTGGGAAGCAGACGACAGAAATTCCGTGTTCGCTTAGATATTGGGCGGCGTAGACTTTGCCGGGATGGTCGCAGTCGCTGATGACCGCGCTAGCGTTGTACCTGATTGCTTGTTCGACCAGCATGTTGGTTCCGTGGGTATCGATGACGACTGCAAGGTCTCGTCTGAGGAATCGTGTGGTTGGATAGGAGATTTTGTCTATTGGGACTTCAAAGCGGAATACGCCGGTGTCATCAACCGCAAACCATCTGTTGCCGTTGCGCGCGACTAGTGTGCCGACAGCTACATAATGGGCGAGGTTTGTCTTTTTGAGTTCTTTTATCCTGCCGCCTTCGTGCCAGCCAATTTCTGGAAGGAGTTCTGATTGATTGTATGTTAGGCGTTCTGAAAAGGTTACAAGCAGGTCTGGGCCGTACGGGCTCGCCAGTTGTCCGCTTAGCCAGTCGCGGTAGACGCGGTCGTCTTGTGAGAGGACAATGCTGTTTGAATTTAGTGTAATGGTAGTATTGCCGATGATAACTGCAGTGGCATTTGTTGTGGCAAGCTGCGGCAAGATGGGTGTTTTGTATCCGGTAATCACAGTGTCATTTGTGGTTATTGCTTTCTGGTCAAATTTCAGTCGTGGTCGTTTGCCTTGGGCTAGGTCTGAAAGCAGTTGTGCGCGGTGGGTGTTCCCTGTCTTTTTCCATTCATCGGATGCTGCTTTGAGGAATGCTTTCCTGTTTCTTCCGCAGCCGAGTGAGGCGCTGGTTTCGTAGACTAGCGCCATTTCTTCATGATTGGTGCTGTTTATGCGGTCATAATATTGCAAACTTTCGCAAATGGCAGTGTCATTTTCTACGAGGCGTCCGATGACAAGCCGGGCATCTCCTCGTGCGAACGGGTCAGCGCTTTGATTTGTAACGGTTTTTTGGAGTTCTGATACGATGGTGTCAAAGCTGATATCTGCGGCTTCTGGTGTGGTGAGGAAGTTGATGTTTTGTGCGTATGGGTCTGCGCGTTTGAGGAATTTTTGTATGCTGGCGTTTAGCTGGCCGGTGTAGATGAGACCGACGTTTGGCTGGCCGTCTATTACTAAAGTGGGTGCTTGCGTTATATTGTAGCTTTCTGCGAGTATCTTGACAAGCGGCTCGTCTTTGTAATCTTTGTCTAGGGTGAGAACGACCAGTTGTTGGTCGTAGTCTTCGCTTAAGTCTTGGAGGATGAATCCTTGGCGTTCGCTTTCGTCTTGGTCGATTTCATAAAAGAAGATTATTGGAAGGTATGGCTTGTCACAGTCTTTGTTGAGTCTTTGTATTAGTGCTAAAAATCTGAGCTCAAGGAGAAAGTATTTTCGTTTCAGGTAGTCGTAGTCTTTTCGTCTGAAAAAGCTGAAGCGGGAGTAGCTGCCGAGGTCTTCTCCTACTTTTCTGATTTCTTTTTTTAGGTCCGATATGCGTGCGACCATGATTTCGCATTCCTCTCCTCCAAATGTTTCAGTGAAGAATCGTTCTACTCTGTATGCCTCTGTGTCGATTTCGTGTCCAATCATGACGTCTTCTATAATGCTTATTCTGAATGCGTCAAAGGCGTGGTTGAGAAGGATGCCTATGGCGAAAATAAGAATTGTCAGCAAAAGGCTTCTGCCTAGTATTTTTGTTCGTTCATCCATGGAGAAGAGGCATGAGTTGTTCTTTGGTGACGAGCCCGCGGAGCGTGTGGTCAAAGTTGACTACGAGGGCGGGCGCATCCGTTATTTCGTAGTAATCTTCAAGGAATTCTAGTTCGCGTGAGTAGCGGTGTTCGATTGCAAACACGTGGAGGTGGTACGTCTCAGCGAGGTTATCAAGTATTTTTCCTTGTTGTTCGCTGAGGGGGTCGTCTTTTTTGAAGTAAAAGAGAATGACATTTGTTCTGCTGCCGCAGCCTTCTTGTAATTTTTTGTCAAGAATGTACGTGCGTATTTGCATGAGGTGGTATTTTCTTTTCAAGAAAGAATAGTTTTCTTCGCCGAGTTTTTCTTTGGCATCTTCTGCGCCGAGCACTTTGCCGAGTTTCCAGAGTTCATCACTCAGCGTGCTGAGGCGTTTTTCTGCAAGCGCACAGTTTGTTTCAAAGCTTTCAAAGAGTTCTTGTTCAACTAGGAAGCTTTCTGCATCGAGTTCTGATTGTCTAAGTACTTTTGACACGTCGCTTGATTCTGATGTGCTCCAGGCATTGCCGAGAAGTATGCCTAGTATGAAGACGACGCAGACGAGCAAGATTGTGGTGAAGAGTGCTTGTTTTTTCATGTGACGCGCCAAATCCTGACATTTGACTCTGTTTCCAGTTTTTTAAACGTTTCGCTGTTTTCAACGAGGAAATCGAGGCCTTGTTGCTCTCGGTCCCATACAAGACCGTGTTCCATTTCCGGGGTAATCAAAATATGAGTAACATTGTATTTTCTGAGCAGAGTGTTTGTCTTTGTTAAGTCTGTTGAGCTGAAGAGTGCTGCGGTGTCCCATGCGCGGTCTTCTGAGTCGGAAAGTTCCTTCCATAGTGGGTCGATGACGGCTTTATGCCCTGCTGATTCTATCCAGAAGCCGTATTGTTCGTGGGTGAGGATTGTTCCAGGCTCGAATTCTATTGCTTTGAAGAAGGCGGTTGTTGGCGGTATGTCTGCGAGGCTGACGGCGTGCGATATGCTGCTGAAGAGGAGTCCGCAGAAGAGAACGAGGAGTGCTGCTTGTCTTAAGAAGGAAAGTTCCCATTTTCTTTGTGCAAGTGAGGCTAGGGCAACGCCGGCAAGGCCCGAGACAAGGACGTTTGCAAAGACGAGGAGTCCGGGGAAAAAGAAGCTTGATATCAAGAAGAGAATGAAAATTGCGTACGCGCCGTAGTATTTTTGTTTGTGCTCCCAAATTAGTATGGCGCCGACAATGGCAAGCATGAGCGCGAAGATGCTGAAGCCGTATGTTCCTCCTAAGTCACTGAGGTATTCGGACAGGCCGCGGTGGTGGGGTACGTATGCAGGGGCGTATCCGAGTATTAGAATGATGAGGCAGGCGAAAGCAGTCATCGCGAGATGCCGTGTGTCTTTTTTTAGGGTGAGCATGAGGACAAGCAGGAATACTATTGCTGCAATGGTATAGACTGGGCCTGAAAGAGCTGCGATAATAATAGCCATGAAGCCAAGCAGCCACCAGCTGTTGATGAGAAGCCAGGCGCCGCCGGTGAGAAGTGCGAGGATGAATGCGTATGGTGTGCCGATTATGCTGGTGGCAAGGAGTGGTGGTGAGAGCGCGTATGCAAGGAGTATCCAGGGTTGTGTGTGTTCTGGTATAGAGAGTTTTCTGAGCAGAAGCCAGACAAATATGTAGCTGGCTAATGCAAACACTGGAGGGAAGAGGATGAAAGCCAGGGGTCCGAGGAGTTTATAGCCAAGAGCAAGGATGGCGTGGTAGGGGTTGAGCGTGTATGGCCTGTTGTTGACAATGTTGTTGTCAGTCGTTGGTATCTTTCCTTCTGAGAGTTCAATGGCCATTCTGGCGTGGTAGTATGGTTCAGTGCCGGCAAGTGTTGGGTTGTGGTGTGCAAATCTTAGGTGGAGCGGGAGCACTATCATGACGAGCGCCAGTATGAATATGCTGAAGAGGTGCGTTTTCATGAGACGACTTTCACCTCGCAGGCCGCGTCTTTTTCATATATGATTATGTTTGTTGCCTGGATGCGTTTGAAACAGGGGCTGTCGCCGTAGCTGAGGTCTCGTAAACCTGGTGGGACAATTATGTACATCGCATCATATTTGTCTAGGAGTTCGACTGCTTCTGTTTCGAATGAAGTTTTGTACAGGCGTGCAACGTCTTGGTATCGCTCGCTGGAGCGTGGTTGGAGGAAGAAGTACGTGTCGATGACGTTTTTTCTTTGCGCGAGCGTTGTGATGTAGTTTCCGTAGTGTGCTGGCGCGATTATGGTGGCGTCAGAAGCAGTGGTTTTTTGGAGTGTGGTGAGGGCGTCTGCTTCTTCTTGGGTGAGAGTTTGTTCAAGTTGCGATTGAGCTTGTGTGTAGGCAGGATAGGCTGTTGTTGCGAATGCTGAAATCATGGTAAACGCGACGATCAGTGTAGTGTAGCGTCTGATTTTTGTTTCGTGGAGGTATGTGAGCATTAGGAGGAGTGATTTTGAAAAAAGTATGGCGAGGGTGATGCCGAGAAGCATGAATCCTGTGGTGACGTTGACAAGTTTGAACCAGAGCATGAGTGCTGAGACGAGGGTTATGCTTAGGAGCATTAGTGTTTCTTTGCGTGGTTCTTTGAAGGCTGTTTTGTAGAGCGCGTAAGTTCCATCTACCAGCGGGAAGATGCCGATTTGGGCGATGGCGCCGAGCATGGTGACGTTTGAGTAGAATGAGGAGAGAAGTTCGTTTGGGATGTTTTGCCAGATGACAGCTGGTCCGTGGAAGAGGATGAGTTTTTTGTAAAGGAGGAATTGTGCCCAGAGGGCGAAGAAGACTGAGAACAGGCCAAGTTCGTATTCGGCTGTTTTTGGTTTGAGTTTTTCAAGCGTTGCGAGCGCAAGGTAAACGCCGATGCTTAGGACAAGGATGATGGATAGTGGGCTGAGGAAGACGAAGATTAGGAGAAGTGCAAGGAATAAGTAAATCCATGAGCGGGCGGGGGTGTTGAGCCATGAATAGGTGAGGAAGAAGAAGAGAGTAATTGAGAGAGTGTGTGGTGAGACGTGGTTGAACGTGTGTGCGAAGTATGCCGGAACAAGTCCGGCAAGGAGTGCTGAAAAAAGTGAGATGGGTGTGTTGTTGGTGAGTCTGCGGGCGATGAGGAATGCGGGAATGACTAATAGGCTTGCAAAGATGTTGGGAATGATTTTGAGAGCTAGATTAAATGGCATGAAAAGGGTGAAGAATGCCAGGATTGCGTCAAAGACTGGGCTTCTGACTAGTGTTCTTCCGCCCGAACCGAGTGGGTCGTGCCAGAGGAGCTTGCCGTGTTGCAGGCTTTCTATTGAACGTACGTCAAGGTATGATTCATCCGAGCTGTAATAGGGTGTTTGGAAGGCGAAGTATAGGCGGGCAGCTAAGACGAAGAGAAATATGACTGTTAGCCCCACCCACGATTTACCCATAGTATAGACGGAAAGAGGAGGCTTTATAAAGGTTTTTGACATAAATCGTGCTGAGGGTTGTCAAGAACCATCAAGATTCATCATGCAATAATGGTTCTTGAGCATGCTCGGAAACACCGCCTATAGAGTGTTTCCGCGCAAGGGGTTTCCGACATATGAACACTAAACGGGTTTCTTCAGGGGTTGGGTTCTTAGATGAACTGTTGGAAGGCGGGTACGAGGCAGACGCGATTACGACGATTTATGGTCCTGCCGGTGCCGGGAAGACTAATGTGGCCTTGTTGGCCGCGGTTGAAGTGGCCAAGCAGGGTAAAAAGGTAATTTTTGTTGATACAGAAGGCGGTTTTAGTGTTGCTCGTTTGAAGCAGATTTTGCCTGAGTACAAGAAGTTGCTTGACCGTTTCGTGTTTTTGCGCCCGACGTCGTTTGATGAGCAGAATAAGGCGGTTGATATGGTGAAAAAGCTGGCAAATTCCAAGATCGGCTTGATTGTGGTTGACACGATGACGATGTTGTACCGGCTTCAGCGGAGTTTTAAGGAGGATAATAATTTTAATCGTGATTTGAGTTTGCAGATGGTGGCGTTGAATGAGATTGCGCGCAAGCTCAACATTCCGATTTTGCTGACTTCTCAAGTATATTCGTCATTTGAGAACAGCAGGGTGAAAATTGTTGGTGGGGACATTTTGTTGTATACGAGCAAGTGTTTGTTGGAGATTGAGCCGTTGCCTAACGGCAGGCGACGTATTATTTTGAGAAAGCATCGCAGCATTGCCGGCGAGAAGGAAGTGCAGTTTGAAATTGTTGAAAAAGGAATAAAAAAAGTTGAATAACTATTCATCCGTAAATTCTTCGATTGTGAACGGCGGTTCTTGGTCTGCTGCTAGTTGCCCGCGCTGGCGCAAATACTCGCGCGCGAGGATGTAGAAGAGCAGGCCGAGTGATTTTTTGCCTTTGTTGTTGCACGGCACGACAAGGTCTATTTCGTTGCTTTGGTTGTTTGTGTCGCACAGGGCAATGACGGGCATGCCGACTTGCATGGCATCTTTTATGGCGTTTCTGTCCGGCCAGCTGTCTGTAACAAGTACTGCTTTGACTTCGATGAAAGTGTCGAGTTTGGGGTTGGTGAGTATTCCTGGCGGGTATCTGCCTGCGAATACTTTGATGCCGGTGTGTTTGCCGAAGGCCTTGACTGCTTTCCAGCCGTTCTCTCGTCTGCTGACGATTAGGAGGTCTTCTGACGCGTATTGGCCGAGGAGGTTTGCTGCCGTTCTGATGCGCTCATCGATTTTTTGCAAATTGAGAACGCTTAAACCGTCTGGTCTTGTTTTGTAGATGAACGCGCTCATGTAGCCGGTTCTGAATTTTGTTCCGATGTGTATGCCGGACTTCAAGTACTGGTCTTGTGCTACTAAAAATGGTTGTTCGGTTGTCATATTTTTCTCCGGTGTTTTTTATTGCCTCACACCGCGTTGGTTCTGCCCAAGCCGGGCTGAACTGTTGGCAATACATTGTCGTCGAGAAGGGGGGTATTTAAAGCTTACGATGGATACACAGCGAAGTCGGTATAAAGTGGTCCTTCTTTGCCTTGCAGTTTGCTTTCAATTAATTTGAAATGTTTTACTTCAAATGAAAATGGTTCTACCTTCAAATTTTTGACAAGCTCTGTAAATTGTTTTTTGTTTTCAACTGTTTTGACGCGTGCCAGGGTGATGTGCGGCTGGAAGCCTTTTTCTTTTTTGAACAAAGGAGCGAGCGCTTCGTCGATTTGTTTTTGGAGTTCGCAGATGATGTCGTGTGGTTCGATGCCTATCCAGACGACGCGTATCATGTTTTCCGATGGAAATACTCCGGTGCCGTCAAGTGATGCCGTAAATGGTTTGAATTGTATTTTTTCCAGTTTTTTCTTGATGTCTTCTGCTTGTGCTGGCGTGACTTCGCCGAGAAATTTGAGTGTTAAATGGAAGCTTTTCGTTAGTGTGAGTTTTGCTCCTGTGAGTTTCTTTTGGACTTCTGTAATGTAATTAGAAATAATTTCTGGCACGTCTATCGCGATGAACAGTCTCATAAAAGAAAAAATAAGATAAGAAAGTTAAAAACTTATTGTTCGTCAGAAGATTCTTCAGTAGATTCTTCAGCCGGTGCTTCTTCGCCAAAGCTTTCTGAGTCTTCTGAAGACTCTGCAGGTGCTTCCACTGTTGGTGCTGCTTCTGCGGGTGCTTCCTCAGCTGGCGCTGCTTCTGCGGGCGCTCCTTCAGCTGCTGGTGCTCCTTGGCCGATGACTTCTGCAAAGCCGACTTTGCGCAACACTTTGGTCACGCGGATTCTTACTTGTTGTCCTTCTTTGACGCCAGGTATGAACAGCACGAAGCCGTTTTTCTTGGTAAGGCCGTCTCCTTTTTCGCCGACTGCCTCTATTGTCACGTCTAATTCGTCGCCAACCTTAACTGGTGGGGTTGACATTCCGCCTCCGCCACTTCCGCGGAAACCTCCAGATCTTCTTTCTCCGTACATATTTTATTTCACCTACCTAGTATATTTGTATGCAAAACTAGCCACATACAGTTTGTTTTCGTCTAGCCGGCTATTTAAACTTTGTGCATAAAAGAGAAAAAAATGTTTAGGCGTCTTTGACGCCGGCTTCGGTGAGTTGGAAGATTGCTTCTGCTTCTGGCATGCATGGTGAGTCTACCATTTTTGCCACTCTTGTTCCTTTTTTGCCTCTGCGCAAGTACAGTCTGTATGTGCTGTTGTGCGCGACTATGTGCCCGCCTATGGCTTCTGTCGGGTCGCCGAAGAATTGGTCTGGTTTTGACATGACCTGGTTGGTCACGTAGATGGCAATGTTGTGCTTGTCTGCTACCTTCATGAGTGCGTGCATGTGCTTGTTGATTTTTTGTTGTCGGTCTGCGAGCGTTCCTCTGCCGATGTATTCTGCTCTGAAGTGAGCAGTGAGTGAGTCAACAATTATGAGTTTGACATTTACTCCTTTGTTGACTATTAAGTCGTCTATTTTTTCTGCTAGGAGCATTTGGTGGTCTGAGTTGAAGGCTCGCGCTATTTTGACTCCTTTGAGTGCTTCTTGTGGGTCTAGGCCGCAGTCTTGTGCTATTGATTTGATGCGTTCTGGTCTGAACGTGCCTTCTGTGTCTATGTAGACTGCTACTCCGCTAGCGCCTCCTTTTTCTGGGGGGAGTTGTACCCTGACTGCGATTGCGTGTGCGATTTGTGATTTGCCTGAACCGTATTGGCCGTAGGCTTCTGTTATTGCTCCTGTTTCAAAGCCGCCGCCCATGAGTTTGTCAAGCTCGGCAGAGCCTGTGGTGATTTTCATCATTTTTTCTCGTTTTTTCATGATTTCTTCGCCTGATGTGAATTCCATCTCAAGATTTGCTCGTGCAATAGCAATTATCTTTTTGGCTGTTGCCTCGGATAGTTCTGTGGCACCGACGATTTCGCCTGTGGTGGCGACTGCGATGCTCATTAAATCGTTAAACCCTGCCGCTGCAAGTTTTTCAATAGAAGCTGGTCCAACTCCTGGCAGGTCTTGAACGCTTGAGATCTTCTTTTTTGGTTCTTCCATTTCTGTTTTTTTGACGACAATTGATAGGACTGCATCTCCTTCTTCGTTCGTCATTTGTTCTTCTTCAATAAATTTTTTGTTTGCCATGTTTATCACCCTTTTGGTTTGTTATTCGTAAAGTTTACGACTTGTTTCGGAAAGTTTCCGGTTTCTTTGATATTTTTCGAAAAAAAATACCGCAGCGTTTTGCTGCGGCTGGGTACCTCACCTCCTTCTTTGTTTATTCAGCTTTAATTGGCTCTTCGCGTCCGCTCAGCACTAGGTATTTGTAGGCTTCTTCTACTACGAGCGCTACTTTTGGAAGGTCGTTTACTCGCATTGAGTCTGTGCTCTTCCATTGGCCTGTTTTGTCTTTGTATCTGCGCTGCAGGCTTACTGAGTGGCTCTCGAATGGCTGCCCATCCTTGCCTACACCTATGTTTTTCCACACTGTTGCGCTGATTGCGCCAGTGCTGAACTTTTTTTCTGGTTGGTTTGTTTCCATTTTGTTTCACCTTCGGTTCTTCCGTTCGGTGCTCGCTTTGTTTACTCTAAGGACAAGCAGGGTTTAAATATCTCAAGAAGGGGGTTGTCCAGTGTCCAGTGGCAATTTTATATAGGGGAATGCTATTGCCTACTGCATGGGGGATAAGCTGCCTAAGGTTATTGTTGCTGGACTCATAGAGAAGGATGGTAAGGTTCTTTTGGCAAAGGAAGTTCTAGAAAACAAGCAGGAATACTGGCTTGTTCCTGGTGGTCATGTTGAGTTTGGCGAAAGCATGGTTGATGCTGTTAAGCGTGAGATTAAGGAAGAGACTAATTTGGATGTTGAAATCGTAAAACTGTTAGATTTTAAGGAAGTTATTGTTACGAAGCATGATTATCATACGGTGATTTTCTTTTTTTTGGTAAGGGCATTGAATGAAAGTATGAAGTTGCCGAAGGAGATTTTGGAAGCAAAGTTTTTTGCAAAAGAAGATATAAAGAATTTGAACTTGATTGACAGCGCTAAGTGGATTTTAGACAAGCATTTCTCTTAAAGTCTGTCTTTATACAATTCTAGAAATTTCGGGAACTGCGAGTGCACTGGCGTTGGTAACTTGTCTAGTGTAAACCATCCTATTGCGTCCATTTTGTGTGGCTCTCCGACATTAGCTTTTGACGGGTCAACGTGTACTTTGAAGTCTAGTCCTATCCAGTGTGTGTTTTTGCCGTTGTTATCTCGGTGGATGTCTCGAAAGCCTAGGAATTCGTAGCCGAGGACGTCTGTGCAGTATTCTTCCATGATTTCCCGTTTGAGCGTGTCTTCTATTTTGTGCCCGAATTCGAGGCTTCCGCCTCCAATGTCCCATCTGCCTTGTTCGTCTCTGCAATTTTGTGAGCGTTTGTTCATTAGGATTTTGCCTTTGCCGTCATGGCAGATAAAAACTACTGTAACGCCGGTAAATTCCACTCCTTTTTTCTTGTCGTATTCTTCTTTGTCCATAGTGTTGGAATGCAGTAAAGGGATATTTAAGATTAATTGGCATCTAAAATATATGTTTAACGACGAGGAGTGCATCAAGTAGCAATACTCCGCCGAGTGTCAGAAGCTCCATTAAGCCGTCTGTTGTGACTGGCCCTTGTATTCTGAACGTGCTGACTGGATGCAAAAGATTGCAGCCGAGCCGTGTGAAGCAGTCTGATGCTAGATGAGAAGTGTACCCTATAGCTAATGGGATTCCGATGTAATCTAGTTTTGCAAAGTGGAATCCGGCGTATACTATAATGGCGGGAAATATGCTGTGAAAAAATCCGCGGTGCGCAAAAAATGCGGGAATCCAATTTGTAAGTGGTATTAATCTATTAATTTTGGAATTCTGGTGGTCAACATCCGGCAAAAGCGAGCCAAAAACAACGAGTGGTATGAAAATGTACCATTGCTGGTGGAAAAAAGTGAACAGCAGTAGTCCTGCAAGCAGTCCTATTGCCATGTGTGTTCTTCCCATCATGTTGATTTAAGAAAAAAAGCGGAGTATAAATTACTGCTGTTGCATTCTCGCCAGTTCTTCTTCAGGCACTGCTTTGTATACTTGGTTTGCGATGAATTCTATTCTGTCGAAGAATGTGTTCTTTTTTGCTTTGCCTATTAATCTGAATTGTTCGCCAAGGAGTTCTGTTTTCAACGGCTCGAATGTTTCCGGGTTTACTCTGTACGCGACCATTTGTTCTTTTGTTTTGTTGAGCAACCGCTCTGCCTGGTTTCTGAACAAAACTACTCTCATGTTTTCTGTTCCGTCATCAAGGAATACGTTGACGAGATAGCTGTAGTCTGGCATGAGTGCTGAGTGTTCGTTGCAGACCCATTGTCCTTCGACTTCTTTTAATCTTGAGCTGCATTGTGGGCAGACTTCGAAGAATTTTGGGTCGAATACTTGGACTATTGTGCCTACTACTTCTACCTGTTCGTCGCTTTCCTGTAATTCTTTCAGCGTCTTGCGTGTTGCTTTGTTGCTTTTGACTTCTGGAACGTTTTCTTTTGGATTGAGGAGGACTTTGCTGTAATCGTTTAAGTGTACTTCTTTGAATCCGCGCTGGCTTTCTCTGACTAATCCTCCTGTGACTTTGACTGGCGTGCCTGTTGTTAGTTGTTTGAGGATGTCTGCTTGGTTTCCCCAGCAGACTACGCGTATGACTCCGGTGTCGTCTCCTGTTAGGAAGCTGCCGACTTT
>CAYSMN010000009.1:0-20708 GCA_964432255.1 uncultured Methanosarcinales archaeon | reverse complement strand
GCGCAACAAATTGCATTCTTTTGAGCATTTGTGATTTTGCCGCGCCTGGGTCTCCAACTAACAGGATGTGAATGTCTCCTCTAGTTATTACTCCGTCATCTCGTTTTTTTCTTACGCCTCCTGCTAATTGGTGTGCGAGTGCTTCTTTGATTTTTTCGTGGCCGTAGATGCTGGGAGCCATGGAGTTGACAATTTTTTTCATTAAGACAGGGTCTTTGGAGAGGTCTTTGATTTGTTTGAGTTCTTCTGGTGAGATGTTGATTTCGCTGTAGTCTTCTTCTACTGGCTCTAGATGGTTTGATTCTATGAAGAGGTCAAACTTGGTGCTTTGCCCTCCTGTTCTTAGAAAGATGGGGACTTCTTTGACCTGCCCCACCACTTGGACGCGCGCGCCAGGGTTGGTGCGTTTCTCCGTGAGTGGTGAGACGAGGTCGTTTTTTAGCAGGACGTTCATTCTTTTTGGCTGTTCTCCACCTTCAAGCTGTTCAGGTACTTCTTCGAGGACCATCATTTGGGCGTCGTTGAGTTCTTTGCTGACCATTTTGAATTTGCCTTTTCTTCCGCAGCTGCACCTGCTTGGTTCTTGGAATTTGCTGTCAAGCTGCAATATGTTGAAGATGTTTCCGCAGCTTGGGCATTCGAATCGTGCCGATACGACCTGTGGGCGTACTTCACTTTTGTTTCTGACAACGCCGTCAAAGGCTAAGAGTTTGTTGAGGTTTTTGCTTCTGATTTGTCGTATGAGGACTATTGCGCTGGCTGGCAGTGATCTGAAACGGAGAACAAATCCTTTGACTTCTTTGCCGAGGTTTAGTTGCTCTACTGCCAGTTCTCCTGCTTTGAGGACTTCTTCTGGCTGGTCAAGAAGCATATCTGCTATTTCTGGGTCAAACAGCGCCAGGTGTGAGAATTCAAGGGTTAGGCTGTGTTCTCCTTTGCGTATTCGTTCTAAGAGCTGGTCGTAGTATGTTTTCTCGAGAAATTCCTGCATCTTTGAAATAAGCGTTGCCGCGTCCATGTACCAACCCCAATAACTGCGAGAACAGCGTATATTAAAAAGGTTTATGGTGGTAGAGTTATATACCCCACGATTTCCTATGGAATTTATCGTCGGGAGTGATTAAAGTAAGAAATAAAAAAGAATTTACTTCTGCTTTATCTTTTTCAGGTTCTCAATGAGCTTGTCGAGTGCTACGTTGACTTCTTCTTCTGATTTTGTTCCTGTGCAGACGACTTTGCCGTTTGAGAACAGCAGGAATGTTGCTTTCAGTTCTGGCAATTTATAGACTAATCCTGGGAATTGTTCCGGCTCATACTCGGTATTCTCTAATTTCATTGCTAGAATGTTCAGGTTCAAGGCCATGCCCACTGCTCCAGCTGCGACTATGTTCTGTATCTTGACTTCTGGGAAGTCCTTGATTTTGACGTTGATCTTTTCAAGGGACTTGATGATCTTGCGGATGCTTTCGTGCACGTTCGCCATTGTGCGAGCGCCAGTGCAGACAATCTTGCCAGAGCTGAAAATAAGTGCTGAGGTCTTTGGTTCTTTGATGCGTATGACAAGTCCTGGGAATTGTTCTGGGTTGTACTCTGTGTTTGACAGTGTTGCAGCCATTTTTTCAAGCGGAATGGCGTGTCCGAGTGATGCTGAGACGACTATGTTTACGACTTTTATTTCTCGTTTAGAAGTTTTTTCTGCTTTTGCCATAAAATACCCCCAATGTGTGCTTAATAGGTTTAAAAAGGGCCATCATTTAAATACTTTTTGATTTATATATGAACGGGGTGTTATCGACGCTGAGAATTAGTTATTTTATATATGGAAAATTAATATATTTTCATCGCTTTTCTCAACACCATGCTGAACACGATTGCAAATATGATGTACGCCCAAAACCAATTTATTTTCCAGAAGACTTTGAGTGTCTGGTTTCCTAGCTGTGCTGTTTTGAACACGTCGCTTTTGTATGTCTCCAGCACCTGTGCATATTTTGGTTCTGTTGTTATGATTATCTTCTTGTCTACTTCTTGTCCGTTGCTGGCTAGTGTTGCATAATATTCTCCTTCTAATCCTTTTAGTTTGAATGTCGCAGAGTGCTCTTCAATCTCTTTTGTTGCGTCACCAATAATTTCAAGTCCTTCAGGCACAGTTATAGTGGCATTTCCGCTTATTTCTTTTTCAAAACTCGCTGCTAGCGTAAACTCTTCGTTCGGCATTAATGGCGCGTATGCAAAGTGTGCGTTCATCCAGCCGAAGATGAGGATGATTGGCAGGAATGTGATGAGTGTTGGCTTCATGCTTTTGCTCATGTATTGCATGTTGACGCTCATAGCTTCTTTCTGCGCCTTCATCATTTTTTCCGGATCGCTTTTGAGCTCTTTCATTTTTTTCTGGTGCGCAGACAATTCATCCTTCAATCGTTTCATTTCATTTTGGTCCGTCATCCATTTGTAGACGAGCACGATGATGAGAGAAATAATGAATGAGAGGACGAGTATTGCGAGCAGGGGCGGCCAGTTGAGCATGAATCCAAATACGGTGTCAAAGAATGGGTCTATGAATGTCATTTATCCTCCCATGAATTTGCGGAGCGTTGGGTTCATATCCATGAGGTGCTGTCGTGCGATGTCTTCGTATAATCTGTAAATAATCATAACGCTCAGCAATAGGCTTGTTCCATTGGTGAGTGCTCCGCTGATGTCTGCGAGGCCTGAGAGCAAACCAACAACAATCGCGCCCATGATTGTTAATGGAGCAATGTATCTTTCCAATAGTCTCTCAAGTACGCGTTCATCTTTTCTGAATCCGGGGATTTGTAGTCCTGATGCCATCATTTGTTTTGCTTGGCTTCTTGCATCCATTCCGCTGGTTTGGACCCAAAACCATGAGAATACGACTGCTCCTATCATCAAGATGAGTGCGTAGAAGAGTCCTTGGACAATGGCGCCTAATGTCAGTCCTCCTCTGATTGCACTGCCTAGCAGGTCCGGTGGTGTGACCCATGCAACAAGTCCTGTTGCGGGGGAATTGCCTGCAAATGTTCCCAATATCGGATATCCCCAGTTTTGTAACAATCGTGCCCATAATTGTATGTTGGCCAGTAATGCGCTCATCAAAATAACCGGAATGTTTGATGTATAGATGAAGTGCAATGGCCATCTTATTCCGTGTCCTCTGACCCTGCCGAAAGATAATGGAATCTCAACTTTCATTGATTGTGCGTACACGGCGAGTGCGAAAATTATGGCTGTTGAAAGGATGCCGGCGATCATGAGGAGTGCTGTTTGTGGGTCTCCTGCTGCTAAACTTTGGAATAACGCGGGTACCGCTCCTGTCGCAACACCAGGGTTGGTTGGTGATGGCAATGGTGAAAGCAATCTTATGAACAGGCTTTGTGAGACTCCTGCGACGATAAAGAGGCTGATTCCTGAGCCGAAGCCCCATTTGCTTACGACTTCGTCCATGAACATTATTAGCAATCCGCCAAGTACTAGTTGGAAAATCAATAACAATTCAAGCTGGAAATACAATCCGCTGCCCGCTAATGCTTCTGGCGGCGCCAATCCGCCCATGAAAACGTAAATGCATGCTTCGAAGATGACGAAGAATATTGACAGCATTTTCTGCACTCCTGTGAATCTTTTTTTACCTTCGCTTGAAGTTAAATCAAATTTGACGAGTCCTGAGCCGTTCAACAATTGTAATACGATGCTTGCCGTAACGATTGGACCAATTCCTAATGATATGATGCTTCCAAAGCTTGCGCCTAGAATTATGGATAACAGTTCAAATCTTTGCAAGGCGTTTTGTCCTAGTCCGAATAGTGGAACAAGTCCGAGGATGAAGAATAGTACAAGAGTAATTCCTGTCCATTTGAGTTTTTCTTTGAAAGAGAGTTTTTTCTGAGTTGGGTGAGTGACTTCAGGCAGATTGTTGAGTAGTTTGTCAAACCACGCCATTTATTCTTTCACCACGAGCTCGCCGCCTGCTGCTTTGATTTTTTCTGCAGCTCCTGTAGTAGCTTTTGCAACCGTGATTTTGATTTTTTTGGTGAGCCTGCCAGTGCTGAGTAGTTTGTTGTAGCCAACTTCCTCTAAGTCCAAAATAATAGTGCCTGCTTCTTGTTTCGCGTGTTTTTCTTCAAGCCACACAGGCAATTTATCTTCAACGTCGCGTAAATTAATCGCGCATATGCATTCTTTTGTGTTTTGTGGAACAAAGCCGTGTTTTCCGAAGTAGTCTTCTGCCCAGATGCTTGGTTTTTTGTTGTGGGATTTTTTCCCTGTTCCTGCGTTTCCGTAGCCGCCTCGCATACCTGAGTTTCGGTGTTTGTTTGCTCCCCAGCCGTGCGTTTTGTGCTGTCTGGCGGATTTCTTGCGTCGTTTGACTACCATTTTATATCATCCTCGTGAGTAAGTCGTTGATTTTTTCCTTTCTGTTGCCGTAAGCTCCACCAAGTGAGAATGGGAGCTTTACTCCTTTTCTGCCGTATCCTTTTCGTGGCGGGTTTAGCGTGAAGGTTTTTCCGCCTTTCTTTTGCAGTGTCTCAAGTGTTTTTTCATCAACAGACCCCCAAGTACTGTAGGGTTCCACTATTTTGAGCATGCCGAGCAGGTGTGGTTTGTCTTCTATGATAGTGCAGTGGTTTTTCTTGAGTAGTCCGAGCATTCTGAAAGTGTCGCGTACTTGATGGGTAATGCGAACATTTCCACGGACGCGCACGACTGCTATGTTCATGCTTTCCTCCCTTCTATCATGTAGACTGCTTTAATGTGTGCTGGTCGTGGCTTGAATGCGTTGAGTTTTTTGAGCGCGTCAATGCATGCCGTGATGACGTTTGTTTTTGAACGTGTTTGCCCGAAGGTTTTGCTGTATACGTTTTCAATGCCTGCCAGCTTCAATATTTTTGCGCATTCTTGTTCGATGATGAGTCCTTTGCCTTTCGGTGCCGGCATGAGTATCATTCTGACTGATCCGCACTTTCCCTCAACTGCCCATGGTATGCTGTGTGGTTCAGAGGTTGCGTCTTCCCAGCTGCCTGCTCCGCGTCTGATTTTGAAGAGGGCCAATTTTGCGTTTCTGATGGCTTTTTCTCGTGCTGGTACGGTGTCTTTGCTTTTACCGTAGCCAATGCCCACATACCCGTCGCTGTTGCCGACTACTGCCATGCAGGCAAAGCTTGATTTGTTTCCCTCTGGAGTTTTCTTTTGCGTTTGCTTGAAGATTCTTCTTGAACCTCCTCCGAATTTTCCTTTGCTTTGTCCTATCATTAGGAGTTCTGATTGTGCATTTGGCATTAGTATATCGACGATTTGTTCTTCAAGGATTGGCAGTCCGTTGTCCAATATGGTGTCGATGTCAGTTATTTCTCCCGCCTTTACTCTCTTGCCGACTGATGTTTTCGGTGTCCAGCCTTCAACGTCTATTTTTACTTCTGGTTTGGTTTCTGTTTCAATTTCGGGAAGTTCTGTAATGACATCTTTTTCAACAACTTCAATCTTTTCTTCTTCCTCTGCAGGTTTTTCGTCTTTCATTGTCCACCCAGTGATTTTTTGATTTGGTCAAAGTGAGTTGGTAGTGTTTCAGGGTCAAGTCCTGATTTTAGGTATGCGGCGAATTGTTTTTGGTATCTTTCTTTGTTTGCCTTGAGGTGTTTCGCGTATTGTGAAACATGTTCTCCTCTGATGCGTTTCATGTCTGGTGCGATTTCTTTTGAAAATGGGACTTTTAGGCCTCCGTCAAGCGCGCCTTGTGCTGCTGAGTACAGCGTGCATCCTTTAACACTGGTGTATTGTCCGATGTCGAGCACGCATTCAACGGCGTTTTTTGCCTTTTTTGCCAATAAATATCCGGTCAAATACGCAGCGCTCAGGTTGCCGGTGCTTGCCTTCCAGCCTCGTTTGGCAAGTTCTTTTGAGCTTGCGGTTAAGAGGACTTTGTCGCCTTTTGGCTGGAATTCAATGAGCTGCAGTGTAATGTGTTTGAGGCTCTTTCTGACGACAAGTCTCGGTTTGCTGCCTAGCAAAAGCTTCATGCGCTTCTTGTAATCAGTTAGGCCTTCTCGTTTTCTTCGGTAGGGTACGGTGTATACGCTTGCCATGTTATTTCTTCCTTATCATGTCTTGTTCTTGGATGTAGATTTTGATGTGTTTGGTGCTTCTGAAGAATCCTCCTTTGACTTTGTTGTAGAGGGCTCTGAAGTCTGTTTTTTCTATGATGCCGTTCTCGCGGAGTTTTTTGATGAGTTCTCGCTGTGTTCTGACGCTGTTTACCCATTGTGTTTTTTGGTTTAATCGCGCGTTTGCTTTTCCTTTGCGCGAGCCGTGCCCTGACCGCCTGCCTTTGCTTTTCTGCATGGCGATTTTTTTGGCGCGTGCTCTGCTGACGCCTTTTGCTTGTACTTTGTAAACGATGCCTTTGTTGATGAGCCTGCTGACGTCAAATGTTGTGATGGCTTCTTTGATTTCGGCAAGTTTTGTCGGGTCAAAGCGTACGCGTTTTGGCCCGCATCCGAGCACTTGTGATGCTAGTCGTTTTTGGAGTTCCATTTTATTCCTTCTGTGTCACGAGTTTTTGCATTTCTTCGTGTTCCTGTTTTTTTGTCATCTGTTCTGTTTCTTTCTTTTCTGTTTTTGGAGCGGCTTTTGGTTTTGCTGGTTTTTTCTGCTGTCGTGCTTTTTTGGCTTCTTTTCGTGAAGTCACCGCTTCTGCCAGCTTTTGTATTTCCTGGTCAACGTTTTTGACGTTGAATACAGTGATTCCTTTTTGTTTGCAGGCCTGTAAAATCTGGGTTTTCTTTTTACCGCCTACGTGTGCAATTATTGCGCCTTGTGTTTTTGAGTCTATGCCAGCCACTTGTTCTGCGTTTTGTACTAATATCGGCGCGAGTCCGCTTTCGTGGAGTCCTCTGGTTTCTGCTGGCCCTCGGTAGCCGACATTAACACTTACCGGTCTGCCCCAGACGCCGTGTCGCATTTTGCTGTGCATGCCTTTTGGCTTTCTCCACCGGCGCTGTAAATCTGGACGCTTGTGTTGGTCCTGCATGACGAATTCCGGCCTGCGCTTGCTGATTTCCTTTCTCAGTCCGAGTAATTTTTTTATTGTCATGTTTCTCCGATTTTTTCTCCGGCTTTCTCAATCATGTAGATGCCGTCTTGGAAGACTCTCAAGTCTCTGTTTCGTTTTGCAGTTAGTAATTCAATATCGCTTGCTTGTTGTCCGGCGAGTTCTTTGCTGCAGCTTTCAACCAATATCTGGTCGCCTTCTACTTTGACCGTTGCGCCTTTTTTGAGCTTGAGTGTTCTGGGGCTTTTTTCTCCGAGGAAGTTTTTGACAATAAATTGGTCTCCGCTTACTGACACGTTCATTGGGAAGTGTCCGCTGCATATTTTCAGTCGGTATGTGTACGGCTGTTGGGCGCCTTTGATCATGTTGTTGAGGTGCGCTGTAAGGCTGTTGATGATTCTTCTTTGTCTTTTTGTGTCTCTTGCTGCCGAAAAGGAGATGGCGTTTCCGTCTTGTTTGATTTTGATTTGCGGGTCTTTCATGTTTCTGCTGACTTCTCCTTTTGGTCCTTTGATTATGACAACTCCGTCAGCGATGGTTGCTGTTACTCCACTCGGTAGTTCTGTTTTGTTTTCGTATTTCGTCATTTTTAGTAGCAGTACGCTATCAGCCTGCCTCCGATGCTTTTTTCTCGTGCTTGTTCATGCGTCATGAGTCCGTGCGGCGTGCTTAATATCAATATTCCTACGCCGCTTGCCGGCAGGTATCGTTTCTCAAATTTGATGAAGTCATGTTTTTGTATTGCAAATCTGGGCTTGATGACGCCGCATTTGTTGACGTTTCCCAATAAGTTGAGCTTGGCAAAGCCTCCTCTGCCTTCGCTGACATCTTCTAATGCGCCTACGTAGCCGTGTTCTTGCATAAGTGATAGTATGCGCCTGATGATTTTGCTGACTGGGTGAATGGTGAGTTCTCGTTTGCCGGTTTGTTCATAGGTGATGATTGCCGACATCACGTTTGCTAATGGGTCGTTGAGCATTTGTTCCTCCTAACTGTATTTTTTGAAGCCGATTTTGGTGGCTACTTCTCTGAAGCAGCATCGGCACAGGCCGAGGCCGTATTTGGATATGTGGGCGCCAAATCTTCCGCATCTGCCGCAGCGTTTGAGCCCCTGGCCGGTTGCTCTTTGTTTTGGCGCGTTGTGTTTGATGTATTTTTTCAGCTTGACAGGTTTTGCCTTTAGTTGCTTGAATGCTTTTTTCCAGTCTTTTGTTGTCATGCGTGTTCACCCATCTTGATGTTGAATGTTTTTTGCATGAACGTGATTGCTTCTTCTTTTGTGATGGTGTGTTTTTTGGGTATGTGTTTCTGTTGTATTTTGCGCCGCTTGATGCGGAAGCCTGGCTTTTCCAGGGTAAGGCAGACTTGAAGTCCCAGCACTCCGATTTTTGGGTCGTACGTAGCGCCGGGAATGTCAATGTACTCGTGGATTCCGAAGCTTATGTTGCCGGCATTGTCGAAGTAGGTTGGCGCGAGTGTGTTGTCTTTGGCTTGCAGGAGTCGTTTGAGCACGTCGACTGCTTTGTGTTTTCTTAGAGTGAGCTTGCAGCCGATTGGTAGGCCTGGTCGCAATCCCCAGGTTGGGATTCGTTTTTTCGTGATGGTCTTAATAGGGTCGATGCCGGTAATCATTTTTAGTACGGCTACTCCTTTCTCTAGGCGGGTCTGGTCTTTTCCCGCTCCGATGTTGAGCGTAAGTTTCTCTATCCGTGGTTGTTGCATAGGGTTCATAGTTTCACTGCTGGCTTGTCTTTGCCGATGATGAATGCGAATTGTTTGAGAGTCTCGATTTTTTCTTTGCCGGCGGTGCACCAGATTCTGTCTCCCTGGATGTCGTCAATTGTGCCGACAACACCGGTGTGCTTTCCGCTGGTGAGGAATGCGATGCTTCCTTTGTCGAGCGCGAAGTGCCCAACTACTTTTTGTTCAGGCACATCTAATAGTAAGCTGTCGCCGACGTTGTATTCTTTTTTGTCGTTGAGGATGTTTCTGCCGTCTGAGAGGTTGAGTTGTATTTTGCCTCCGGGCACTGTGCGTTTGCCTGTGATTCGGCATATTTTTTTGTTCAGCTCTGCAGAGGGCACTGTTATGAATTTCAGACGTCCTTTTTCGTCAAGTGTGCATCTGAGCGTGGCGTGTGGTTTGACCTGTATGGTGTCCATGAATCCTGCGCCGCAGTGGATATCGTTTACAACTTTTCCATCGATGAGGACTGCTTTGCTGTTGACGATTTTCTTTGCTTCTCGGGTTGTCTGTGCTATTCCGAGTTGTTTGAGCAGTATGCCGACTGGCAATGACTGCTCAAGGGGATGCTTTCCTGGCCGCGGTCTGAGTATCCATTTGGTTATTTTTCTGAGTAGCGTCCAGCTTTTCGGTGCCGCGTATGCTTTGAGATGTCTGCTCATTTCTGTTCACCTAGTCTTCGCTTGTCTGTATGCAGTTCTTGTATCATAATTTTTGAAGGGTGCACTGGGTAGATGGCTTTGCTGCCGTCTTTTTTTGTGAAGTCAATGCCAGTGATGAATACTTTCATGCGTTTTGTGTCTACTCTGTCTACGGCGCCGGTTTTGCCTTTGTGCTGTCCTCTGAGGACTTTGACTTTGTCTCCTTTTCTGACGCGCAATGAGCGCATCTTGAGTTTTTGCCTGAGGTCTTTTGACAAATGGCTGCCGAGGAATGTGTTGCGGACGTGCAGGGGCGCATTGCGTACATATATGCGCTGTTTACTTGGCTTCACGCTTCCGCTGTATACTGTGTTCCATTTCATACTATCATGCCTGCGATTTTAGCCACGAGCGGCCATCTCTCTGCTGCTTCTTTGGCTATTGGTCCTTTGATCATAGTTCCTTTTGGGTTGCCCATTTCGTCTTTCAGAACGACTGCTGCGTTGTCCTCAAATCTGATTCTCGTTCCGTCAAGCCTTCGGTACGGCATGCGCTGTCTGACGATGATTGCTGCCACGACTTGTTTTCGCATGTCCGGTTTGCCTTCTACAACCGAGCACATGACATAATCGCCTACTGTTGCGCTTGGCTTTCTGCCTTTGACGGTCTTGGCGTTTTTGACGCTGATGATTCTGAGTATTCTGGCTCCGCTGTTGTCGCATGCCAAAACATTGGCCGTGTGCGGCAGTCCTCTGGTCAGGCGTGCTTTAACTCCTTTCATCTTTTTCCTCTGGCTTTTCTTGCTTGACTTTTGCTTCTTCCATGAGTTCTTGTTTTGCTTCGAAGAGTTTTTCGCGTCCTAGTTTTTCTATGATGATGAAGTGTTTTGTTTTGCTGATCGGCTTGCATTCCATGATTTTGACGATGTCGCCTTTTTTGGCGTCAATGCTTGGCGGGTTGTGTGCTTTGACTCTGGTGTGCGCGCTCATGTATCGTTCATATTTTGATACGTATTTTCTTCGCGGCCATTCAACTGTTGCAGTTTCTTGCATCCTGGCCTCTACGACAATTGCGGTAAATGTTCTTCCTCTGGTTCTGATTGTTTCCATTTAGTCCACCTTAATCTTGATTCGTTCTTCTGGTGCCACGAGGACCTCGTCCCCCAGCACCTCATGGCCGTCAATCTCAAACACCGTGCCGTGTTTTGGCACGCGCTTCACCCTATCTTCCATCTCTATGATGACGGTGTTGCGTGTTTCGTCCACAACCATTCCTTCAAGCCCGTTAAGGCTTTTGTTGGTGGCTGTTACGATTTTCGCGTGTTTGCCGACCCATTCAGCATGAATAACGTTTGTACTCATGCTACTTTACTATGATTGTTTCTGGCGCAAATCCTGCTTCGATGAGGATTTGCTTCGCTTTCTGTTTGTGTTCTCCCTGCAGCTCGATTTTGCCTTCTTTGGTCGTGCCGCCGCAGGCCAGTTTCGCCTTGAGTTTTTTGGCGAGCTGGTCGAGATCGATTTCCTTGGAATCGATCCCCTCAATGATCGTGTACATCTTGTTGAACTTTTTTGCCTCAGTTCGCACGATTATTTTTTGGCTTTCCTTGGCAATGCTTTCGCAAACGCATAGCTCTTTTGGCAAGCCGCAAGTTACGCACACAGTCATACTTGTTTCTTGGCCTCCTTCAAGGCGCCGTCAGCTTGTGCTGGCGAAGCCTTTTGTGCGAGTATCATGTTGATTCGCGCGATTGTTTTCTTTGCAAGCCTGAGCTTGCCCGGGTTTTTCGGAATCGTGCCTGTCGCCACTTGGGCGTTGTCTTTCATGAGTTCTTTGTATAACTCTGTCATTTTTTGTTTGAGTTCTGTGTCGCCCAGTGTGCGTAATTCTTTGATTTTCATTTCTTGTGCTCCTTCTCAGCTGTTTTTTCTTCCTTTTTTTCAGCTGGTTTCTCTGCCGGCGCTTCTTTCTTGCCGACTTCGATGTCGTCTGGGAGTTTGATGTTTGGCGGCATGATGGCAACTTGCACTCCAATCTCTCCGGTTTTCATTATGGAGACTGCTTGTGCGCGTTTGACGCCTTCAACTGCGATGTTGCCGCATTTTTTGAGGTAGCCGTTGTAGAACCGCCACGTCTTGGCTCTCTGGCTTGGGACTTTTCCAGATATCAAAATCTCGATGCCGAGCGCGCCTGCGTTCATGACGTCCATCATTGTTTTGTGGCCGATTGCCTTGAATTTCTGAATTCCAAATCTTTCAATCGTGCTTGCTATCCTTTCTGCAACGATTTGCGCGTCGAGGTTTGGCTGTTCAACTTCCGCTATTTCTATCTGCGGGTTTTCCAAATTAAACTTCTTCTTGAGCGTGTTTGTTAACTTCTTGATGTTCTCTCCTTTTCTGCCGACAACTAATCCAGGCCTGCTTGCGTAAATGACAACTTTTTCTCCCAATGGGGTTCTTATCAATTTGGTGTGCGAGTGGCCGACGTTCTTCAAGGTCGCTGAGATGAATTCTTGAATTTGGTACTCCTTCAATCTTTCAGCGATGAATTTGCGTTCAATCATTTTTTGGCCTCTGAGTCTTTACGAGTTTTGTTCGTCTTTGCCTCTTTGACTTCTTCCAGTATTAGCTCTATGTGTGCGCGTTTTGCTTTTCTTCGTTGTCTGCCGAAGTGGTATGTGCTTGGTCCTTTTTGCGCGCTGGCAGTCCTGATTATCAAATTGCCAGTGCTGAGTCCTTTGAACTGCGCGTTTGCTTCTGCGCTTTTGAGTATGTCGAGGATGTTTTTGCACGCGGTGACCGGATAGCTTCCTGGTCCCATGCCTGCTTTGTGTCCTGTGTTCCAGTTGTAGACGCTGTACGATATCGCTTTTTTCTTGGCCATGACTTGCTCAAGTAGTTTCTTGGCTTTTTGCACGTTCATGCCGCGGAGCGTGTTGCAGATGTTGACGCATTGTTTGCGTGAGATGGGCAGGGCTAAGCCGACTGCTTTTGCGCTGTTTTCTGTTGGTTGTGTTGAGTATGCGTATGCCATTTATCTCACCGAGAGTGATGCGCTGCTTCTGGTTGCTCCGATTCCTGGCGCGCTGTGTTTAACCTGTTTGCGGGTCAATGAAAACTCTCCCAATCGATGGGCGAGCATTTCTGCTTCAATCATGACCATTATCCATTCTTTGCCATTGTAGACTTTGATGGTTTTTCCGATCATTTCTGGTATGATTACCATGTCTCGGGCATGCGTTTTGATGTCTTTTGAGTTTGATTTGATGTCTACCAAGAGTTTTTTCTCTATTTCTGTGAAGCCGCGCTTGATTTTTCTGCGCTCTCGGGCTGGAGCTAGTTTTGCAAAGTCTTCAATGCTCATTTTCACGAGCTCACTGATGTTTTTTCCGCGGTAAAAGTATTCTTTAGCCATGTTTCATCACTTGTGCCTTCCAGTTTGTCGTGGCCACAGTTTTCCGACTTTTCTGCCGGGCGGCGCGAAGTGGCCGACCGATTTGTTCTTTGCTTTTCTGCTGGTGCGCTTGTTTCCGTATGGGTGGTCGACTGCGTTTTGTGCTGCCGCGCTCGGGTTGGGCCAGCGTTTGTTTGTCATTCTTTTTCTGAAGTGTTTTACGCCTGCTTTGAGCATTGGCTTTTCTAATCTGCCGCTCCCCGCAACTATTCCAATGCAGGCTCTGCACTTGAGTGGGAATAGTTTTTCTTTCTTGCTTGGAAGTTCTATTGTAGCATAACGATCGGTTTTAGCCAGTACTCGTGCTGCTGAGCCGCCTGTTCTGCAGAATTTGCCGCCGTCTCCTGGCTGCAATTCGATGTTATAGATTGGTGTTCCTTCGGGGATGTCTTTGAGTTGGAGCGCATTGCCGGCTGCAATCTCGCTTCCGGGTCCTGTCTGTACAATGTCTCCTACTCTGATAAATTCTGGAGCAGGTATGAGAGCTTCAACGCCGTCTTCGTACTTAACTTCCATTAGTGGTGCGGTGTGTCCTGGGCATTTGATGATGTCAGTGACTGTTCCTCGGACTAGTGATGCTGGCTCTGAGCGCAGTTTGGCGTCTCCTGCGTAGGCAAAGCTTTTTGCGCGGTATACCGGTCCGCCTTTTCCTCGTGCTTGTTGTATGAGTGATTTTCCCATCTACATTATCCCCAGACTTGTGGCAATGTCAATCGCCGGTGTTTCTTTTGCGAACGTGATGTAGGCTCTTTTTTCTCCGGTTACTGCGTGGAGTGTGTTTACGCTTGTGACTTTTGCTTTGAACATCGTTTCAATTGCTTTTTTGATGTCCTGTTTAGTTGCTTTTTTGTCTACCACGAAGACTAGCTTGTTCTGTGATTCCATCAATCTGATGCTTTTTTCCGTTGCCAGTGGGTATTTGATGACTTGTTCCATTTTACATGAAGAGTTTTTCTTTGTCGAGTTTTTGTATTGCTGATTGTGTGAATAATGTCAATCTTCCTGCGTGCGTGCCTGGCGCGAGGAGTTCTGCGTTTACTCTGTTTACTTCAACAACGTCAATGCCGGGCACGTTTTGTGCCGCTCTGAAAGCATTGCATTTTTCGCTGAAGACGAGCAGCGGTCCTTTTGATGTTTTGTAGCGTCTGCCTCTCATTTTTCCTTTGCCGGCTCTTACGTGTTTTGCTGCTCCTCTTTCGAGTTCTGCTTCGAGTCCGAGCGCAGTTAGTGTTTTGACGACGTCTTTTGCTTTTGTGATTTTTTCAAAATCTGATGTGAGTATGAATGGGTAATTTGCTGGAATTTTGTGGCCGCGTTGTTCGACGGCTTTTTTGTCCATGGTTGCGGCGAGCGCGCTTCTGATCGCTTTTTTTCTTTCTTTGTCATTGATTTTTTGTGCGAATATTCTTTCTGATGTTGGTGGGAATGCTCTGCGTCCTTTGACTGTTCCTGGTGCGAACGCGCCTACCCAAATCATTTGCATTCCTCGCCTCGTTAATGTTTTTCGTGGCACTCTGCTGAGTCCTTTTCCATATGCTCCTTTGTAGTCGCGTCTTCGTCTGCTTAATCGTGCTGCTGCTTTCTTTCCTGCGCGTGGGTCTGAGCCGTATTGCTGTCTTTTGTTTCCTTGGATTGCTTCGACTGCGCGTTTGATGAGGTCTGGTCTGATAATTTCATCAAACTGTGCAGGCATTTTTTGTTTGCCTGTTTCCTTGTTGTCCGCGCTGAGTATTTTTATTTCCATTTTACTGTTTTGCTGTTAAGCTTGTGTACACGATGGTTGGCGCTTCTTTCTGGTGTTTTGGCCATGGCCTTCGTGGTATTGTGAGAGTTACAAGTCTTTTCGATGCGCCGCCGATGCTTCCTCTGAGAAGTGCGTATTGGTTTTTTACCAGGCCGTATCTCAAGAATCCGCCTTTGACGTTGATTTTTGTTGCATCGTCGGCAATTTTTATGATGTGTTTGTTGTATTCTGTTCTTTGTTGGAATCCCATTTGTCCGGCGTGTGCCACTCTGTATCCTTTGAAGCCGTGCCATGGTCCGAGGCTTCCGGGTCCTCTTTTTGTTTTCTCGCTTTTGTGTGCTCGTATTGCGATTCCGAATCGTTTGACTGGTCCTTGGTATCCTTTGCCTTTGGTGACACTTGTGGTATCGACGAGTTGTCCCTCTGTGAACACGTCTGTTATTTTGATTTCTTTGCCCAGAATTCCCTGCGCGAATGCCAGTTTGTCTTCTGGTTTGTTGCCGCCGATTCCTAATTCCAATAATTCTGGTTTTTTCTTTCCGATCATCGTATTTTTTGGTTGTGTGTAGACTAATACTCTGACGTCACTGATGTTTTTTGTGTCTGGTTGTTTTGGTTGTTTTTTGGGAAGAATGATAGAACGAGAAACTTCTTTGTCGAGTTTGTCTGTGGTGATCTGGCCGGTGCAATGCAGGCCGTACGCGTCTTGCGAGTATAGCATGATTGCGGCGACCTTCACCGGAGGACATTCGAGGACGGTCACCGGGACCTGAATGTCGTCATTTTTTGTCAAGCTTGTTGGCTTGTTGTCGGTGAGAATGACGTGGGTCATGCCGACCTTGTAAGCTGGAAATCCGAGGAGTTTTGAGTCTTTGCTTGCCGACCACGTTCTGATATGTGCAACTATGTCTGCCGCTCTGCTTCGCGGCCAATACTGCATGCTTCCTTGTCGTGGTGTTCTTATTCTTGGCATAGACTCCTCTATGTGGGTGTAAGTGTGTTCAACACGATGCCCTTAACCGTGTTAGACCGACAAAAAGCCTTTTGCGGAAATCCTCCTTAGAAACAGGTAGTGCGTTCGCACTGACTGTACTGGGATTTCCTTCTCAGGCTCGTCAGATTACTTGTCGTCAATAGGGGTTGTTTATAAAGATATCTATTCCGTCGTCTTATTCTTCTTTGTGCCTTTTTCCGCCATTCTCGCCATCATTCTTTGTTTTGCTATTGCGTAATTGGCTGGATTTTTGATTTTGGGGCAGAATCCGTCTGGTTTGCATACTCCTAAGTCTACCATGTATGCTTTGTTGTCGCAGTTTGGCGGCAAAACTCTTTTTTTCATCATCTTATGATATCTTAACTGTCCTTGTATCAATACTTCTCTCAGAGGCTCTGCGTTCTTCTTGTTCCACTCATTTAGATAGTTCTCGATTCTGTCGTATGGCCAGCCGCATGATGATAGAAAATTAATCAGAATAAACAATGCCCTCTTCCTGCCGTCTTTCAAGCCTTGTGTTATTAATTGTATGCACGGCGGGAAATATTGTTCTGGCACTGCGTCCGTTACCGGCTCAAACTCTTTTTTCTCTGTTAATGCTTTGAGTTCTGCTGGTGTTTCCTGTGAAGTCTTATAGTCTAATGCTTGCACGATGAGTTTTTTCGCCTCTCCGGGGATTATGTTATTTCTTTCCAAATATGCCATTTTCGGCATAACTTTCTCTGGCAGCGCGTCTTTTTTGTCAAATGCCAGTATTTCTTCAGGCTTGATAACCACGCTTATCAGTCCGGATTTCTCATTCATCGAGTAAGGCATTCTATACAAGTGTCGGGTTGAAATGAGTATAGTATCAATCGAAAGCACAGCGAAAGCATCGAGTTGTCCGTTTTTGACGATGTCGCTGAGTGGTTTTTTGATTTTTTCAGCTATTTTTGGCGGTGTGTCTTTTTGCAGTAATCGTTGCGCCAGCGGTTCTTTTATCATTGCCTGGAGATAGGCCGCTATTTTTCGCGGTCCGTCGGGGAACAAATCCTTGATTGGCTTTCCATTTACTGTCTCTGGGAATGCTTCAAATGGCACTCCGATGTGAAAGCCATGATTGCCAGAAAACTTGACTGACATGTGCTGTACGCCATGGTGTCGCAATGCTTGCACGAGCAAATCTGCAGCGAGTTTGGAATATTCTAGTTCTGGGCAGTCAATGTCTAATATCAAATCCCACCCGTGGCGGAGCTCGTTGAGCTCTTCCGGCCTCATTCCTGTAACTATTTGTAATGGATTTTTCCATAATTCTTCGCTGCAGTGGAAGCTTGTTGCCCCTTGTTTGACTGCTTCAAGAACGTCTTTTGGGTACTGTAATACATCCGGCCTTTTGCCGTATCCTGTGCCGCCGTAGCTTACTGCTACTTCTCTTTGGTCTGCTGCGTTTACGAGCGCTTGTTGTATTTCAGGCCGTTTATAATATTTCAGCAAAGTGCTGATGTGTATTTTTTGATAGTCTGCCATCCCCATTATCGTCCATTCACCGAGAATTTATATAACTTCTCCTCATGGGTGTCCAGTGGTGGAAGAGGCCGAGCAGATTCGGGAATTGTTGGACGAGATTAAGCGTAAGAGATTGCTCGTTGTTGTAGAGGGTTTAAAAGACGTGAGAGCATTGGAGGAGCTTGGCGTTGAGCGCATTTTTTCTTTGAAAGGGCCGTTGTTTACTGTGGTTGAAAATATCGCGTCAACTGAAAGAGAGGTCGTATTGTTGACTGACCTCGACGAGGAAGGAAAAAAGTTGTATCATTCATTGTCAGTTGATTTGCAGCGGCATGGTGTGAAAATCAACAATAAGCTGCGTGAGTTTCTGTTCAAGACAAAACTGAGGCATATAGAAGGTCTTACGTCGTATCTTCAAGCGTGATGACGTAATCGCACTGGTCTTCGACTGCTGTTTTTATGGCGTCAAGTTTCTTCTGCCCAAAATTGAATGGTGCCGAGTAAAATGCTATTTTGTTCTCGTCAATGCCTATTTTTTGCCTGGCTTCTGCGTTGTACTGGAGTATAATGTCCATATGTCCTACGAATTTTAGGTAGTGTTTGAGTGACAATGCGTAGAGTTTGGTGGCTTTTTCGATATCATTAGCGTTTTCACACGCGACTAATCCTGGAGTGAACTCATTGTTTTCTTCTTTGAGAGGTACGGTTCCTTTTTCTCCGATTTCTGCGCCGAGGTAGTACGCGACTTGTGATCGGAGCATTTCAAGTCGTGCTTGTACGAGTTTGCGTGCAGGGCTGTCTTTTTCTGTTAAGTCTTCAAGTAGTTTGAGTCGTTTTGTCCACGCTTCAACAGCCAGGGGTGGTATCATGTTTTTAGGGAGTTCTTCTTTTTTCCATGAAGTGTTCAAATCCGCATCAAGCACATCAAATTCGTCGAGAACTTCTGATAGTGAAAGAAGCGGCTGTGCCGTGGTGTCGTTTGTGGTAATATTTGTAACAGTTTCATTTGTCTGCTCCATTGGTAGCTTGCATGCCACAAGGAGCAGGAACGTGATTATTAGCATTATTTTTTTCATATTTGTGCTGTCATGTCTATTGTTTTTTAAGTTTTGCGAATGCAAGTCCATAACCTTTATAAATGCAGATTGGAAGAACAGTTTTGGGTGGAATGAATGTGGAATCAGATTAAGACGGTGTTATTGCTTGGTGTTCTGTCTGGTTTAGTTTTAGCCATAAGTTATTTGGTGGGTGGCAATAATGGCCTGATTATTGGTTTGGTTTTGGCTGTTGTTATGAATTTTGGCATGTTTTTCTGGTCGCACAAGTTAGTTCTCATGATGTATCGCGCCCGTCCCGCTTCTAAAAAGGATTATCCTCATTTGCATAAGATGGTTGAGGAGCTTGCTCATAAGATTGGCTTGCCAAAGCCTGCTCTATATATTGTGCCGACCGAGACTCCAAATGCATTTGCGACTGGCCCTTCCCACAAGAAAGCCGTAGTTGCGTGCACAGAAGGCATTCTAAAACTATTGAATGATCACGAGCTTAGGGGTGTTTTAGCGCACGAACTCTCCCATGTTAAAAATAGGGATATGCTCGTTACAACTATTGCAGCAACTTTGGCTGCTGTTCTTTCTTTTGTTGCTCGTATGGCTTTGTGGACTGGTATGGGCAATGATCGTGATCGTGGTGTTCACCCGATAGCTGCTATTTTGATGATTATAGTCACTCCAATTGTTGCCGTGCTTATCCAATTGGCAATTTCTCGTTCAAGAGAATATCTGGCGGATGAAACCGGCGCTCACACGCTGAAAGACGGCTCTGGCCTTGCAACTGCTTTGAATAAGTTAGAGCATGGCTGCAAGGCAAAGCCTTTGCGTTTTGGCAATCCGACAACAAGCTCGTTGTTTATTGTTAATCCGTTTACTGCTGGTGGTTTGGTTTCTTTGTTCTCAACCCACCCGCCAACAAATGCAAGAATTGAAAGATTGAATAAGATGAAGTTTTAATTGTACGGCTCTGTTGCCAGTTCTTTTATCGCTCGTGCTATTTTTTCTCCTACGCCTGAGACTTTTTGCAGCCCACTTTCTGATGACATGAATATGGCTTGTACGCTTCCGAAGTGTTTGAGCAATTCTCGTGCCAGATTTGGTCCGACTGATGGCAGTGCGCTAACTATGTATTCCTGTTGTTCTTTGAGCGTCGCGGGTTTTCTGTCTGCATGTGGTGAGAAGTCTTTTTTTGTTTCTTCTTGTTCTCTTTTTGCAATTGCCAGCAGTAATGCCGCGCTGTCTTTTTCGTCTTTTGTATAAAGAATCGGAATGCCGTAGCTGACTGCGATTGTTGCCAGCATTCCTCTGATAGCATTTGGGTGCACGTTTCTTATGGTGTACAAGTCTCGTGTTCCTTGTATTATTATCAATGGTCGTCCATATCCTTGCTTGAGAGCTTTTAGCTGTTCAAGCAGTCTTCCGTCAATTATGCTCGCCACAAAATCTTCTGCGGTTTTTAACTCAACTCCTACTCGTTCGCTTAAGACGTAGTCTGCCACGTGTAGCATGTCTAATTTTATGTTGACTCCAAGTTCAACTAATTCTTTTACTGTGCCTGTTGTTTTTTCCCGGTAGTCAGCAAATATCTTGACATTATTATCATAATTCGCAAGTGTTGGCTGTTTTGGCGCCAATTTTAGCGTTAGTTCTTTGCGCATGCTTTCAAGCACGTGCACCATTCTGTTTTCTTTGTGTTTTGCGCTCCAGCTGTATGCTTCGTCTCGTGTTGCCTTTGTCATGAAGATTGCTACTCTTCCTTTTTCTTGTCTGCCCGTTCTTCCTCTTCTTTGTATGTGCCGTATGGCGCTGGGAATCGGCTCGTAGAAAATGACCAAATCCACTTTTGGGATGTCAAGTCCTTCTTCCGCAACGCTGGTCGCAATCAGAATGTTGAACAAGCCGTCTCTGAACTGGTCAAGCATCTCGGCTTGTTGTTTTTGGCTTAGTCCTGTGCCTTTTTTTTTGGCTTGTCCTACAAATATTTGTGCGAGCGCTCCCTGTTGTTTTTTTAGTTCTTCTGATAGTACAACTGCTGTGTCTCTGTATTGGGTAAACAGTATTATCTTCACCATTTTGTTTTGTTGTATTTCTTTTACGACGAAGTCAACGAGTGCATTTACTTTTGGGTGTTCAACTTTGTTCTCAAGAAGTTTTTGTGCTAGTATGTATGCGCTTTTGAAAGCCAGGTCTGCTGTTAGATTCTTAACTGCTTTGGTTTTGCTGCTTTCTGCCTGTTCGTATAATCCTGTGAGGTATTTGTTGAGCGGAGCAACACCCTGTGTTTCCAATAATTCAAGCGCATGGTGTGCTTTTATTATTTCAGCCAGTATGCTGATTGCTTTCATGGCTTCGAAGTCTCTTTCTCCTGAAGAAAGTTTGGCATGGAGTTGTGCTTGTAACTGCAGGAGGTCCTTTTTGCTCATAAATGCTCCTTTGATGCCGTAGTTTTTGAGCTGGTCGATTTTTGTCTTGATACATTGTTGGAAAAGGTGTTGTATTTTTTTGAAATCTTCCGGAAGTTCTACTTTTA
>CAYSMN010000008.1:12736-23167 GCA_964432255.1 uncultured Methanosarcinales archaeon | reverse complement strand
GTCGTAAAACCATCAAAATCACCATCAAAACCCTCATCAACACCGCCAACACAATTATTGTCAACACCATCACAAAGCTCTGGAGCGCCTGGATTAATGCCCGGATTTGCATCATTGCAGTCTTCAAGGAAACAGAACTGGTCGCCATCGCCATCAGGACAGCACCTGCTGCACGCAGTAACACCAATTCTCAAACAGGCTTCACCAAACAAGCACCCGTCTGCGGGAGCAACGCCAGCGGTTTCATCGCAAAACTCAGGCGGACCGTTTAGAGCACCATTATTGCACGACTCGATCTCACAAAAAGCACTACACCCATCACCATTCACAAGATTGCCGTCATCACAGCCTTCTAAACCAACATCAAATATGCCGTCACCACAAATCACCTGCGGAAGAACAGGCGCGCCAGTCGGACCGCCTTTAAGCGCTGAGAAAGAAAGGAACAAAATGCCGATAACCAGACCTAGAAAAGCCATTAATATAGTAATATGTTTCAGCGCACTATCTTCTTCCACAGTCTCCCCTTTTAACCCGGTATGCTATTTGAGAATCGTATTTAAAAAGCTTACTGCTCACAATGCATTTATTATAGTATCAGCTGGGACAACCAACTGTGTCACAATCTTTAAATAGCATCCAGACGGCTTGCATCCGGGTGAGTGAACAATGGATGTAAGATTTTCTGACACGTACGCGCCAATGGGAACGGATATTTACAAAACATTAGAAGTAGAAGTACGCGTTCCGCTTGACGCGGCAGTTACAGACAGTGATGTGCCTAGCATGGCAAAAGAACTTGCGAGAGACAAATTGAAAAAAGAAGCACCATCACTTGCTCCCTCTGACAAACTGGAAATAATTCTAACAAATGTTGAAATAAGAAGAAGAGGAGATACAAACGGAATGGCAGTCTACGGTGCTTCAGCAGAAGTGTACATGCACAACTCAAAATCAACAGCAAGAGCAGTCAAAAAACCATAATTTTCCGCTTTTCCGCTAAATTCTGAAAATCTTCCAACAAAACATGGAAATCTTCCAACTTTTGCCCACACACAACGCAACATTTATATACATGTCACACATGTATGACTTTTATGCAGTTAAGCGTACGCGATGTGAACGAGCAAGTCTTCAGGGCTTTCAAGGCAAAAGCCGTTAAGAGCAGGCTGAATGTAGGCCAAGCAATAACTCTGGCAATGAAGCACTGGCTCGAAGAACAAGCAGAGAAGAAAAGCTTCCTAAGCTTCAAACCGAAAAGCTGGGGAAAAGGAACAGAGCAAACAAGCCAGGAAATTGACAAGGTGCTGTACTCGTGATACTAGTTGATACCAACATTCTGGTTGCTTACTGGAATAATAAAGACTCCTGCCACGAAAGAGCAATAAAAGTCCTGAAAAAAATAGAACAGGGTGTTTACGGCCCGTCCTTCATAACAGACTACATCTTTGACGAGGCAGTTACGGTTACCAGCATCAAATCCGGCAGAAAAACAGCAGCAGAACTTGGAAATGCACTGCTACAATCATTTCACGTAGCGAAAATCACCGAACCAATCTTTAATGAAGCGTGGAAAATATTCAGAGAAACGCAAAAACTAAGTTTCACGGACTGCACGAACGCTGCGGCAGCAGAAGAACTGGACGCTACTTTTATCGCTACGTTCGATGCAGATTACAAAAAACTGAAAGAAATCAGTATTGTGGATTATTGACGCTGTCAGCAATAAAACCGTAATTAAAAATCACAGCTCAAACAACGCCTTCAGAATAATCGTCGCATAACTGCCCTTTGACAACGTGAATTCTATTTTTACTTTTTTCCTGTGCTCGTTCAACTCATCATCCTCAGCAGGATAAACAACAAGACCTTGAGGCTTCAGCACAACTTCTCTCTCACGCGCGACAAAAATGTGCTGCTCGGTCAAGAATTCGGGCAACTGCATTCCTTCCATCTTCAAGACTTCATTGATTAGTTTCATCCGATCTTCAGGAGCTTTCATATCAACTGCAACCAACGGAAACGTTGCCAGTTTCGCATCAGGATTCCACTTACGCGGGAAGACCAATTTTCCCGCCTCATAGTCAACACTAAACACTTCCTTGCTGTTCTGCCTGACAACCTTTTTTATGCACTCATTCCAGATAAAAGACTGGTAAGCTGAGAAAAATATTTCCCGAATTCCTTTGAACGTTCTTTCAAACGCGCCTTTAAAGTCGCCGGGAAACTCAACAAGATGCCGGACAACAGTACCCTCAACAGTACGCTCAATCTCCGCCTTCTTAATCTCGTCAAGACACAGCGCCCACTCGCCCCAGTTCGCCTTGATAAACTTTCTCACTCCGCGAATCTTCGCCTTCTGATGACGAGTAGTAGCAATAACGATCTTCTGCACAGCCTGCTCGTACTTGCCGCGCAATACGTCCTTCGCGATAAAACCCTGCACGCCCTTCAAGCTTCCAAAGCGCTGGCTGTCAAAATAATTCGGAACACCCTCCTGAACTTGCGATAAATTACGCTTGGCCTTTTCCACCTGATCATCATACAAGTCACGAACAACAATCACGAACTTGTTGCCCTTCAAATCACCAGTGCGCAAAGGCTCATCAAGAAAACCAATTAATTCTGAAGTAACGTGCTGCTCTTTGAAATTGCCGCAATCAGGATTATCAATCTCAACAGAAAAATATTGCGCTGTTCTCGCATGAGTGTCCTTCAAACCAGAAAAACCAATCTTCTTGAAAGGAACATTGCAATGAGTGGCCAATACTTTCTCGGCGGCAAAAGTAGTCATGCCGACTTTACTGACTTTATAAATCGGGTATTTTCCAGACTTTTTCCACTCGTGAGAAGGCAATTCCTCCACGACAAAATCATCAGGCTTTTGGCGAAGCTTCATACGACGAGAGCATCTGCCGGAGTATAAAAAGCATAGCGTAAAACTTAAATATAACCACAAAGGCGCTTCAGCTTAGGTGGGTGAATGACACAGCAACCAGCAAACATAACAGTAACAGCACAACTTGCTGATGGAAAAGACATTTATTGGGCACGCGTCGCATACCAAGTAGTCCCACACGGCCCTGGACAGTTTCTTTTTACACCAAAATCATACGAAACCCTGTCTGAAGTTGACGAGGATCTCGAAGCACTTACAAAAGGACTCGCAGTTTCTCCTTTGCCTCCACCGCCAGACGGCGTCGAAAACCATCTGGAACTAGAAAGCATTGTCTGGAACACTAAAGATGTGCACGATAAGAGTCAAATGTCATTCACGCTAGAAGGAGCGCAGAAAGTAAAGAAGTATGTATTGGAGCATCGTGCACAATTGTTTCCAGCACTGCCCCAAGAACAGCCACGCCCTTCACCACTCGGCTATCGTTTTTCTATGAACTAGCTAAAAATTCTTAAACCAAAAACGATTTCTGAACATAATGGAATACCAATGCCTAATGTGCGGATTCGAATCAAAAAAGAGGGAAAAACACTGCGGAAAAGACATGACGCCACTAGACCGGTGCTGACGCTTCGTACTTTTTCGGCATTGCAACATCCAACTCAAAATATTTTGCACAGCCAATTCTCATCTTTTTAACATCAACACCAATCTCATCAGCAAAAGTACGCACAACGATGAGGCCAGGATGGTCAGATGAACGAACAGCATCGACAAAGCCAAGTTTATTGAACAATGCGCTCTCATCATGATAAGCAACAACAATACCTTTTCTCCCAACATGATACTGCAGGAAGAAACGCGTTGCGCCATAAGAACCTGCATGTTCAAGCAAACCGCGCAAAATCATAGTGGTCGCACGGTAAAATTCTCCCAAATCTTGAGCATTACGCAACAACTGGCCTGAAAACATGGCACACTTGTCCTCAACAACAGCCGCGTTTGCCTTCGCCACACTGCTGTGCAAACGCAAAACGTGCACAGGCTCAACCTTCTTCACAAAATCATCTATGCTTGTCTCTATAATTTTCGTCATTTCTTCACTCACCTCTAAAGAGACTCCTGCGCGCTTGTGGTGCTATTTAAGGCTTACGAATTCGCAGAATTTATCGAGAATTTACCAATAACGAGTGCGCGCCTTTCTTGTGCAAGAAATAAATCATTACAGACAGCGTGAGAATGTCAACAACCCAAATAGCAGCAGCGTATTTTGAATCCTTCAAACCCAGCTGAAACATAGGAACCCAAATCCAAAAAACGGTCAACGCCAAATCAAACAAATATTTGAAAAACGTGTGCAAGCTCATGGACCAGCATGCACCCCCTTGTGATGCTCGTGAGCTTCATGCACCTTGTGAATACGCTCAGACACCAAACGCTCAATCTTTCCAGCTTCCTCAAAGCCTTTCAAAACGATTTCCGCAGTAGGACCGCCAGGCGTGTCAATCTCCACATCACCATAACGCAGAATACGCTGAAGCACTGACTGACTGATTGAAACATTTGAAACCTTATTAAGAGAAATCCTAATGATACTCTTTGAAAGGATGCCTTTCCTAAGCTCTATCTCCGAATCACCAACTACTATCCGCTCAAGACGAATAACGATTTCCAGAACGATGAACAACACCACTGCAAGCGACCCTATTATCCACGCAGGCGCATCAGCAGCACGGTCGGTGAACCAAATAGCAAGCATAACCAGAAGAAAGACAACAACATAACCCCACCAGTACCTCCAGCGGGAAATGTGAAACTTCATAATAATAAAAAAATAAAGTTAAGTTTTAAATCTTCCTATTCAACCACGATTTTGCCACGCATTTTCGGGTGCAAAGAGCACTTGTAATAATACGTTCCCGGTATGTCAAAGGTATGGCTGAAAGTCTGGCCTTGACGCAATACATTAGAGTCGAACCTGTCCGAAGCCGGACCCTGCGTAACCGTCACAGTGTGCGGCGTTGCATCATTCTGCGTCCACACTACCGTGTCGCCCTTCTTTATAGTAACAGTTTCCTGAGAGAAAGCCATCTTTTCAATAGAGACTTCAATCGTGTTTCCTTCCGGCACTGGCGCAGCTTCAACAACCGGCTCAGGCGACGCAGTTGCAACAACCGTTGCCACTGGCTCAGGCGCTGCCTCAATAACAGGCTCTGGAACAGCTTCAACAGGTGCTGGTTCAATGGGCGCTGGCTCTGCTGGCTTTACCGCAGGCTGACAGGCAACAAGAACTAACAAAACCGCCAATAATACTAAAAATCTTTTCATAAAAATCCCCCCAATCATTCAACAATAACTTTACCGCGCATATTCGGATGCGGAGTGCACTTATAACTATACTCTCCTGGAATTGTAAACGTATGACTAAACGTCTGACCAGCTTTTAACAGCCCAGAATCAAAAGTCTCAGGGCCGGATACGATAGTTACAGTATGCTTAATTTCGTCAACCTGAGTCCAAACAACAGTATCGCCAACCTTAACTTTAACTTGAGCAGGCTCATACCTGAAACCAACAATGTCAACATTAACGGTTTTTGGATCACCAGATTCAGCCTTAATCTCGATTTTCTCAATCGTGTCAGAAGGATTCACAACAACCTCAGAGTCCTTCTGAACAACAGGAGGAACAACCGTTTGCTGAACAACAAGCTCAACAGGAGGAACAACCACCTGCTGTACAACCGGCTGCACGGGCTCCCGCGGAGCACACGAAACTAAGAACAACAATAAAACGAGCAATGCTGTTTTTTTCATTAAAACCACCCTATTACAGTTTAACGCTCACCCTTACTTAAACTTTGCGCCATTTCGCGTCGAGACTATACTTTCCAGCGCCCAGGAACGCAAGACCAAGAGCGAGCATAAACAAGCCAAAATCACGCACTCCAATCTCGTTATAACCAAGAGAAATGATGATTGGAATAAGCATTAAAGCAGAAACGGCCGCCGCATATTTTGTGAACAAACCAAAAAGCACTAACGCGCCAACGATTGTTTCAACAACTCCCAACAATAAGATAAACGTTGACATCGGAATTAACATGGGAAACCACTGCGGAATATAGTTTGCCCAGATGGCCGGATGAACGAACTTGTCAATTCCAAACCAGAGGAAAACACCGCCTAATCCGATGCGCAACAATAAGAGACCAATTGTGGATTTGTTCATTCTACGGGCCTGCTGGGATTCGAACCCAGACCAAGAGGTGTCACCGCAAGAGTTAGCTCAGTTGCCTTCACAGCAGCTCCTGACCGAAGCCTCTTATCCTATCCGTTAGACTACAGGCCCATGCTATTCACAAAACTTAATAAGAGGTTAAAAAACTTTGGCTTCGTATGTGGAAATTCATCAAACAATTCGTATTCCATCCGCGCAGAACCGGAGCGATAGTTCCCAGCAGCCCTGATCTGGCAAAAGCAATGCTGGCACCTGTTGACTTCTCTAAAGCTAAACAGATTGTTGAGCTGGGACCGGGAACTGGAGCGTTCACTCATTTAATACTAAAAGGAATGAGAAAAGACGCACGGCTCACCGTGCTCGAACTTAACAAAAACTTTTGCGAGGAGTTAAGTGCTATCCAGGACTCCCGATTGACCGTTATCAACGGAGACGCATTACAGCTTTCAAAACACGTCAGCACAGCAGACTATGTTATAAGCGGGCTTCCACTAACAAACTTCACAAAAAACGACCATAGAAAGATTCTCGCGCAGATAAAAAAAATCAGCAAACACGCATACATACAATTCCACTATTCGCCCTTAAGTGAAAAATACATCAAAGAACAATTCAAGCACGTCAGCAAGAAGACAGTCCTAAAAAATATTCCACCGGCAATCGTATATACAGCGCGACCGTAAGATACTTAAATTACGCTTGAATTATTCTCCCCATGCTCATATCAGGACTGCAAGACATCGGATTATTGGTTCTACGCCTAGGACTAGGCACCGTGTTCATTGCACACGGCTGGACGAAAATAAAAAATCCGGCAGCGTGGGCAAAAAAATTAGGACTGCCTACACTTATTGGGCTTTTGGTCTCGATAGGCGAGTTCTTCGGCGGGCTCGGCGTATTTTTCGGCTGCCTCACACAGATAGCCGCATTTGGGCCATTATTCGTCATGACTGGCGCATTGCGCTATCACATTTTTGTTTGGAAACAGAAGTTTATCAGCCACGACGGCGGAAGCTGGGAATACCCCTTCATGCTATTGCTCTGCGCAATTGCACTCATTTTTCTAGGAGGCGGCGCGTACAGCATAGACGCATATATCGGATTCTATCCTTAAAATTCATGTTTCAAGAAGGGCTATTTCCTCAGCAATTATTCTTTGCGCGATTTCATACTTTTCTTTCAAACTTTTAGCAATATTCTTCAGAACTTTTGGAGACTCAGCACTCATCGCCCCCTTCAATAAATCTTTGTATTCATTTAACACACTCTCCGAACCGGCGAGTACCAATTTCGCGATCACATGATACTTTCCACGAAGCATTTGCAATTTCCAGTTCGAATATCTTTTAGCCTCTTCTATTTTTTCCGGAGTTGGCTTCTTCAGCTTTCGAAAATCAACCGCAAAGCCCTCCTCAACAATACGAGCCATCGTTGTCCTTAACTCATTCCGGCTAGCAGTCAAACGTGCAACATCCCTCCCGATTTCATCAAGCTCTGCCTTGTAATCCATCCTAATGCCACCTGATATTGCCATTTGAACGCGCAAACAAGTCAACAAACAAGATAAGCAGGATTAACCCGAACACTATTAACGCTGCCGGGATGAGCGCTGCACAAACAAAGTAATGTATTACGAACATGATGAGTGATGCAGCGGTCAAGCCATAAATCGTGTACAACAAAGTCCTGCTCTGCTTCTTCTTTTCAGTCCTCACCGCATACACAACTGTCAGAACTATCGCAATCAACAATAGCGCATAAACCACCGCTGACAGCAAGACACACGGTTGAAGAATTGCAGGCTTAGGACAGTCAACAGGGCACACCTCTTCCAACTGGCAAACACCATCACCGCACGCTTTTTCCTCGCAACCAACAGGAGGAGGCAGCTCACTCGTATCCATTAACCTGCCGTAAATGTGCAGCACGCCCTTTTTGCAATCCTTAAACCGCAGAGCAGCATACATCTGCGGAGGAGCACGCTCACTGAACGCACTGCTCAGCCTGCGCAAGAAATACAACAATGTATACCTGTTTTCAGGAGCCTTGTTAATCCTGAAATGATCAACAGACTGGGAAAGCTCGTCAACGCACTCGTCCGTCAAAACCTTCCCGCCAACCTGTTTAACACTCTCAGACGAAACAATCGCGTCATCAGGAGGCTGAACACCCAAAAGCTTGCCAATGCCAAGCCTGTCCTTAGTCCCTGCAAGCGCAAAAACCTTGACAGAATCCGGCACAGGATAAGGCAGTCCATCCCTTATCAACTCAAGAGTTTCTTTATGCACGCCAGCAATAGGCGCACTGTCCTCCTCTTTCAAAAGCCTCGCGAAAACATCAAACAAATTCGACAGCTTATCCGCAACCGGCGTGCCTTGATTAGGAACAGCCGCCATTATCAACGCCTCAACCTTTGGAATCAGGCTGTCAGCACGCTGCCCCTCTTCATACAAGAACTTCCTGACTATCAGACCGCCAAGGCTGTGAGTTATGAAAACAATCTTTTCATAATTCTTCATCCTCAAATTATCCGCAAGAGCAGCCGAAGCCTCTCCAGGAGGCATGCCGGAATAACTGAAAATGGCGACATCAACGTTCACATTCTCGTCCTCAAACTCCTTGATCAAGGCAGCCATGCTCCTGCGCGGAGAACTATAAAATCCATGGACGAGCACCACTAAAACAGGGGAGTTAACGTCGCGCACTGTAAACAAGTAAGCCTGTTTGCACCCATCACACCTGCTCCCAGCAATCATGAAAGTCATTCCGCCATTATCCAAATACTGCCTGATATCTTTCAGCACAACAACAAACTTCTCGCCTTCAACAGAACCGCCAACATACTCCCAACTGCCATCCTTGTAAACATAAAGCCCAAGACTATTGGGATCAACATCCTTGCTCAAAACAAGCGGAGCACTAATGCGGGCATCAACAACACCAGCCATATTCTCAAACTTCATCCTCAACTGCTGACCAAGAACAACACGCGCATTATTCCTCACTTTTACATCAGCGGTCTCCACAGACACGGCAACACCCTCGATAGCACCAGAAAATACAGCAGAAATGCCAAGAGCAGAAATGCTCGGCGCAACAGAAGACAACACAGCACCCTGCTTCACATCAACATAAGAAACACTTGGAATCTCTGCCTTATCAAACAATCTCTGAACATCAAACCCTGAAAGTTCAGGCTGAACGCCAAGAGAACTCGGCAAAACAACTTCACCTTCCTCAGTGGAGTACACAGCAACCAAGCCATCAACAGGCGGAATATTAACCGCAACATCCAGATCGCCATGATCGCAATTATCAATCTCGTACGCGTACAATTCTTCAAAACCCTTTGGCAGAACAACAGCGCCAGTAATGCCGCCAATCACTCCACCAAACTCCTTAACCACGCTGACAGGACCGTCAGTCTTCTTGTTGTAAATAACGCAATACGGGAACACTTCAGACGCACAAGGCACTCCAAACCCATCACGAGTCTTCATAGCAAACGCGCCAGACCCGGTTTCAACAACTTCAACCTCAGGCTCCGGCACATCCAGCTCATCCCAAACTTTTTTACAAGCACGCTTGTTCCAGCCAAAACGGTCTCCCATGTTAACACAAGTCATAACTGCATCAGACTTGGCCGCAACACAAGGCTGAGTAGCTCTGGGAGTACACTCGCAAGCCATTGTATCATCAATCTCGCCATTGCAATCATTATCCTTGCCATCGCATTCTTCAATCTCAGATCTAACACCCTTTTCCATCAAAACCCAGCGACGAGCTTTGCAAACGTAAACATCGGGCGTGCACTCGCCAAACTGCCTGCTGTCACCAACCTGCCTGCTGTCACCCTCCTTACACTCGGGCGGAGGAGGCGTGCACGCGTTCACAGCAGCATCAAAAGCAGTGCCAGCCAAAGCCTGCTCAAATGGATTAATTGGAACTTCGCAAGGCTGGCCAGTAGGCACAAAGCCCAGTTTGTCGTAAACAGCGCGCGTATCATCACGCAGATAAGACTCTGAAGCAATATCGCATTTGTTAACACCGCTCAAACAATTGTTCTGGGTTGTGCCACCCAAAGTCCACGAGCCCTGCCAGCACTGAGCAACCCTTGCAGGAACAAGCGCGCCCTGCAAGAAGTTCTTGTTTTCACAACATCCTGAAGGAACATTAACATTTTCCATACAACAAGGGTTTGCATAAGATGTGCCATCAACAACAACTGAAGGGCAGGTTGTACAATCCTGAGGCGTTAGCGCAACCTCGTCCATTTGCTTATTTCCAAGAGTGTC
>CAYSMN010000008.1:11190-12636 GCA_964432255.1 uncultured Methanosarcinales archaeon | reverse complement strand
TCCAAGAGTGTCCTCGCCAAAAACTTTCAAAACAAGCGTCCATATTTCATTATCCGCGAACTCTTTCACAACAGAATCTTTAAAAGAGCGATCATCACGCTTGAACTTCCTTACACGCCCATCAACAACGCCGTCTTTAATATCACCGGAATCAAGACTTGCCTTTTCTCCAGGACCTGTTAATGCTTTCAAATCAATATTTTCCCCCTGCATAACAAAACCAGTCTTGGAAATAAACCAATAATCCTCAGGCTTGATTGGGTCGTGCATTCCATACCTGTCCCAATAAACAGTAACACGCCCGTTAAACCGCTCACAACGCGCTCCCGAGCTGACAACCAAATGAGGACCAGCAGGCGTTTCAGGAGACGGACCACAAATATCAACAGCCTTTGCGGGATCAACATCAATATTGTATTTCTGAATGGTAAGCGGATCTAACCGTGCAAGCCAGTCCTGCCTGTCCTCCAAATATGCATCTTTATCAGCCTGAGGCGCATCACCCGGAGGATTTCGAATCTTTCTCACTCCATTCTCTTCCACAGTGTACGTTTCCACAGACATAAACGCAGGACTATTGTCCATGCTGCCACGACGCTGATCCTGGCACGCTTTATGACTCGGGATATTGTTGCCATACTCATCTATGTCATAAATCAGCAGTCCAGTATTCTGATCTGCCGGCGCAAGCTTCCACAACCACAAATTGGAAACATCTCCAACAGCCACAGAGTGCTGTTCTCCAGCCACAGCATCAGCGCCTGCAGCAGCAGCTGCAACTGCATTTAATTTACTCTGCTGACCCCTTTCCGGACACTGTTTAGGACCAGAAACACATATCTCCGGAGGCTTCACCTGAGTTCCTCCGCCGCCACCGCGCCGAAGAATTATCGGGCAAGTACAGACTCCACTGCACAGCCCCCCACCAGGACATGGACTTCCCGGCGGGTCACAATCTTCAGGAAACACGACCAAACCATCACCGCAAGTCGGCTCACACAAATCACAAAACGCACTGCAAACAAAACCAGGCCCACATATTCCAGGCGCACCAGGCGGATCACAAACTTCAGGAAACACGACCAAACCATCACCGCAAATCAACGGCGGAATAAACAAACACCCAGTGCACGTCGGATTACACAAACCAATAGGACACCCAAATGGAGAGCCAGGTGGATCACATATTTCAGGAAACAAGATAAAACCATCACCGCAAAAAGGTGCTGCAGGTATGACAACCGGCGCCAGGCTCAACATCACGGTTGTTGTCGCCTGCACGGAAAGACCGACGGAATCAACAGTCACTGAGAGAATTGCATCATACGTACCCGGCGGAATGAGTACTTCTGTAAACGCGACTGTGAACGTGCCCTCAGGGTCAACAGCACTCGTCATGTTCAAGACATACGTGGACGTGTTGCTTGCCAAAGTCAATTGAGCACT
>CAYSMN010000008.1:5769-11090 GCA_964432255.1 uncultured Methanosarcinales archaeon | reverse complement strand
GCATCAGAAGAAAAATTGCCTGCAAGCGTGACTGTAACCGTGGCGCCTTGAGCAATTATTGCTGGAGAAAACGCATACAATGAGTCGCACGCATCACCAGCACTGTCGTCATCAATGTTTACTTGATCGGGATTATACACATCAGGACAATTATCTGTTGATGAGTCTATTCCATCACCATCAGAGTCAACAATCGGGCCGCCAGTCGGAGAGCCTGAGAAGAAAGATGAAATCCAAGACCAGAATGAAGATAACGCATTTTGCTCAGCAGCAACAGGCACACTAGCAACTAATGCAACTAACAAAACGATGGCAAGCAGTCTCTGTAATTCACCTTTTTTCAAGGTACCTTCCCCTTTTCCACTTTTACAGAAAGAGAGCTTCACGGTATAAAAACGTTACTATTAGCCTCGACGAGACAGTTTACGTCTTTTTCAACGCAATTTCTATTGTAGAAACACGGACCAGCCTGCCTTCATTGTTCGTGAACTCCTCAGAATTAATCCTGATATCGTTCACGGCCACGCTATTGTCAAGGAAACGCTTTGAAGAAACTTCAGCAACATCAACAGCGCGAGAAATAAACTTGCCACGCGCTTTAATCGTGACCTCAGAAGCCTGCTTGGTCGTGAACTGCATCACGACGCCAGTCACATAATTCATAAACGGTTTGTTGCCGATGAATATACTGTTGTCCTCTGCCATCACCATTCACCCCCGGGGCAGTCACTAGTATTCTTCTTTTATCTTCATCAAGCGGGTCAAATAACCAGCAACGCTATTTCTGATTTTCTTGCTGGCATCACCAATCAACTCAGCAACGACTTTCTTGTTCTCATCAAACTTGGTAGATAATTGTTCTCTACTCTGCTTCATGATTTCAAACGTGAGACGTTTGATTAATTTAGTCTTTATTCTTCCCATGACCACTTCGAAGTGAAGTTGATTTAAAAAGGTTTCGTAGAAAAACTGAAAATTTATATCTTCCTAAAGCATATATCGTACCTATATGGAGAGAATAAAAAAGCATGTTTCACCCAAGATTGAATGTTGGCCAAGACTTCTTTGCTTCCCCTGCGGAATGCACGATTACTTGGAAGTGCACTCATACAGGGGCTCGTTTGTTGACGGCCTTGCCGCGTTAAAGCAAAGGGGCCTTGAGTTGATTACTTCAGAAGAACTTGCCGAGATAAAAACAAGGGTTGTTCCATCAACTCACCGTATTCAAAACGAAAAGACATGGCTTGCTGAAAGTTATGTATACCTGCCCAATGGAGATGTTATGATAGTTTCCAGAGAGCACAATCCTATTCTGAATAACGTTAAAAAAGCGAAAATCTCAGACGAGAAAAATGTAGAATTTTACCGCGATAACAAAATTTTTTCTAGTGCGCAGGCAGACGAAGAAGAACGCCCAATTGGAGGAGGAGCCGTTATAATATCTGCCTGGAAAAACAGGGAGTTTTATATCGATGACAAAACTGCTGCCGAGTTAAGGGAGAGAGCAGAAACCGATCTAGAAAAAGCAATCAAAAATGGCGTTCTTTTGCTGTCCAATAGCTCACGAAACAAGAGTTTTCCAACAACTGCATTTGGAGAAGAGCCTGAGACCTGTTTCCTGTTCAGAAAATTCGCGAAAGAATACGGCGCTTTTCTCAAAGAGCGCGGGGTAACAGATTATTCAATTCATGGCACGGAAATGTACATAAGAAGATTTATGAAAGAACGACGCACTATAAGCACAGATGAATTTCTGCCTGCAATAACCGAATCTGGAAGAATAGCATGCAGAAAGCGTCATGAGAGACCGTATGCGGAAGCTTTGATAGATGATTGTTCTTCGCATTTCATATACGCAATAGAGGCACCTTTTATTCGGGGAGTCCACCGTGTAACAGCCCCTCCTGAAGAAATGAGAAGACCATGTGAGAGTTCTGCAAACTACCATGTTGCATATTCGTATCCAGAGTGTGACTGCGCAGTTGACCTAAAAGCTAAGTAACTGAGAGTTCAGAAAGAAGTTTTGCTGCTAAATCTGGAGATTTCTCAAAATCAACCACATCAGCAGCCAAGAAATTCCTTAACATGCGCAAGCGCTGGACAAAGTAAAGAAGTTCCCTTGTGGCAAGACCTCCTGAAGAAGGCTTTTCCACAATTGCAAAGGCGGGATCAAGAACGTCCAGTGAGATGGAGATGTATGTTGAAGACCATTGCGACGCAATTTCCATCATACCATCACACACTGCAGACATTGATTCCATCGTCATCGACTGCATAGAGAAACTGCGAATGTTGTGCTGTTTGAGAAACGAGAATTCTTCTAAAGTCAAATCACGAACGCCAACCAAAATGATACGCTCAGGCGGCATGACTTCAATAAGATGCTTGAGAAAAGAATCATGAGATGATGGCACTGGCAGCGCGCCAACGTGAGCATCAAAAACTATAACACCTGCGCCTTTCTGGCTGATTTCTTTTAGAACTGTAAAAGAAGCTGCACGGTCTCCTAACAACAAGAAATTCCCCGCGCGAGCCATTAATGCCAGATTTTCATCTGCAGTTTCAACTCGAGAAATGTCGAATTTTGCCAGCTGGCCGTTCTCAGCAACCAACGGCTCAACCTTATGCCCCCCAACAATCAACAACTTCATTGCTACATTTCAGACGGTGCTGTAATACCTAATAAACATAACCCATTTTCAATAACTTGACGAGACGCTTCAATAAGAGATAATCGTGCCTTCTGCAAATCCTTATCCTTCTCCTGCATGCACGGGCACTTGTGGTAAAACTCATTGAAAGCCCTGCCAAACTCAATCAGGTATTGTGCAAGAATGTGAGGCTTATACTCTTTCAAAGCACTAGAAACTGCATTCGGGAATTTCGCCAACAATTTCAGCACTCGCTGCTCGGTTGGGTCTTGCAGCAAGAAGGTATCAGCGTCTTTTGAAGGCTTTTGCTTGACTTTTCTTGTAATGCTTGCAGCACGCGCGTGCGTGTACATAAGATAAGGTCCAGTGTCGCCTTCAAATGAAAGAATGCGCTTGACGTCAAAGACAACGTCTTTCATCCTGTCATTCAATAAGTCGCCGAAGAAAATAGCGCCGACAGCAACAAAACGCGCAACCTCAGACTTATCTTTCAATTCTGGATTCTTCTCTTCAATCGTCTTCTTTGCAAGACCAACAGTCTCTGCTATCACGTCTTCCATGAAGACCATCTGACCGGTTCTGGAAGCCATCTTGCCTCCTTCAGGATTGAGGTATAATCCGTGGGCTACGTGTACAAACTCCTTCTTGTGACCGAGCAATTTCATGACATCAAACAACTGCTTGAAATGCAGCGCCTGCTCGTGGCCGACAACGTAAACGATTGTATCGAATTTCAGAGTTTCAATACGGTCAAGCAAAGTTGCGACATCACGGCTTGCGTATGTCGTGGATTCATCGCTCTTTTTCAACATCATCGGCATCTCGTGGCCTTTCAGCCGGACAATTAACGCGCCCTGATCGATTTCAGCAAGCTTTTTCTTCTGAACTAATTCTATGGCTGCTTCCACCTTTGGAGCATAAAACGACTCTCCATTATAACTGTCAAACACAACGCCGAGAATATCGTAAATCTTCCTGAACTCGTCAAGACTGTGATGCTTGAACTTGCTCCACAAGCTCAATGCCTGCTTGTCACCTTTTTCCAGCTTGCTGAACCATTCACGCGCGGCGTCATCCAATTTAGGGTCCTTCTCAGCCTCGGCATTAAACTTAACATATAATTCAACCAAATGCTTTATCGGACACTCGTTAAACTTCTTCTCATCACCCCAAGTCAGGTACGCGTAGATTAATTTCCCGAACTGAGTGCCCCAGTCGCCCAGATAATTCAAACGGATGACTTTGTAACCAGCGAACTCGTGCAATCTGGATAACGAATGACCAATCACGGTGCTCCTCAAATGGCCAAAATGCATCGGCTTGCCGATGTTCGGGCTGGAAAATTCAATAGCTGCGGTTTTCCCATCGCCAACATCAGAACTTCCAAACTTTTTCTTCTGCGCCAAGATTTCTGACAAAATACGCTTTCCAACCTTTGCCGGATCAAGAAAGAAGTTCACATAAGGACCAGTCGCGGTAATTTTTGCCACAATTTCCGGCATGTGCATTGATTTAGCAAGCTCCTGAGCGATTTGAGCCGGACTCTTTTTCATCTCCTTCGCTAAAGAGAAGCACGGGAATGCATAGTCGCCAAGAGATGAATCTGGAGGAACTTCAAGAACAATATCGCCCGTAACACTCTTTTTCAGAGCCTTAATGATTTCCTGCTCGAACATACTAGAAATGGCTGGCTTTCAATTTATAAAGTTTCTGCCGAATAGCAAAATGCGCCGGCGGCGGGAGTTTCAGAAGCTCCCGACAGAGACACTTCATTTGAACCCGCATGACGCAGGGCTGCGTCTCCACGTCTTGAGCGTGGCGTCAAACCAGGCTAGACGTCGCCGGCGACCTCCCCGTCAGAGGAGCGGAAGTTTTTTATAAGAGCAAGATTTATTCCGTTATGCAGGGCTGCGTTTACACGTCTTGAGGTTGGTATCATACCAGACTAGACGTCTTTCTTCTTAAAGTGCGTATCGATAAGAAATCCGTAAGAATTACGGAATTGGCAGGAAACTTTACGGAAAAACGTACAAAATCCGGAAAAAAATACGACATATTTAAATTCAAAACACGAATATGAAATTGCATGCTCGAAATGTCCTTGCTCGCACTGGCCGCATTCATCATATTCGGCATTATTCTCGGCTGGCTATTCCTAATGCCGCTTGTTGTCGTCGGAGCAAACATAATCATACTCTACTTCCTATTTTTGCGCATTTACACAGAAATAACCAAGTACAAGCGCGCAGAACATTACGCACTGAGCTTTGCAGCGGCAATGCTCATTCTTCTAATAACAAAGAATTTCCTGCCAGTATGGTGGATAACGACTGCAAGCCTGCTGGCATTTGTCATCACCCACGTCTACATCCAGTTTGAGAAGAAAAACTAGAGCTGTTTCTCGATATCTTTCAAGGCGTTGTCAACGCCGAAGAACAGATTTGGATGCGCTGCTGCAGACATAACCGTGTTGCCCTGAGAAACAGCTTCGATTTTTATTTCCTTGTCGCCAAAATACACTGACAATCGGTCTAGCCCTTTCTCTGAGAACTTGCGAGCATAGGTTCCAATAATCTTCTTGAGGACAATCATTGAAGCCCCGTCAATGCTTTCAATTCCAAACAACTCGATGTTGCCACCGAGCCGCAAGGGCTCATCCATAGAGAGGCT
>CAYSMN010000008.1:0-5669 GCA_964432255.1 uncultured Methanosarcinales archaeon | reverse complement strand
TTCCAAACAACTCGATGTTGCCACCGAGCCGCAAGGGCTCATCCATAGAGAGGCTCATATGGAGTTCACTTTTTAAGAATTACTAAAAAACAGTCATTTTGAGTTATTACTTAATAGTAACTTCAATATCGAAAACCTTTTAAACAAGTGCTATATTGAGCATCTGGGGGATATAATGATTAAATGCCAGCGTTGCGGCACAGCCGTGAGATCCTACAGTCCTATGCGCAAGTGGTGTGTGGACTGCAGGCGCGTAGTCTCCCTTGAGCAAGCAAAGGAACGAAAGCTTGCAGACAGGTAATTCTAGATAACATTAAAAAGTCTCCATAGACAACTTCTCTACATGAAAGTCCACGTTAAATCATACGGTTGTTCTGCAAACATGGCAGAAGGAGAACAGATAAGAGGCCAGTTTGCTGATTTGGTTGATGAGAAAGACGCAGACCTTGTTGTTCTCAATATTTGCACAGTAAAAGGAGACAAGAACGCGCTTGATGAGATTAAGAAAGTCAGACAGCAATATCCAGACAAAAGAATAGCAATCGCGGGATGCATCACGCCAAGCATTGTGCAGCCCATAAAATTAATTGACCCTGAAGCAGTGCTTGTTAATACGCACCACATTCCAAACATTTCTTCGCTTGTTAACACAAAAACAGACGCGTTAACGCACGCAAAGCCAATAAAATTACTGCAGCCCAGAGTAAGAATGAATCCGGTTGTAGGCATTGTGCCAATAAGCTCTGGCTGTTTAGATGCGTGCGCGTTCTGCAGCACCAGACTGGTAAAAGGAGTTCTCTTTAGCTTTCCTCCAGACGCAATTGTACGAGAAGTCGAAAAATGCGTGCAGGACGGCTGCAAAGAAATCTGGATAACAGGACAAGACACGTGCTGTTATGGGTTTGACAGAGGCACGAATCTGGCAAGATTGCTTGAAGAAGTTGTTAACGTGCCAGGAGACTTCAAAATAAGAGTAGGAATGGGAAACCCAAGACACGTGCCAAAATATCTCAACGAACTCGTTGAAATAATGAAGCATCCGAAGCTATTCAAATTCTTGCACATACCAGTACAGGCGGGAAACAACGATGTGCTTAAAGCAATGAGACGGGGGCACACGGTGGAAACTTTTGTTGACATCCTCAGCGCATTTAGGAAAGAAATACCGGAGATTACTATAAGCACGGACATCATTGTCGGCTATCCGACAGAAACAGAAGAACAATTCCAAGACACGCTGAAATTTGTGGAAAAATACCAGCCGGACATCATCAACATCGCAAGATTTGCTCCACGACCAGGCACGCCAGCAGCAACAATGCAAGGACAATTGCACGGCAACATCAAAAAAGAACGAAGCAGACGATTAACAGAAATGCTCAGAAAAGTCGCGTTTGAAAGAAACCAGAAATGGCTCGGCTGGGAAGGAGACGTTATTGTTGACGAGAAAGTCAAAGACGGCGTCTCAGGAAGAAACTATTCGTACAAGCAGATCGTTATAAGACAGGATTTGCCGTTAGGAACTGTTCTCAAGGTGAAAATAACAGAAGCACACAACTTTTTCTTGGTTGGAACCACATAAGAAGGTTGGATTTTCTGACGGTCTGAAAAGGCAGAGGAACTCTAAAGGTATGCACTTCACAAACAGATGCCGGCCAACATCACTGGCCAGATGCCCGAGTTTCCAAATCCGCACACATTGGGCCTGGAGAGACAAGACTGACGCCACCCTCGCCCACTTCACCATCCCCAAGTTTATATATTTCAAATTCAACAGAAACGCGGGCGATTCCCTGCTTGAGAAGTTCTTGCCGTAAATCTTCAGGAAACTTCATCAGTTTTTCGTAGTACTCTTCAGGCGGAATTTCTGACACTGCCCCCCTGAGGAAAATGCTCCTTTGTGGCATTCGTTGAGGCATTTCAATCATTGTACGCGGAATGTCCAAATAATCAACGAGCTTGTACAAAAGGTTTTCCTGTTCATTAGTGAGCCCCATATGGCAGTTATAGTGTTGCACCTATTAAAGATTTACTGACCCAGCCTTAAAAATCCTTCAACTAAACGGTTCAGAAGAATATTGGTTCTACAATTACTACCACATCAGATTTCTCAGCCACTTTGAAACAACCACTTCAACTTCCTCTTCCTGCAGGCAAAAACAGTGGTCAGCGTCCTTGATTAAAGCAGTCTTAGAATACGGATTCTGAAACTTGCGCTGCAGGATTTTCAGCATCTTACGCGGAGGCATGGCAGCAAACTCTTCCTTAGAGCCGAAAATAGCCAGCATTGGAATCTTGATGCCTGAAACCGCCTTCAGTTTGCTTTCATAATTGAACAATTGGGCTTCTACGCTATCACCAGAGTACAAATCATAATACCTCTTCGCGCTGAAATAAGACGGCTCAACTTCAGGAGGCAGTAATTCCTTTCCTCTGCCGCTGCGCACTAATTTCCGTGCGATCTGCACACTCTCCTTATGCTTCTTCTTCCCAAGCAGTTTGATCTGCCAGTTATAATCATCAACAGGACCAAGAAAAATCAGCCCTTTAACCGAACGCGGATTCCTGCGATACTGATAATACGCGATTTTTTGGCATCCGGTGCTGTGGCCGGACAAAATAAAATTGCGATACCCTCGGCCGCGCAGCATTTTCAAAGCAGCATCTATATCCAAAATACAATCCTTGAAATTCTCAAAAGCAGTGCCAATCGTACGGAACGTCAAATGCTCCTTCAAACGCTGAAAAAGAGTAATCGTGCCCATGCCCCGATTGTTAAAAGTGAAAAAAGACATTTCATTCCTGAAAGCAGCATGCATCAAATTGTCAACCGCACTAATGCCGTGAAAACTGTCAGTCATGCCGTGCACGTGCACCAGACAAGTCTTTGACCTTGTAGGAGCACAAAGCATGCCCTCTAATTCAAGCTTGTCAGCTGCCTCAAAACTGACCAGTTCTCCAGTCATACGCGTGTAAGTTACCATCAGCTCAGATACCCCCACGTGTGCAGCCTATCAGAATCCGCAATCCAGCGCATGCCGATGTCAGTGCGATAGAACATATTAGGAATCATGATGTTTTCAACTCTGCTGTATGCCTGCTTTCTGGCATCCTCCATCGTCGAACTATGGCCAGTAACAACCAGACAATAGCCAGAATAGCCGGCAAGATTCCAATCGCCATCCACTAATTTGATATCACCTAAATGGACACCATCTGTGTTCGGCTTCTTGAACAACACTGTTGCGTCCTCAGCATATTTCTTGAACGCAGCCATATCATAGAACGGGAACGGCGGACAGGCAACAACAATACCAACCTGAAACCCTTTTTTTGCTTTCAAATCGTACGCCTTGTGGTTTGCAATCGCATGCAAAAACTCACCCCAAGGAGAGAGAATGCCCTCCATCTGGATGCTGATTGTAGGATAACCAAAACGGCTCGTGAATTCCAACGGGTGAATACCCTTGCTGTTGACGATGCAGTTAAGGTCAATGTAACCAACATAACCAGCCTGCTGCAATGCCGGCTTTACCTTTGCCAGAGTTTCGGTGAAAATCCTGTTTGTAGGCACCCAGTACATATGCGTGCCCATCTCACCAGTAGACGGGCCAATATCGCCCGGAAACATCCTCTTATTCTCAAAATTGACGTTGATAGGCGTTATGAAATCAATGCCGTTGAAGAAAGCGCCCACAGCAACCTCAACACCCGCAACATATTTCTGAATCTGAAAAAACTTAATCTTCTTCGACCACTCCTTCTTGTAGTGTTCAAGCAATTGGATAACGTCCTTGCCGTCCTCCTCCTGACCGACAAACAATAGTTCTTTTTCACCTGTTTTCGAGGTTGGTTTGAGAACATACCTTCCTGGATTTTTCTGCACGAATTTCACAGCTTCATCAAAATCAGTAAAATCCCAATGAGGCAGGACGTTCACGCCCAATTTTTTCAATTCTTCCTGGCCGAATTCCCTGTCTTCCTCCAATCTGTCAGTGTAAACAGAGCCGCCAACAACCGCCTTGCCCTGCTTTCTCAGCTTGTCAGCTTCCTCGCCAAAGAAAACATCATCAAACACGATAACATCTGCCCAGTCCTTCAATTTTTCCCAATCGTCGCACTTGTCAACAAAACCATTACAAATGTCACGGCTGGCCTTCTCGCCGATGAAATAACGAACCTCGTGGCCCTCTTTTTTCACCTGCCATGCAAGGTCTCCGACAAGAGCTTCCTCAGAAACGAACAAAAACTTCCTCTTTTCCATCGCGAGCAAATTTATTGGAACTTAGTATTTAAAGCTTATTAGACAAAACTTTTTTATACTATCAGAAAAGCGAATCACTAAAAGGGTGATTGCATGCAAAAAATCAAAACAGACGTCGGCGATTACAAGAAAATAGAACACAGAGACTTTGAAAAACTGCAATTACGCGTCGGGACCATTAAGAAAGTTTCAGTGCATCCCAAAAAACCTGATGACTATGTCATTCTTGTTGATACTGCCGCCGCGGATGAAGACATTCAGGTTGTTGCATCGCTCAAAGATTCCTATAAAATAGAAGAACTTCTAGGCAAGCAGGCTGTTGTCCTCTGCAATATCACACCAGAACTTATTGCTGGAGAAGAAAGCCAGGGAATGCTATTGATTTCACACGCCGGAAAGAAAAAAGTACTTCTTACAGCAGACAAGAAATGTCCGGACGGAGCAGCTGTTTCCGGAATTATGAACGGCGAGTGCAGGCACTTCGGTGAAAGGGAGCATTAAATGCTAACGTCTGCTTTCAGACCATTCGACATCAGAGGCATCTACCCAACAGAATTAAATGAAGAAGTCGCATACAAAATCGCAAGGGCGGCAGTTGTTTTTCTAAAAGCAAAGCAAGTCCTTGTCGGCAGAGACTGCAGACTCAGCTCACTGCCACTGAAAAAGTCACTCATATATGGATTAACTGACCAGGGATGCAACGTGCTGGACATCAACCTTTGCAACACGCCAATGTCCTATTATGCAGCACAAAAAATGCACGCCATGATGATAACAGCATCACACAATCCAAAAGAATACAACGGCATCAAAATCACGAGAAAAGGGCCGGAACAACTCGGCGAAAACAACGGGCTCAAACAAATTGAAAAACTCTCACTCGCATGCCACTACCCAGAACCAAAAAAACGAGGGACAGTCACCGTCAAAAACATTCTGCAGGAATACGTCAAATATGTCAGGAAAATGGTGAATGGAAAATACAAACCGTTGCGCGTGTTAATAGACTGCGGAAACGGAATGGCAGGACACGTCGTGCCGTCACTTCTCAAAGGACTGCCTATCAAGTACAAATTACTCTATGGCAAAATCGATTTCAATTTCCCAAACCACACTGCAAACCCCGCAATACCGGAAAACACAGAGGATTTACAAAAGGAAGTCGTGAAAGGAAAATATGATTTGGGAATAGCATATGATGCAGACTGCGACAGAGTCTTCTTCATAGACGAAAAAGGAAGACGCGTAAGACCTGAATTTGTCCTCATTTTATTCGCCCAACACATGATGAAAAAAGGAGACAGCATGGTATATACTGTCAATATGAGCAGGATTATCAAAGAAAAAATCGCAGAAATGGGCTGCAAGCCAATGCCAAGCATGATTGGACACACAGAAGTTCCAA
>CAYSMN010000007.1:22179-24215 GCA_964432255.1 uncultured Methanosarcinales archaeon | reverse complement strand
CAAAAACAACAACAATATATGATGTTAACGGGCGAGAACAAGCAAGGCTTGTCATAACTTACAACACGCAAGCAGTAAAACCTGCAGACCGCAGCAGAGCAACAAGCATTACTATTGACAACGGCCAGCCTGCCAATTTGGAAAGTGGTAGAGATAACCCAAACTACAGGGTATACTACGTATACAATCCTGCAACAGGTTTCGTCTACGACAACATTGACGCAATGCCAGTCTCTAGCGCAGAAAAAGACAAAAACAGAGCAGCCATCGTAGGCACAGGAGAATTAACCCTTGGAGCAGCATTGAAAACACTCACAACACTGCAAACACTTGGCAGATGGATGAAAGGATACTACGACTACCAAGGGCTCAGACAACTCTCAGGACTCTTCTGGCCAAACCACGCAGCAGACGTTAAAGCAAAACAAGACAAAATAAAACGGCAATTCTGCCTCGCAGCAGGAATAGCAAACTGCATCACATCGCAAATCTGCGAGCACAGCTACGACCTGGACGCAGACAACATAGTCTCAGGCAGAGGACCAGGAGGACAATACGTAAGCAGCGCAGTACTCAACGCAGAAAGCACACCAGCAATTGAAGTCAGCGGAATGACCAGACAACAATTAATCGACCTCTTCGGCAACACCACAGTAATAGGAGGCAGATTGTTCAACCTCGCAGACCCAGCGTTCAACCCGAAAGTCCTCGGCAAAATCAAAATCAGGCTCTACCACGTCCAGTACAGCGTAAGAAACAACGGCCTCTGCAAAGGAGGCGTTGCATGGGGAGGAACCTGCGAACAAGAAGACCTCACATATGACATACATTTCGTACGTGTAGACAAAGCATACAACTCAAGCTACGCAGCGCCACTAGTTGATGCAAGATGGTTCGCAGGTCAGGAACTGCCAAAAGTCAAATATTTAGAGTCAGCAAAAGACGACCTGTACAAGTTCAGCGCAACAGAATACAGCAGCGTCTGCCTAGAATTCAGCCCAAAACTACCATCAGGCAACTATGCACTCACTGACAATCTCTGCGTGCCATTCCAAGACAGCATCACACCGACAGCAGCAGCAGGCGCGCCAGGAGCAGCGCCAACAACAGGCATAGCAGGAACAGCACCCGGAGCAAGCATATGATAAAAAAACACATTACCATACCACGAATTATAGGAATCGTACTCGTCGTAATAGCAGCACTCGTCTATTACACCGGACAACAAGGAAGCTTCGGACTCGCCATAGCAGGCATACTGCTAATAATCGCGCCAACAAAACACGCGCAAGCAATGTTCGACTTATTCATACAAACCTTCCAAAACTGGAAAACAATCATCATCACCGCACTCTACGACGCAATATACTGGCTCTTAGTCTTCGGCACAGTCTACTTCCTAAAATGGAAAGTAGAGCTAAAAGTCGCAGCAACACAAGCAATGGCAACTTTATCAAAGGAAGAATTGCTCAAATCAGCAGCAGCCACAAGCCAAACAGCAAACGCGCTAGAAAGCTTTGTCTACTTCATATTCACATCAGCAGCACTAGCGTTCATCTTCTGCTTCATCATCTACGCGCTATCACGAAGCCTCATCTGGACAACAATAGCCAACCAGAAAATAAACAAAAAATTCATATTAAAATTCACCGGGCTCAACGCGCTCTGGTGGCTCATCTGGCTTCCGCTGTTCTTAATAGTCATAATCGGCTCTAAAGACAACCCAACCACAACAAAACAAACAGTAACTCTCCTGCTATTGGTCGCCACGCACTTCACGCCAATCGTGCACACATTGTACATGAAAAAGCACTTAATCGGCCACAGCATAGGAAACGGCATAGGCTGGGGAATCGCAAAAATACACCGCTTCATAATACCATACGCGTACATTTTCGTTACATATGTCATCCTTTACCAAGTATACCGGCTTGCGGAAAACACGCCGTGGATAAATCCAGCATCAATGCTCTTCGTCGTCCTGTTCATCGCGTGGGTAAGAACATACGTATACGAAATAGTCAAAGAATTCAAGT
>CAYSMN010000007.1:0-22079 GCA_964432255.1 uncultured Methanosarcinales archaeon | reverse complement strand
CTGTTCATCGCGTGGGTAAGAACATACGTATACGAAATAGTCAAAGAATTCAAGTAAAATGAAAAAAAGGGGTAAGAAGGCGCAGATAACAATATTCATCATACTCGGCATAGTCCTACTGCTAAGCGTTGGAGTAGCAATATACTTCTACCAGCAAAGAGCCACCGCGCCAATCAAAAAAGTAGTAACAGTGCCGGAAGACATACAACAAATCTACGACTACGTAACAACCTGCATCGACCAAATAGGAAAAGACGGCATCATTATTTTAGGCGCACAAGGCGGCTACATTGACATACCGGCAGTCATTGACAGAAACCCCAACGCGCACATCAACGAAGACCCGCTCGGCATAGCAAAAACAGTAATGTGGTACTACGAAGGAGAAGACAGAACGCCATCACTTGACTACATGCAGCGAGCGCTCGCACTCTATGTCAAACAAAACATTCCAGATTGTGTAGGAAACTTCGAAGCATTTGCAGAAAGATTTGAAGTAACTCCAAAAAGCGAAATTCTGCCAGTAGTCAGCTTCACCGACAGCGACGTAATCATTGAAGTCAAATGGCAGCTAGAAATCAAAACCCAAGACAGAGTAGCAGAACTAAACGAGTTCGTCACAGACTATTCTGTCAAGCTCAGACCTGCCTGGGAGCTCGCAAGCAAAGCCATGGAAGCAGAAAACAAACAAGGATGGTTTGAGAACTTGACAATAGACCTCATCAGCTCACACCCGAAAATACCAGTAAGCGGAATGGAATTCAGCTGCGGGCCAAAAAAATGGCACATCCAACAAGTCAAAAAAGAAATCCAGCTCATGCTCTACTACAACTTCCCATACATAAGAGTAGACAATACAAACTACCCGCCGCCATTAGAGTCTCTTAGAACATACGACAACCTAAAAGAAACAGCACAAGACATCAGAAAAGACTTAGAAGCGCAAAAAGAACCGGACTGGCCGGAGGACACGCCACCAGACGCATTCGAAATGAACAGAATGAGGTTTGACGTCGGCGCAAAACGAACAGACCTCAAAGCAGCATTCGTCTACCAGCCAGAATGGCCTCTCCTCGTCAACGCACAGCCAAACAGCGGAGGAATACTAAGCACCGCGCAAATGAAAGGCGCACGAAAATACCTCAGCTTCCTCTGCATCAACCAATGGCATTTCGCTTACGACCTGATTTATCCAGTAAAAATGCTGGTTAAAGATGACACCGCGTTCAACGGCGAAGGATTCATTTTCCAAATGGCATTCCCCGTAATAATAGAAGACAACGAGGAAAGCAGAACATTTTTCGGACTCAGACGCTTCATCGTACCAGACACAGGAGCAGAATTCTGCACAACGGTAGGAACACAAAGAGTAGACGTCAGAGCAATGGGCTTTGAAGAAGGAGTATTGGCAGCAGTAGAAATTGAAGACGCAAACATCACCTACCAATGCGTCAACCAAGAATGCATACTAGGCAAAACATACAGCGACGGCTCAGGCGCCATCAGATTAAACACGTACCTGCCTGAAGGCTGCAGCAACCCGGCGCTAATCGCGAGCAAACCAGGCTATATACCAAAACGCGCATACTCCAAAAAAGACCTTGTAGAGATACTCATGACAAAACTCAAAAAACTGCCATACACAATCATGATGCACCCATACTGCGAAATCGTAGAAGAAAAGAATCCGACAAAAGCAAAAGACTGTCCGGGAACCAACCAAAGATGGAGAGAAGCAGAAACATACAGCAAATTCACCAAAACAATGCACGCAACAGTATCAATCTCACTCCGCAACGAAAGCTACGACCAATTCAAATCATACCCGGCAAGCGCGGAAGCATTCACAGCAACACAAGAAAAGGGAGCGTACCAACTCGCCGAAATTGAAAACGTGACCACTGATGAAATAGAGTTTGTCTACGGCGACGCAAAATACGACATTGACATCATCGTTTTCAAAGGCAGCACGCCAATAGGCGGCTACCACGCAGAAAACATGACAATATTTTACGACGAGGTAGCAAGAGCAAACAACGTCATCCTGCACGTAGTAGAGTATAGGCCTCTGCCAGAAAAAGACTACCAGCAGGCAGGCATGTTTGTTTTCCTCTACGAGCGAGGAAAATACCTTGACGACAAACCATACTCGGAGGCGTTACGGCCAACATTCACATGAAGAAAGTACACTGCAAAATAGCGTTGTTCACCATCTGGCTAGTCATCATGCTGCCTGTCGTGGAAGCGCAATCAATGTCATTCCAAGAGCCAAGCGGAGATACAACACCCCCTGCCATAAGCACAGTGCAATTAACACACGGCCCCCAGACCGTCGTAACGTGGACAACAGACGAAGCATCAAACAGCAAAGTAGAATTCGGCAACACGACAGCATTAGGCCAAGTTGTCAATAAGCCGGATTTTGAAACAGCACATTCTTTAACTTTACAGACAACACCCGGCACGACGTATTATCACAAAATCACCAGCTGCGATGCAACAGGAAATTGCAAAAGCGCCAGCGTTGACAACTTCGTAGCAGGACCATTCTACATCCAAGCAACCATTCCGCGATACGCAAAAAGCACAAAACTAGACATACCAGGAAGCACCAGGCCAGGAGCAACAGTCTCAGTCATCGTCAACGGAGCAGAAGTCAGAAAAGACCAAATAGACGACGGAGAATTCTTCTTCAAAAACATCCAACTACTCAAAGCAGCAAACACCATCAAGCTCAAATCAACACTCGGCGCAGAATCAGCAGAGGCAAACTACCAAATAGACATCGACGACCAGCCGCCCATAATTAACGTTACGATGCCAACAGTTGTAATAACGCCATCAGTCACGGCAAAAGTAAAAGTTTCAGAACCAGTCAACCTGACAATAGAACTCGCCAAGCCAAAAGGCGACAAGCCATTAAGGCCAACAGAACTCAAAGAAGAAAAAACCGCGGCAAACAGAGTAGACATCAGCTGGAAACCGATATCGCCCATACTCGAATACGGCGTCTACCGAAACGACAAAAAAATAGCCACGACAACCACAACACAATACACAGACACAACAGTAGGAGCAGGCAAACAATACAAATACCAAGTCAGCGCAGTCAATGATAAGTGCGTAGAAAGTGATTTGTCAGACATAGTAACAGTACAAACACCAACAGGAACGAACACAGAACAGCCAACACCAGAAAAACTATTCTCGTGCGAAAAAGCAAAACAAACACTCTCCTTTGAAGGACAAAAAGACATTCAAGTACAATTGCAAGAAGGAGAAAACTTCGTCACGTTCACAGCCGTCGACAAAGCAGGATATAAGTCAATAGCAGAAGAACGCGTATTATACGACACCGGACCGCCCAAATTCGTAAACAACAACCTAAAACAACTATCACCAACATATTCACAAGAAATAACGGCCAAAGGCCAACTCTCAGAAAGAGGAACTGTCACAGCATTCGTCAACGGCAAAGCGCAAAAAACAGAGCCAACAGCAGAAGATGGCACATTCTCAATAAAAATCAAACTTGAAAGAACAATCAATTACACTGCAGAACAAACACGCTCATCACTTGATACAGGCATCAGCTGGAAAAGCAAAGTCAAACTCGAAGCAATAGACGCAGCAGGCCTAAAAACAACCACTGATGAAGTCCAAGTAGAATACGCACTCTGCGGGTCAGGAACATGGATAGATGTCAAACTCACAGAGCCAATGCCGGACATTCTCAACCCGCGCCTGTTGATTGAGGGCATCCAGCAGCTAGGCATTGCATTCAACTATGAATACAAAGGCGGCGCAGTAGGCGCAGTCATCAACCCACGCGATATCAGAGTCAAAAAACTAAACCTCGCGCCAGAATTCCAAAAAGAATACGACAACGGAATCGTCACAACATATTCTCCGCCCGTTAGAGCGCAGCGCGGCAAAAAGCCAAGCGGAGCAGGCTACATCCAAATAAACTTCCAAGCAATCGAAGATCCGTGGACGCTGGCCGAAAAAGACAAAGACCCCAAAGAAAAAGCGCCAGCAAACGCCACGATGTACTCAAAAGAAGAACGCATCTCCAACCACCGCCTAGGAGACTGCATCGCCCCAGGCTTTGGCTGCATGCGGCTGTTTTTAGAGCTCGAAATACCATTCCAAGAAGAAACCGAACAACTCGGCTACCTGCCTGAACAGAAAGGCGGAACAATAGAACAGAAAAAACTCACAAACAGAGTACAACGCACCTGCATCAACGTCAACGTAGCTATAGATAGGCGCATTCCGCCAGACTACATACCATCAGGACTCCTCAGAACAATAAGCAACGCCCTCACCACAATAATAGACACAATTGACAAAGTCATCAAGCCAATCGAGACTATAGGCAAGTACCTGTTTTACGCCTGCGTGGCAAGCACCTTCCTGTCATTCGTGCCAATATTCTTGGAGAAGTACAACTGCGAGTACAATAAATACGTGCAAATGCTCAGCGGAGAAGGCGCATTCAAGTCCGAAGTGGCAGCAATCGGTGCGTGCGACGAAGAATATGAGGGCAAGGACGAATCAAAAAACAACTGCAAAACATGCGAGAAATGGAAAAACAACCGCAAAAAGTTCCAGCGCACATACCAGCAAATCTGCGACAGAGTAATGTGTCCGGCAGCGCCATCACTGCAATACTACCTGAAGACTAAAGGCAGAAGCAAAACAACAAAAGTAGACGCGACAAAAGCACTACCAAAACTCAAGGATTACACAACAGAAACTGACGGGCTACAGCTCGGCAGCGACTGCGCAGCCTGGGCGAAAAAACGGCAAACAGACGCACAAGCTGCAGCTGAAAACGAAGCAAGACCGACAGGAAAACCGGCATTAAGGATTCCGCCCAGCAAATTCTTCACAACCCAACAAATAGAAGACATCTACAAAGACTGGCTAAAGCACGAACCTGATACAGAAGAAACAGAAGGCACAACAACAGGCAAAGTCAACTGCGCAGGACTCCACCCAGCAACGCCGGAATGCTGCGGCTATGAATACATGCAGGAATGGAGCTCAGCATGCGGAGTTTCTGCACTCGGCTCAAGCCTCGACACATTTGACGAAATCAAAGAAAGCACCTGCCTCGCAGCACAAAAAGCCAACAAAAACGAACTCTCAGGGCTAAACCCAGGAGAAAAAACGCAGTGTGCCGGCCCCGGCAATCTACTCAACGCGCTCTCAGGATTCTGCACAAAAGACGGACAGCCAACACCGGAAACAATACCAGTCGTGCCATTCAACGGCGCAGCAGGAGAACAGCCAACAGGCAAGCTTGCAGAACTCGGCCTAGGCACGGCCAAAGACAGATTGATGTATCTGCTAATGGTACCCGCAGAAACATCAAAAATACCTGCAGTCAAGAACAGCAACAAGGAATACGACCTCAAACTTGGCTACATAGTGGAAACAGTAGAATTCGACAAAAGCGGAAAAAGCAAAGACATCAACGAAGATAAAAAGCACTACGTAACGTCAAAAATGGAAGGGGTTGACCTTCAAGAACCTTCGCCCGGCATGCAAGAAAAATTCTTCAAACAAGCAGACCTCGACAAATACTACCAAAACCAGCTCACTCCAGTCTTCTATACAGACTTCCAAGGCTACCTCTGCGAACAAGCAGGCTATGGTAAAGTTGCCTGCAACGCAAAAGCAAGAGACATCTACAAACAAGTAGCAGACAAAATGGGCACACCAGACAAAGAGTATATTATAAGACCGAATGAAGGACTGATTAATTCAATCAGATGCCTCTGCTTCCCAACAATCATCGGATACCTCAAACTCTGGCGCAAAATAATGGCAGAAGTACGCAACTGCGTCAACACCATATTATTGACCGGCGACGGCGAGTCAGGAGTCTGCCAAGCAATCATCAGCAAATACGTCTGCGACCTACTCTACGAAGTCCTCGCCTGCTTCACACAAAAATTCGGCTCGCCAGGCAGTGGAGGCACGCGCACAGAAGGACCCGGAGACATCATGGGAGCCTTAACCTCAGCAGGCACAGAAATGTCACGCTCAGTCGAATCACGCTACGGAGACAGCGGAATGTACAAAGCAACCTTTGTGGACAGAAAACTCGTCCACTCAATCTGCATGTTCGCATTTACAGGAACTTGGAACTTCGACCTCGGCACAATATTTGACCAGGCAATAGACACTATACCAATAGACAGCCAGGCATTAATGTACCCGTGCAACAGAAGATTCGTAGCATTCAACCCATCAACAAGACCGCCAGGACTAACAACCTGGGTATACCACTTCGGAGTATTCGTCGCAGCAGGAGCAGACATTGATGTAGAACTGCACTTAGTGTGCAGCGGCGGATTCCACTGCAAAGAATCAGACGGATTTGAAAGCGGAAAATGCGACTGCACCGCACCAAAAGATGTTGTAATACTGCCGCAAGAAATTCCAACGCGCATAAAGAAAAACGACATCCTCAGCCAAGAAGTATTCTTCACAATGACGGCAGGCGCAGACGAATCAAGAATCAGATACGACAAGGCCTACCTGAAATACACGTACAAAGACGGCACAAAAGTAGTCCCTGGGCAGACTGACACGTGCAGCATAGGACTAACAGGAGGAGCAGGCACGGTGCCAGCATTCTGCAGGTTCGACATACTCGCACAAAGCTTCAGATGCAATTTCGGCGAAGCAGAAGGAGCTTTAAGATTCGGCGTCCCAACAGTCGTATACCCGCACAAAATACCAACAGAAGTCTACGCTGTAAAAGATAATTTGAACGTCTCACTTCAAATACAGCAAGACTACACGGCAGGAGAAGCAAACATCAAACACCTGCAATACGAAGTCCTCAGTCCATCCGGCCAAGTCGTTGAAACCAACAAAGAACACGGATTCTTCCCGCTCTCCATCAACGGTGACTACACCAAACGCATAGGCCAAGACCCTATCATCTACGTCAAAAAAGAATGGTTCGGCGCAGGAGCAGGAGCGGGCAAGGCAAATGTTGTTGAATGGTACAGCGGGACAGGAGCAAGACCAGCACGACCAGTTATCTCAGTAGAACCAGGCTCGCCGCAAATAGTAGAACAAGGCGTCCAAACAACAGGACAATACGTGCTCATACTTGCAGCAGAAGCAGGGAAACTGGTCTATTACGTACACAAAGTCACAACACCATCACAAACTCCAGCATCAGGATTCAACGAAGAAGCAAGAATCTGCTCAGGCGCACTCCCGAATCCATTTGAAACCATAAACTGCCAAGATGGCACCAAAACAATAACCATCAAGCTCACTGATGTCAGGCCACAAATAACACCAACAGGACCGAGCGACAGATACGAAGTCTACATCGGCTTCGGACAAATAGCAGGAGCATCGCCATGCGAAGGAGCAGACAGATTAAGACCACAACCGTTCAAAATAAGATTCACCGCCTTTGACTCCGACAAGTACGGACAGCCGACAGAACAAGTAACACTGGACCCGATGACAGGACAAGACGGCATTGTTGAAGTCCTGTTGAACATAATCTGCGCGAACAATGACGATGCTGACTTGAAAGCACTCAAAGAAAAACAAGCAGGCATACTCCAGCCGACAGAAATCATACAAGGACTAGAATCGATCATGAAAGAAATGTTAAGCAGAGAAGACGGCCACAAAAAACAACTCACTGACTTTGTTTCATCGCCAATTTCAGACATCGGCAGAGCAAACCAAATCGGCGGATACATGAACACGATAATAGACGCTGAAACTAAACACGCAGCACAACTCGAACCATTATTGAAAAACCTCAAGAGCACAACAAACCCCGACTTGGCAAAACTCACGCCGGTTCTCGAGAGCGTCTATAACCGGCTCAGACCGCTCAACTTGGAAGAAATACAATACTTGACAACCGGACAAAGCCCGGCAGCCGGACCAAGCCCCGTGGAACTTTCAGTACAGGCAAACCTCAACTACTGGGCAGGAAAAATAAAAGACTTCATCAGCAAAGAAACAGCGCCAGGAACAACACCGAACATAGGACTCATAGGAACAACAACTCAATCAGACCTGAGAACACTCATTACAAAACTGGACGAAACAATGAAAGCCAAACAAGCAGTCCTTGACATCATACCACAAATCATCAAAGTAGCACCAAAGCCCTGCCCGACAGGACAAATAGAACAAGACGTGTTCTACCAATGCATTGACAAAGCACCGGGCACACCATGGGCGTTAGACGAAACACGCCCCTGCTACGGCGTAACAGAACAAAAATGCTACAAACTTCCAAAAGAAAACAACTGCGCAGGATTCAAAGGAGACCTGAGCTTCAGATGCATCCCGCCAAACACGCAATGCTCAGGCAAACAAGTGCCAGTAACGAGCTGGGAAGAAACCATCTCGCCAACCCAAAAGAAAACACATAACCTTGTCTGCCCAACTGCAGGGCAAACATGCTGCAGGGAAGCAATCACCGGAACTGAAAAGCTCTCCAAACTAAGAGACGACATACGCATCATGCTGCAAAACGAGAAAAATTACGCAAAACAACTCAGCGATATGAAGCACGTTGGATACAACGAAGACCTGTTAAGACAAATGGTACGCGGCTCTGACGGCGAAACACCACTAACCGGAAAATTACAATTCATAATTGGCGAGGAAACAACAGCACAAAACAAGCTCAAAAGCACTATAGACACGTACACTATTGGCGGTGATGTAAAGCCACCAAACGAAGTCAACGAAATCGTCTTCGGAAAACTCCTAATGTTCCCAGTGCCATTCTTTGGAATCGTGACAATACCCATAGCTGGAACACCCGCCGTCATAGCAATTCTCACCGGAATCAAAAACAAGCTTAAAGAGCTCGCACTTGAAACCCCTCCAGACCCTGCCAAAGTAAGAGCAAAAGTAGACAAAGCAACAAACGCGCTAAATGACCTCAATTCGCTCAAGACAAGCGCGATAAAAGCACTTAACGTGCAACTCAAAATGGAAAATTGCCCAACAGGATATGACGAAGGCCTTGCGTATGGTTGCTTCAAGTTCAGCTGCCCATCAGACTCACTGTGGGCAGAGCAAAAGTCCGAAGACGGCACCATGCCTGCCTGCATCGCCAAGGAAGACAAGTGCTGCGTTGCAAGCTTCTACCCACAGCCGCCAAACATATTAGTAGGCGGAAAACCGCTCGTGCCAGACCTATTTATAACCCCGGGACAGCAAGACATAACAATAAAAGTCCCATTACTCGACCAAGCAGACCTTCCTGATCCCGGCATCTATGTCAATAGCGAACCCGTCACTCTAACAAAATCATTCTCAAACGGCGTTATGACTCTCAACTTCAAAGCAAATGTGGCTGAAGACAGTCACATAGACTTTAAAGCGTTCGTAGGCAAAGACCAACTGGCCATACCAACTGGTGGATGGATGCACGTCGAGTGCAAAGCACCAAGCCAGTGCCTGGCAACTTGCGATAAGGACAAAGGACAATCAGACGTTTTCATGACCTGTCCAAAAACAGAACAAGAAGCAGGCAGAAGCACCTGCTGCAGGACACTAGCATCACTTGCACAAGTCCCTGATGACAAGAAAGCAGCAGTCAAAGCGTACCTCGACAAATACCCCAAACTTGAAGAAAGACCAAAAGAAGAGCAAAACAGAATCAAATTCTGCGCGTACGCAGACGCAATACCAAACTTCAACTACGGACAACACGTCCTTGGAGGCTCATCAGGCATACTCTGGCCAGAAGGAAGCACGCTAGAAACCGTCGGCAAGAACAGAAGAGCCATATCAATGGACTATGAAACAGATGCAGACTGGTCCAACTATCCTCGAGATTCTAAAATTGATGACAACTTCCATGCCGTTGACAAAATATTATACAAAAACAACCAATGGGTTATTGAATATCCTGAAGCTGTAAAACAACATTCCGATTATTACAAAATCCCCACAACATTGTCTGCGGCACTATCCGACGCATCAAAAGATGCCGGTGGAGATAGCCAAGTTGTATACTTTGACAACAGCGTCAATGGACAACTACAAGTAAAAGTCGGCAGTTACTGCACATTCACAATGAACACGCTCAATCAAAAAGTCCGCAAGGACTGGGCAAATAGCGAAGTGAACGATAATGAAGCAGTTACCGGAGGCAATGTTATTCACGCAGATGAAGGCCCCTGGTATGTTTACCACAAAGAACTGATAAATGTTCTCGTGCCAACGGCTGAAAACACTGGCGTAGTGAAGGGAGAGGGAATCGCCCCAGGCGGCAAAATAGAAAACTTTGCCTTCCTTTCAGCAGGCTATTGCAGTGGTGCATACGTGGAAAAAGGCAAATTCACAGACGACAATAGCGGCTGGGGAGGGGACTTTGTTGGATTAGACGTTAATGCAGGAAGCTTCCTGTACTTATGCGTTCATCAAAGCGTCCTAGACAAATATGGCGCAAACGCAATCCAACTAGTTCCAACAACTTATTGCCCAACCAACTCAGGGTATACAATCGCAGGATGGTTCAAAAACAGCTATGACAACTGGGGGCAACACAGCAAAACGCAAAATATGATGTCATACGATAAGATAGCACTCTGTCTGGCACCGCAAGTAAAAGACATTGCATATCTCGGAGTGCAAAAAACAACACTTACCAGCGGAGGAACATCACCATTAGACTCTGTCACACAATATAACTGCAAAGAAAACTACATTCCAAGAGGGTTGTTTACTTTCAGGCATGGGGAATCCGAATTTGCCGGTGACATTTACTGGCCTGGCTCAGGCTGGTACGTCAAATACGGCTCAGGATCAGGCAACACTGCCTGGCTTGACGGCAACAGCAACAACTGGGTAATGCTCTGTGCAAAACAATCAGTCACCCTTGGAGACAGCGGCATTTCCTAAATGATTCTCACACAAACACTCCCGAAAGCCTGGAAGGCGTTCACCAACAACAAACGCTATTTGATACTGGCAATGCTGTTTGAGTTCATCTTCTTGTTCGTGCTCGTGCAAATCAGCTTTGCATTCTTCGAGCCAAGCGCGCAGGCAGTACAAAGAGCAGGGGAAATCATGCAGCAAGAAATAGAAAAAATCCCGGAAGCAGAACTCTACCAATTGGACTCAATACTCATGGAAAACGAAGAGTTCATGATAGAATACAAGACATTAATCACCTCAATACTGCTCTTCCTAATCAGCACATTCGCTGCCTGGCTTGTATTCAAACTACCTGTCTGGTATTTCTCGCACAAAAGCATCCTCAAAACAATTCCGTTTAGCATCCACGCGCTCAAATTCTGCCTGCTGAGCCTGTTCTGGTTTATCACCATACTTGCTTCATTCACTGTCTACAGCATTGCAACAGGAAGCACTGCAACACTCATACCAATCATCAGCTCCGCCGGCGCAACCATCACCATGTACATAGCCCTGCTCGCCATCTTCTACTTCGCGCAAATCAGCTTTGCCCTCATACCGGCACAACAAACCTTTAAAAAGACTTTTACATATGGAGTAAAACATGTTGCCACAATACTTCCAGCATTCATCGTCAACGCGCTCATCACATTCATCGTTCTCACACTGCCATACAACTGGGCAGAAACAATTCCATTACTTACTCTGGCCATTATCCTATTCATCACAATACCGGCACTCGCGTTTGCACGAGTGCACATGATAGTCGCAACATGGGCAAAACACACTTAATATCGGCAGCATTGGTAATCATCATAGTTATCCTGCTCTTCATCGCAGTCAAACAGCCAACAACAATAGTAACGACTCCAACACAGCAGGAAACACCAACGCCAAGAGAATTAACACCGCGCGCACCAGTGCTGGTGCCAGAAAAGCCATCACCCAAAGCACCAGAACCAGCCCCGCCACTAAAAAGCGGCATAGAAGCAGAAAAAGCCTACCCGCAGGAAGTCACATTCTGGGTAAATGAAATCAGAGCGCCGGAATCAACAACATACGAAGAAGGACTCAACTTCATCCCAATAAAAGACGACCAGATAAAAACCTTTGCCGGATCATTCGGACCGTACTTCGAAGATCCAACACCATACCTAAAAGTCGTTCTCTGCTCAGAAATGTATAAAGTACAAGCAGCACCATCCTGTGAAATCGTGCCGATAGTCTACAGAGAAAAATACGTCAGCTTTGCCAGAGGCTACCAGTTTGACGAATACATCGGCGGCCAAGCAGCAAAAGACTACACCGCCTACTACAACGTCTACGTCGGAAACACAATCATCGCATACAGCAACAGGGCAGTTATCAGAACGGTAAAAGGATAATTTTTTACGGTTTCTTTCAAAAATTCCGAAAACTTTACGATAGCATTCGGAAACTTTACGGAAATTCTCTCGATACACCCTTTAACAAGTTCTACCAATAAGAATCCGGCTTGCAACGCCTGCAACGGTGCTCGCTCAAGCAGGCGCTGCAGGCCATTTTATGGTTAAAAAGGAAGATATAGTTATGTCGGATCATGCATTGAAGGAAGCACAAGAAGATGGTATCTCAGAAAATGAAGCAGCAGAAGCAATTACGAGAGGACCCAAAGTCAGACAAAACGGCCATTTTATCACAACATATAAATATTTCACTGTCGTTTACAAAGAACAATATGGAAAATACAAGATAATAACTATTCATGCAGGTTATCCAAGGAAATGGAAAAAAAACTAAAATGCTTTGAATGCAAAGGCACATACGTTAAGAAAATACAGCCCTACGAATATCGTGGACAAATTATTGGAAAATATCCAATTCTGATTTGTGATACGTGTGGAGACGCAGTTTATGAGAGCACAACCTGCGATCAAATGGAAAAAGAGCTAAAAAAGAGAAAATTATGGGGACTTCGAGCAAAAGAAGAGAAAGCACTTATCGAACAAGTACATCGCGCTTAGATTCTAATAATTCTTTAAGCTCAGGTTGATTGTAATAAAACGTGTCCGGAACATTGAGCGTAATAATACGCTTCTGCAAAACCTTATTTGGGAACCTCTTTGCAAGCTCAATACGCTGCTCTTCTTCCATAACAACAATAAGATCCGTCCATGCCAATTCCTTATCAGAAACAGGCCTTTCATTATACAAGCCAGCAGATTTAGTCTCAAACCTGCCTCCAAAAACCTCTTCCGCAGTCCTGCTGCGATGCTTGTTTTGATTGCAAATGAACAACACTTTCATATGTTGATAATACTCCAAACATTTAAAAAGCTTCCTCGAGAAAACTAGTATATGAACCTCCAAGGACTCGGCAAAGTAGAAGACTACCAGAAATACCTAGACACTGCGTTCAAGAACGGCGTAGCTGCTGCTGGAGAAGCAAGGAAAGCAACAACGAGCCCAAACAAAGTGTTCAGAAGCAAGCGCATCGAGACGGCGCGCATCGAAACTGTGGGCAAAACACTCATCAACAGCCTTGTCGCCATCGGCAAAAGCTTTCCATCATTAGACCAGTTAGCGCCATTCTACCAGGAACTCGTCAAATGCACATTAGACTACGTCATGCTCAAGCAAAGCCTGGGAGCAGTAAATTGGGCGCAAAAGCAAATAACCGGACTCCTGCACAAATATACCAAAGAACTCTCACTAACAACCAGACTCGAACACGTGAACAAGCTAAGAATAGCATTCTCGGGCAGAACAAGCTCAGTCATGAAGCAGATAAAAGAAAATCTCACCTATTTAGAAGAATGCAGAAGAATAATGAAAAGATATCCGTCACTAAAAACGAAAGTAAACACCATAGTCATCGCTGGAGCGCCAAATGTCGGCAAAAGCACACTCTTAGCAGCACTCACGGGCAGCAAACCAGAAACAGCAACCTACCCATTCACCACGCAAACTCTCAATTTAGGCTATGACGCAGAAGGAAACCAATACATCGACACGCCAGGATTACTAGACAGGCCGCTTGAGAAGCGAAATGCCATAGAAAGGCAGGCAATACTAGCGCTCAAGCATTTAGCGACAATAATAGTATTCGTCATCGACCCAACAGAAGAATGCGGGTATCCCATACCAGAACAAAGAAGCCTGCTGGCAGAAATAAAAAGAGTGTTCAGCCAGCCAGTCATCGTAGTGTCAAACAAATCAGACACCGGTGCAACCTTCAAACACGCCATAGAAATCAGCGCAAAAGAAGGAACGGGCATCGACAAACTCAGAAAAGAAATTATCTCCGCACTTTCTCAGAAACCCAAATAAAAAACACGCCAACAATAATGTAAACGCCTGCCAACAGCCAAGCCTTTGGAACGTACGACTCAACCCACTTCTCCAAAAAAGGCGACGCCTCGCCCAGCAAGCGCAAAAAGTTGGCCATACGGCGCGGACCCATGAATGAGAATATCACTGCCAACAATCCTGGAATCAAAGTCATATATCCTAGAGCGCTAAAAGCAGACTTCTTTGACTCAGAAAACCAGTAAACAAACAAAAAACCCAAAAAAATAAAGCCAAGCGCAAAACCAAATGCGTACTTTGCAGCAATCAACTGCTCAGGAGACAAAAGCATAGGCGTCAACGGAATCAACGCGGTCAAGCCGGCAATATAGAACACTCGAGCAATCATTGCCACAACCTGCAGGCCAACAAACTCAGCAATCCTCTTTTGAACCTTCATGCTATTCCAGCGGATATAAAAGTATAAAAAGATATCTTTAGCAATTCAGCCTATGAATGTAACAGCCGACCTCCACCTTCACAGCAGATACTCGCGCGCCTGCTCTAATGCTATAACCTTGCAAAATTTAGAGAAATACGCACGACTAAAAGGCCTTACTTTACTCGGCACCGGAGACTTCCAGCACCCAAAATGGCTGCCGGAACTAAAAAAAGAACTTGCTGACAACGGAAAAGGCGTTTTGTTAACAAAAACCAGTTTTCCATTTATACTGCAAACAGAAATCTCCCTCATCTACTCACAAGACGGCAAAGGAAGACGCATTCATAATGTTGTTCTGGCGCCGAATTTTGAAGTTGCAGACCAGATAGTAGAATATCTAAGCAAAAAAGGACGGCTGGACTATGATGGAAGACCGATTTTCAACATACCTTGCCCTACTTTTGTAGAAGACTTGAAAAAAATAAGCCCGGACATCGAAATAATTCCCGCGCACGCATGGACGCCCTGGTTTTCAGTCTTCGGAAGCATGTCAGGCTTTGATTCTTTACAGGACTGCTTCAAAGACCAGACAAAACACATCCACGCCATAGAAACAGGACTGAGCTCAGACCCAGCAATGAACTGGAGGATTAAACAGCTTGACAATGTCGCACTAATCAGCAGCTCAGACAGCCACTCAGCATACCCGTGGAGAATAGGCAGGGAAGCAACAGTCTTTAACATGAACGAATTAAGTTATGCTGAATTAATCAAGGCAATCAAAGAGAACAATATCGTCGAGACAATAGAATTCTACCCGGAAGAAGGAAAATACCACTTTGACGGGCACAGAGACTGCGGCACATGCCTCTCACCACAGGAAAGCCTTGCAATGAAAAAAATCTGCCCGCACTGCAAAAAACCAGTCACTGTTGGTGTTGCAAGCAGGATAGAAGCTCTTGCAGACAGAAAAGAAGGAAAACCGGCAAACGCGCGTCCATTCAGAAATCTCATTCCATTATCAGAGATAATATCACACGTGACCGGCTCTCCGGTTGCCAGCAAAAAAGTATGGGAGCACTACTTCAAGCTCACAGGCGCATTTGGAAACGAGCTTGCAGTCCTGTCAGCGAAAAAAGAAGAACTTGTTAAACACGTCGACGAACGAATTGCAAACGCCATAGCTGGCACCAGCACAGTCAAATGGAAACCTGGCTATGACGGCGTATACGGCATACCATTATTCGAAGGCGTTGAGCACAAAGACGAGAAAAAGACAATTATTAAGCAAAAAGACCTGGCAAGCTACTCCTGAAGCCCAGCAAACTTTCCTCTTAAACGCCTAAACGCGTCTCTGGTCGTCGGACCTACATACTTGCGCAAATCAGCCACAGTCTCTATACGGCGCACGTGCCGCAACCGTATCGGAGTCCTGATTTCGTATTCATCCTTCGTGACAATGCCTTCAGATATGTAGAACGGCTTCCACTCGAGGCCCTTTTCTATATTGTCGACGTACGGACGCGCATCAAGCGCCAAAAGCATCGGCCTGCTCTCGCGCTTTTCACCCTCATTGATAGCATAAACCATCGCATATAGCACAGAAAGAGTTCCAGAAGTAGTCACTCCTGCAGACGTGTGCGTCGCATAATACAAACCATGACGCTGCTCAAAAGCAGCTTCAGTAGTACCCCTAAACAGCCAACGGCGCTCCCTTAGAATCCTCTTTAGATCTTCTTCAAGCATCTTAATAGAACTGCTTCGGCTGTTCCTGCTTTCTGCGCAAGACCATCGCAGCAATCACGATTGCCAAGCCAAGAATAGCAGCAGGAGTTGTCCAATCATTCTTTACAATAGTGTTCTCAATAGCAGGGTAAGCGTGGCACTTGAAATCACTCCCACAATAAGAATTGCTGTTGCAATCGCTGTTAACTTTGCACTCTTTCTTGCCTTCAATAACTCTGAGAACAGTCGCAGCGCCGGCAATGCTAAAGCCGATGATGACGATGACGACAAACGCGCCCCACATGTATTCGCTCATAGAGAGAATAACAGAACACGCATATATAAACTTTTTGCTACTAGAAAGTAATACTATTTATCCGTGTGCACGAAATTCAGCAACGTCACCAGCAATATGGCTAAAGATGCGATGATGAACAATGCGATTTGAACGCCAGATGAGTTTGTAACATCGGCAGTTCTGAAGGTTAGGCCTGTAGCAACATTGCTGAAGGCATGGCCTGCGTAAGTGTCTGGTCCTGACATACAAGTTAAAACAGTGCCGCTCTTTTCACACGTAGAACCAGATGCAGAGCACGCATAGCCCGTAGTTACCGGAGTAGGGCACGGCGAAGGGCATGGTACATTCCCTCCGCAAGTAATGTCTGAAGAAACCCATGCGCGCGATTCTGGTAGAGGTGAAGGGCCAGGAGATGGAGACGCGGTGCTCGTAATGCACGCTGCACTTGGCGGGGAAGTTACCTGCTGGCATTTCATGTTGGGAGGACATATGCTTCTCGATTCAATACATGTTTTTGGAGTTGTCGTACTGGTTGAATAAGATACTATGTAATTGCCCTCACAATGCTTTGGATAGCTTGTGATGTAGTTGGTTACGACAATTTCACTGCCTTGAGTCCCCTGATAACACGTGCCGTCTTGGCCAGCAGCGGCGCCATCAACTGCGACTGTTCCAGCGCATGGTCCGGTCCAGCATTGAGAGCCAATTAATGTATCAGGTCCCATGGGCCAGCCGGTGTCGTATTTTGTTAAATGCTCGCCAAAGCCATACCCAGAATACGACAGGGTATTCAATTTGATGTAGCCATTCGGCTCTCCACAGTTCACACCAGGGCAATCTCCCTTAGCCTTGACTTCAGAACCCTGACATTTGCAGTCAATGCACACCTTGCATGAAATAAAGCCACCAGGTCCAATAGCACACAGGCACAAGGAGCCAGGCGGATCACATTCCTCGGGCGCATTTATAACGCCATCTCCGCAGCCAACAACACAGCCGCAATTATTATCGCAAACGCCAATTGAGCCATCCGGCAAAGTGCACTTGCTGCCAGGGGGATCGCATTTCTCATTCTTTGGAGGAGCTTCATCATTAGGGGAATCAACCCTGGCATCTCCACATATTCTGTTGCATTTGCACGTCGCTTTGTTGCATAATGGACTTGCTGTTCCACCCGGCGGGTTTGCACAATCAATGTCAGCTTCACATTCTTCACCAGCTTCCTTGAATCCATTGCCACAGCCACCGAATGGCGGCCAAGGCGGGAAGAAATACCAGCAATTGCAGCCAATGCAAGCGCCAAACAAGCCTGGAATAACCGGACAGCTCAGGCCTGGTTCGCCGCATTGCTCGCCAAAGTCTGCCTGTCCATTACCACACTTTGCCATGGCTTTCGCGCACACACACGTCGGAGAACACACTTCACTCAACGCGCAACCAGTCGGATTTGCAGTCGGGTCGCACTTCTCATTCGCATCAATCTTTCCATTATGCACACAATTCTGAGGAATCGGAATGCATCCACAATTCTTGCAAACTTCATTAGCCTTGCACAAACCAGTGCCAGGATCACCACACTGCTCGCCAGGATCAGCCCTGCCATTATTGCATAAAGGCGTTGAAACTTTAATATTTGGATCACACTGGCATTTATCATCACAAGCGCCAACACCCGTTATCTTTCCAGCATTATCGCGCACAAAACATGATGAAGCAACAAGCTGCCCCGTAATAGAATCTCTTTTTCCAGGAAGTTCACACTGCTCAATAACATTCAACGAGTTCGGCTTCTGAATGATGTAATCACCGCATACACCTGCGTTGGGCAGGCCAATCCAGCCGCATGTGCAATCAGGCTTGCACGCGTTTGGACAGACAGAATCATCCGCGTTGTCGCACTGCTCACCAGATTCAGCCTTGCCATTGCCGCACACATTCGCGCCGCCCTTCGCAATATCCTTCAGCTTGTCAAACAAACTACAATCAGACGCATACTTAATGCCATAATTGCCAACTTTATCAGATGCAATTGCATCTGCGAACGTGACAACCTTAACCAACCAGCCGCCGCTTATCCACCAGAATGAAGTCTGCTCGGCCTCTTTTTTCTCGAAGCCGCACACATTCCCATTCTTCGTCCACATCGGCTCAAGCTTGGCAACATCCAGCGCCTGGGTTTTCTTGTAGTCCTCAACATTATTCAATTTCGTAACAGTAACTGTAGTCTCGTCTCCATTGTACCTGTCCTCGTATTTTGCAGTGTACGCTGTACCAATAGAAGTATCGGCTTTTGCCGAACCCTTGTACAACTCATTCTCAATCTGCTTCTCAATCAATTCCTTATAACTGCCGCCAATCTCAAAACCGGCAAGACGATACTTGTTGCAAGCCTTCCATACAATGTAACCCTTAGAATCACGCTTTGGTTTGCCAGTCTTCCCATCAATATCCTCATAGCAGTAGAAGATGACAAAAAAATTCTGGCCAGGCTTGAACAAGCTCAACAACGCTCGGTACTCGGCGTAATCCACATTCCATAAATCCGCCGCCAATTTTCCACTAGAACCCGGAATCGCCCTGTTCTCAACCCACGCAGTATACTGCTGTATGCCAAAGAAATATGAACGCGTTAAAACTAAAACCCTTGCATCTTTATGCGCATCAGCAGGTCTTTTCACCTTCACGACGATTTCCTTGTCAGTAAAAGAAACCTCAACGTTTTTCTCAAGAGGGAGCGCCCATTTTGGAAGAACCTTCGGATCAAGAGAAAGAATGTTGGCAGTAGCCCTGCCTGCTGCGGCTTCCCCTCCAGGCGGCGGAGGCGTTGGCGGAAGCTCCTCATCCGCACACGCAACTAGGAAAAGCAGACAAATAACGCTAAAAGCAAGCCATTTCATGTTAACTTCTGCAAATCAGATGGGTATTTTGTTAAGTATGCATCAATTGTTTCTGCATTGGCGACATCTTTCTCAAAAGATTCGATATACACGATCTCTTTACCGCTAGTCCACACGGCAACACGGTGGTCGGTATCGGCTGCAAGGAAAACAGCAACATTATTTCCTCCACGATTCTGCAAGCCATTGATAATGATATCTTTAAACATAGTATTAGTGGTCTTATCGACCTCGGCACGGTCATTGAAGTCAAATACATGGACTAATACAACAAGCCCGCTTGGTTCACGATACTTTGCATCATACCTGATGACATTGATGTCTGCAAAGTTGTCCTTCTCAGCAGTCGTGGCAATCACGACAAATGGATTAACCGGCGCGTTAATCACGAACTTGTCAACATTAGCCAGTTCAGGAATCGCACCCGTCGCGGAGCCAACAACCTTGAAAACAACCAGCATCCACTTCCTGCCATTGCAGTCCCAGTCACTGCCAACCTTCGAACAAGCATAAATGACGAGATAACCATCGCCTTCCTTGAACTTTGCAGTATCAATCGAAAGACTGCCAACAGCCTGGCCCTTAACCCACTCCTTCACCTGCTCGCCCTGCAATTGGAACTTCTCCCAAATACGTGTTTGAGAATTGAAGAAATAACCATTAGAATAAATAAAATCAAAATTTGAGACAGAAACAACAACGCCATCGCCATAATACGCCTGCGACGGAGTTACCGCCACATTCTTGGCTTCAGCAGCCCACTTAGGCATAGCGCCCGCCATGCCCACAATCGCCCTGCCAACACCCGCGTCTCCGCCAGGAGGCGGAGGCGACGGAGGAAGCTCTTCCGAACATGCAGCTAATAAAACTAAAACCAGTATTGCAATAACTGCGAACTTTCTCATCACGACCTCTTTTTGCTTAATAACTGTTGAAGCTATTTATAAATGTTATCTGGGCATTTCTTTCAGCACTTCGTCAACAAACCAGCCAGCCCAGCCAGAAGCAAGCAAGTGCATACGCAACGTGTCAATCTTATAGCCGGTCCTCTGATAGTTCATCAAGTACTGGCGCAGAAGCTTCTTATCAGATACGTATTCTTTTTTGCGCTCAATAATGTGGGCGGCAATCATGGAGATGACAATAAGTAATGCGAGAACTGACAAAACGATACTCAAGACCGTGTTCTTCTTCATCGACGACTGAATACTAAACAACTGCCCCGTAAATGCCGGCTCGTCAAAATACGGCCTGCCTTTCAAATTATCAACATCAACCCTCAACGCGTCAATCTGGCTCTGCATGCCATCCAAACGCGCAGACATGTCTGCAGCAATAGCTGCCTGCGCCTCGACCTTGTTCAAACGCTCTTCCCAGACAGTCAGCAAGTCCAATGCTTTCAGCTTGTTTTCAATAGCGGCAAGCTTTGCATTAATGGCGGCAATAGTTTCGCCTTCGGGAATCTCGCCGGCCAACAAGTCTTCGGCATCTGAAGTGGATATTGGCGTAGGCTTTGGAGTAGGCGTAGGAGTTGGTGTAGCCTGTACTTCCTGATCTGATATCATTCCAGGCGCAGAAGGTGGTTCAGGCAGTTCGGACACGTCAAATGCCTGCAAACCAGTAATCGTCTTATACCCATTAGACAAAGCCAGAACCAGAGCGATAAGTGCAAAAACTAATATCACTGTTACGCTCTTTTTCATATAGGCGTCCTAACTATTATTACTATTTAAAGGTTTGCGGTACGTTATTTACTATTAGAATAAGCATTCAAACGTATATTGGGATGAATTGAAGAGGAAGGCGAAGTTTAAGAAACATTTATAATAAACTTTGCGTAAACTTATAGCGTGTCGGAGTCGAGTTATTCTGACAACACAAAGAAAGAAGGTGAATTTTATGCCCGGATATACAACAACTCCCGCAGGAACAGGAAATTTGCTTGAAGCGGCATCTAAAATGAGCGCAATCGCAACAAAAATACGTAATGGAAAAGCATCACGAGAAGACGCAGACACTCTTGAAAACTACTCTAGCGTCATAATTAATGTTGTTAAAAGAATGAGGTAGTTAATAACCCAAAGAAGAATTATATTTTAGCTAGAAAGATAAACTTCTTCACCCTTTGGAAACCCCTACCTTTTGCAACCGTCCCAGAAGACTAAAGAATGACCTTTTTTATTTAATTTGTGTCTGAAAGTCTTTGTTTTTATCTAGCGCCCCAAAATCTTTTTGCATAATCCCTAACCATAATCGTAAACATTTCTCCGAGCTTCAACTTGTTCTTAGCGGCCAAACTCTTAAACTCAGCCCAATTTTCTTCATCGACTCCCTTAATGCTTCTAACATCACTCATAAAGTATAGAAAGTAATACTTGTATATAAAGTTAACTTTTAGGCTGCGCAGTCATACGTGAGGGGACTGTAACGCCCGTCCCCTCACACTCCCCTGACGCCACTATGACTTTTTTGTCACAAAGGGTTAAATTCTTGGGAAGCCTATAATCACTTA
>CAYSMN010000006.1:20181-26916 GCA_964432255.1 uncultured Methanosarcinales archaeon | reverse complement strand
TCAGGCGTTGTTCTCGTCGACGGAAAAGTGGAAACAAGACTGAGAAGAAAGCTCAGGCATGGAATGATTGTAGAACATTCCGGAAAGAATTACACGGTTAATATGGAAGTTCTAAAGTAAATCCGGAAAGTTTACGGATTTCTTGACGATGGATTTATTAAGGAGTTTGTCTTGGAAGTTATTATGGCAAAAAAAGAGAGATTTCAACAAATACTTGAGTCTGTAATGAATAAAAAAATCCCGGCAGACGTATTTGCACGTTTAGCGCCGCCCACACTTATTCCTGAAGTACTTGCACAATGGAAAAAAAGAAAGAAGTAATATTTGAGTTCAGCATACGTTCAGTGACGGATAGTTCTGGAAATACAACGTTGCATCCTGCAGTTGTCAATGATGGAGTTCCTGACGAATATATCGTTGCTATGCTGCGCATGATGTTAAAAGGATTTGAAGAATTATATTTCGAGAAATTTAAACAAAAATTCTAGTTATTTCAACACACCCACACACTTCATCTCTTTATGATTGCACACTTCACACTCATAATTCATATACTTAGAATTTCCGCTGACAGTTGAAAATGACTTTGTCATCGGGCTCTTACACTTTGGGCACATCTGGTCCATGATTCCACCTCTCTCTTTCTACAGCTTCACAATACTCTTTCACCCGCGAAACAATCGTGGGTAAATAAAACTTTTCAATTTTCTCAGCGAACACCTCATGCAGAGGCGCATTTTCAGCAATCCTATACGTATTTCCAAGCTTTTCCACCAAAAAAGCGTCTTTCAGCCGCTTTACTTGGCGCCTAATGTTGGAAGGTGCGATGCCAACCATTGCAAGATTATGGCTTTTTCTGGACAGTTTGACTGACTTCTCGATATCAGCAAGAGAAACAGGCTCCGGAGCTTTCAATAACGCATGGAATACGTCCGCAATAACATCCCTTCCATCGCCCGGCTGCAACAGGCCAACGCTTAAGCATAACTTTTTGACCAATTCTCTCCCAGTCAAACGGTACGGCTTCTCATACTTTCTCAAAGTCATTTCAGCCAAAGGCTTCTCTCTATGCTTCATACGGAATACACCTGTACTGCATTTCAATATAATCAGCAATATCACCTTTGAAATAATTCACGAAAAACGCATAACTGATGCCTTCAAATGGCAAGTCTTTCAACAGGCGTACGTACTTGCAGTAGAGGTATTCATCTACCACTTTGTACAGCGTGTCCGTATACGCTGATGTGAACCTGCTATTATCCTCAGCGCTAATGACATCAGCCTCAAACGGAGGGTAATCCGGGCCGTAGCTCACTGCGATGCCCTTGGCAAAAGTTTTTCCTGTTAAAGAAATGAGCTTGTTATCGCGCCAGTAGCCGAGAATAAACTTTGTGTCGTCAGCGTCAAAATTGCGCACTCTGCTTTTATCGTCAAAAAACACATTAGTCACAATGGAGCCTCTGGACAACGATTTCATCACGCCTTTATCATCATAATCAAAACTTGCAGACACGACCGCATTGCGCTTCACAGAGCGCACCAGGTCAAGCGTGTTGTAGTCGATATAGAGCGTCTGCTGGGCGCCTTTCGCTTCAACAAGACGATCGCGGGAATCATACCGCAACAAAAGTTTTGTAGCGCCAAAATCAATCGCTGACAACCTGCCACGCTCGTACAAGAACTCAATATCCTGCGGGCCGGTAATCTCCGTAAGCCTGCCATTTTCATAATGGAACTCCCATTCCGCGCCTGTTTTTTCAACGTTAATAATTCTGTTATCCTCAGACAGGCCGTAAACAAACGTTCCAAGACTCCCAGTCTGCTTCACAGTACGAGTGGCAGGCTCTGCCTTCAACTGCTCTGGCGCTTTTTCAACAGGCAGTTGATCAATCTGCTGAACCGGCTTGTAATCAACCTGAGGCGGAGCGGGCTGTGAAACCGGCACACACGCTACCAATAAGCACAACAATACAATGATGAGTCTTTTCATTAGCTGAACAAAGCCACAATCCACGCCCACAATCTGGAGAAAAAGCCAGGCTTCTCTTCCTTGACTTCTTCAGTAACATTCACAGGAACTTCAGTAATATTCTCAGCCGTCACATTAACAGTAACATTCTCTGCAGTCACGTTTTCAACCGCAACCTCTTCCTCAACGCCAAGCATCTCGGGCAGCACGCACTTGCACTTTTCCGTGCAAATGCCAGGATCCTGGGTGCTGGTCTTGCACAGCGTATTAGGAGGATCACAATCCTCATCACGCTCAACCTTCTTGTCGCCGCAAGAAGATGCCTTTTGAGACGCGTTGATAAGGCCCTCAACAACGCCAGGGTTGTAGTCAGAAGGAATAGTCTGGTTGATAGTACAGCCGCACGTTTTCTTATTGCACGTTAATGATATGTTGATCAACTGTCCGTAGTCAGGACACTTGTCATCGCCGTCACCATCGCAGACTTCAACACCTTCCCGGATGTTGTTCCCACAGTACACCTTGTTCACTCTGGGCAAACAAGTACAATGTTGCGTGTCACACACAGTGTCGATCTCAAGCAAAGTGGCAAGGTCGTCACAATACGTTTCATTTACACCTTTTTCACACAACTCAAACTCGTCAAGAACGCCATTACCGCACCTAAAATCAGTAATAGACCAGTCCAGCTGGGCATAGACAACTGGCAACAGAAGTAAAGCCATCAAGACCACTAACTTTTTCATATGCACGTGAGAGAGTAAACGGTATAAAAAGATTATGGTGCTATTCTATTGCTTGTCAAGAAATAGCTTGAAAGATTTGTCCTTCACTTTCTCTTCAGCGCTATGAGCGTGCTTCTTAACAGGGTCGGCACTGCCAATCTTAACTAAAGCACCGCATTTTTCTTCAATCTTCTCCTTCCATTTCTCAAGCATTTTCACAGCATCCGTCTGAACGTAAACTAACGCCTTGTCAGCCTTCTGCATGCCGGCGTCCTTTCTCATCTGCTGGACGCGGCGCATTAGTTCTCTAGCGTAGCCTTCAGCATCTAATTCGTCCGAGCGCTCTGTGTCAAGGTAGACAAACCCATTCCTGAACTCAACCTCAGCATACTTCTTAGGAACATCACGCTCAACAACAATATGGTCTTTGTTCAGCTCGACACTCTCTTTATCAAATGACACAGTAAACTTACCTTCCTTTGCAACCTGGGAAAGAATGTTTTTCGCGCTCATCTCAGACAATTTAATCATAATCTTCGGGCTCTTCGCGCCAAACGCCTTGCCCAATGTACCGGCATTCGCCTTGACCTTCATCTGCACTTCAACAAACTCCTTGTGGCCATGCACGTCCTTGCAGTTCGTCTGGTATTTGATAACATCTTCAAGCTCTTCCAACATTTGAAGAACATCGTCATCCTGCGAAACAATCTGCGCAGTCTTTATCGGCCAGCGCAATGAAACTTTGATTTTCTCTCTGGCAGACAAAATAGCCTGCACAACGCCATCTGCAATCGCCCTCTGTTTCTCGAGCTTTGCATTGATATCCTTCTCATTTGCTTTCGGCCATTCGCACAAGTGAATGCTCTCTTCGTCCAGTTTGAACTCCGTTCTCAAATTCTGCCAAATCTGCTCGGTGATGAACGGCGCGATAGGCGCGAACAATTTGAGGCTTTCAGTCAAAGTCTTGTAAATTGTATATAGAACAACTTTCCTTTCCTCATCATCGCCAACAGCGGCCTTGTCACGAACCATTTGAATGTAGCTCCTGCTTAAGGCGAGGAACAAGTCTTCGATAACGGCGGGAATTTCGTTCAACTTGTACGCTTCAAACAATGCAGTGGCTGTCTTTATTGTGCTGTTCAGCTTTGAAAGCATAAAACGCTCTTCAGTGCTGCACAAAGACTTCATCACAACATCGTCCATTTTGTTTGGAGCTGTCTTCAGCTCTCTTGCAAGCTCTAAAACAAACTTCTGCAAGTTCCAGAGAACAATGAGATTCCTGTGCTTGATCTTGGCGTCTTCATGATTGAAATTCGAGTCAATACCGGGCTGAGCGCAGCCAATCTGATAATATCTCAGCGTATCAGCACCGTAATTATCAATAATCTCGTAAGGCGTAATGTAATTCTTCAACGACTTGGACATCTTCCTGCCCTGAGAATCATTAATGAAGCCGTGCATGTACACAGCTTTGAATGGAAGCTGGCCGTGGCTAATCATGCTCATGCACGTCAAACTGTTAAACCAGCCGCGAATTTGGTCCTTGCCCTCCAAAATCAAATCAGGAAAGCCTAAAGTCTTGAAAGTCTTCTCATCAGAAGGATAGTTCAGCGTTGCCCATGGCGCTACGCCAGAATCAAGCCAGACATCCAAAACGTCAGGAACTCTGGTCATGTCCTTGCCGCAATCGCACTTAATGTGGACCTGATCAATCCAAGGACGGTGCAAGTTCTCAAGCTCTTTGCCAGACAACTTTTTCAATTCTGCATTAGAAGAAATGACTTTGTGCTTGCCGCACACGCACGTCCAAATCGGCAATGGAACACCCCAGAAGCGCTGGCGGGAAATGCACCAGTCCTGCAAAGACTTCAGCCACGAGTCAAACCACCTGCTGCCGGCCCAGTCAGGAACCCAGTAAACTTTCTTGTTATTCTCAACCATTTCATCCCTGAGCTTCTCAACTGCCAGGAACCATTGGTCTGTAGCGCGGAAAATAATAGGAGTTTTACATCTCCAGCAATGCGCGTATTCATGGTCAACTTTCACTTTATCAATAATCGCGCCTTTATCATCAAGCAATTGAATGAATTTGTCATCATCCTGCTTGGCAACCATACCTGCCAATGAACCCATTTTCTCACTAAAGCAGCCGTGCTCGTCGGCCTCGTTAAAAGGCGGCAAACCATGTTCTTTTCCAACTTCGAAGTCCTCAGGACCGCACCCAGGAGCGCAATGAACGAGACCTGAACCGGCATCAGTGCTAACGTATTTCTCTGACAAGATGACGCGGTGAGCGTGCTTTTCTTTAATCTCCTGGTGGAACTTAACTTCATCTTTGAAAGGATGCACGTACTTAGTGCCGGCTAATTTTTCACCTTTAATCTTCTCAAGAACTTTGTACTGCTTGCCCGCAACAGCACCAATAACGCCTGGCGCAAGAGCTTCTGCAAGAATCCAGACTTCACCGTCAACCTGCGCTTTTACATAATCAAAGTCGGGATGCGCCATCACTGCCATGTTGAACGGGATTGTCCATGGAGTTGTCGTCCAGACAATCAGATACTCATTTGGTTTGCCTTCAACTTGCAGTTTGACAAAAATTGAATCATCACTCCTGTTTTCGTACTCCAGTTCGTGCTTTGCTAATGCAGTCGCGCATCTCGGACACCACGTCATCGATTTTTTGCCAAGATAGAGCAATTTTTTCTCGTTAGCTTTTGCTAAAGCCCACCACGCGCCTTCAATGTATTCGTTCTTGATAGTCATGTAAGGATTATCCCAATTCATCCAAACGCCCAAACGCTTGAAATCAGTAATCATCGGCCACAAATTGTCCAAGGCATATTTTTGACACGCCTGGACGAAGTTAGCAAGGCCAAACTTGTTGATGATTTCCTTCTTGTCCTTGATGCCGAGCTCTTTCTCAACAGCAACTTCAATCGGCAAGCCATGCATGTCAAAACCCGGCTGGTCCCACACGTCAAAACCATTCATGCGCTTGTAACGCATGATTGAGTCGCGCAGTGCTTTGCCCCACGCGTGCCCGATATGAATACGGCCAGTCGTGTACGGCGGGCCGTCTAAGTAATAGAAGCGCTTTTTGCCAGCATTCCTCTTCACGACTTTTTCGTAAACCTTGTTATCCTTCCAAAAGTCCAAGATGGCTGGCTCTACCGTCTTAAACTCATACGGATGCATACTAATGCGAAAGAAATAGGGTATTTAAAAAAGTATAGGGTTATTTCTGTGCTTCAGGTCGGCTTTCGTTAGGACTTGGATGATAATGTTTCCAAATTCTATACACCAACCAAGGCTTTCTCACGTAGCGGCAAGTCAAAAAAGTTCCAAGAGCCAATGCTCCAAACGCAACTCCAATGCTATAGCCTACTGGTGTCTTGTTTTCATCTTCAGGAACTTCGGCAGGTGCTTCAGCAGGCCTTGTTACTGCAGGTTTATCATAGTTAATTGGATCAGTTCCAAAATATTTGTTAACACCAAAATAAGAAGCAAAACCAATGCCTGCCAAAAGCGTAGCTAAACCAGCATCTTTTACAAAGGATCTTTTCTTTGGCTTAGCTGCTTCTGGCATTTTAGAATCTCTTCCTGACACCGTTGATAGTGCTTCCTGCACCCAAAACCAAGGCTGCAAGACCGGTGTAGAACATCAAGTTCTTCCATGGAGAATTGTCACTGGTATTTTTGCTGCGAATCTGATCATCAGACATTACCAAAGGCGGAGACTTGCCACGAACACGTTCGTATTCAACAACATCTGCCTTGTGACGTTGGATAGCATATTGAATAACTGCTTCATCAGCAGAAACTGAAGGCGTCATCATGTTGCCGATAGATAATAGACCGCCAACGACCAAACTGCCAATGCCGGAGCTTAGCCAGGAATTACTTGACTCTCTGTTTTGATACAATGGTATTGCCATGTCAGCAAGAAACATTTGTTTATCATAAGGAGACATGTTGGTATACATTTGCTCAGGAGTTAAAGGAGCGGCTGGTGCTACTGCTGGTATTGGTGCAGGT
>CAYSMN010000006.1:0-20081 GCA_964432255.1 uncultured Methanosarcinales archaeon | reverse complement strand
TGCTGCTGGTGCAGGCGCTGCCGGTGCCGTGTACATCTTTATGAGTATAACATAATCCTTTCTGCTTGTAGCGTTATCTGGAAAATAACCTTCCTCAACAGCTTTCTGGAATGCCATCTCACGATAAGTGTGATTTCTACGAAGAACGTTCAACATTTTTTCATAAGTCATTTCAGCCATTTTTCTCACTCCTTCTTCTTTGAAATTAAGTAACATGCAAGAGCTGCAAGTCCAAGCGCTGCTAAAGCTGAAGCGCCCTCAAGACCATTTTTGCCGTCCTCACGGTTATCAGATTCTTCCTGGTCAACAACGTCTTCTGGTTTGTTGTAAGGAGCGTCCTGGCCTTTGTTGTAGTCCTGCCAGCGTTTGTTCTTTTCCTTGAGCTCGTATTGGTGCCTGGTGACATGTGGCTCTGTGCCTTTGATATCGTTAATCATATTAGCACCGACAAAAACGCCCGCTGCCACAAACGCAGCAATAATGGCCTTGCTAATACCACCAGAAGCGGCTGAATTAGAATCAACATAGTCCTGCGCCAAATCACAAAGCCTGCTCTGCTCAGCTGACATAACCGGAGGAGTTCCGGCTGGTGCTGTAGTAGGAGGAGTTGCGAGTGGTTCCATTAAATTCCGCAAATAAAGCAATTTGCCATTTGCATCAGGCGAATAAACAGTTGGGAAAGCTTCAACAGCTTTTTCAAAAGTATGCTCTCTAACTCCTCTATTAGTTCTCAACTTGTAAAGTACTGTGTTTAAGTTTGACATTTTACGTTACCCCAATTGGAAGAATAAGCCACTCCCACTATATAAATCTTTCTATATTTCACTACTGGTTAGTAGTCATTTAAAGGGGAAGGAAGGCTTAAATAGGACTTGAGCTAGAACACGACTATGAGCTTCAAATGCCACGCCTGCGGCAAACTATACCAGTCAAAGGGGTTATGCTGCGGAAAAGCAGTAGAGCAAGCCTGCCCAACATGTGGATTTGGCAAAGACTTCTGCACGTGTGAAACGGCAAGCACAAAAGAAGGGCTAAAGCGCTAACAGGCCTTTTTTCTCAGGTCAACACCGTTCCATTGTCCTGTGTAATCTGCTGGCCTGCTTCTCATAGGGGCAACCCTTTCGTGAAGCTGAGCAGCCTGCTCATAAGCCATCTGGAAACGAACCAGCTCTGACAGTTTGGGGAGATCATGCTCTAAAACCGACACGATGCCTTCTATGTCCCGCTTTCTCAGAAAAATGCGGTCGACTAGCAGTCTTTGGTAGAACTTTTCCACTGTCATTGGCGCATAATCGACCATTGAGAAAACGGCGTTTTTTGAATATAATTAGGTTATGTACGTGCTGTACGGCTATAGAATTCGCGCGCGACTGCCTGGCAGATACTGCACCAGTTTTTCTCTTGAATACTGGTACAACGCCTCCTCGACCTTTTTCGCTTCGGGCAATGCGTCAACGCAGTGAATCGGAATCCCCTTTTCCAGAAAACAATCCAAGGTCGGATACGTATCAGAATAAAATTCTGCAAGGCGCAGCGGAGCTTTTACAGGGTCGTCATCAGTTCTCGGCTCTTTGCCTGTTTTAATCGCATTCTGCCGGCGCTCCTCAATTCGCCTTAAAATCTCAAAATTCGGAACGTTCGTCATATTGTGCACTTCTCTCACATCAAGAAAATCTTCCAACATCCGTGCCTGCTCCTTAGTCCGGTACATGCCATCAACCAGCAAGACTTCGTTATTCTTAGGATTATATGCACCGCGCTTGATGCGCATCGCTACCGCATCCCTGAACAAAGGCACAACAACATCATCAGCAATAAGACGGCAATTGTCAACGTACGAATGCAGAATTCCTGAACGCTTTTTTACCTCTTCGCTTGCATCGGGCTTATCTGCTTCAGCAAAAATATCTCGCACAGCATCGCCAGAAGAAATATGGTGAAATAGAGTCAAACGCTTCGCAAGCGCAGAACCAACCGTTTCCTTTCCCACTCCCCCGGGCCCGAACAGCACAACAGCAGAATACCTATCCATAAGCACGCGAAACTGTATGCTCTATTTGAATTTTTGCGTAAGATTTAAAAGCACACCAACTGCACCCACGCACTATGTCACAAGAGGCGATAACAGAAATCGACATGGACGTATTCTCGCGCAGAATCGGCCCATATTTTTCATGGCTTGAGAGCAGAATAGAGTCGGGCTGGCAACAGAGCGACAACGTGCAAAAAGACGTTCTCAAAGAAATCAAATACTTAGCAACCACCATGCGAGCCAGATTCATACTTGGCGTATCAAAAGACGATTTTACCAAAGAAGTACAAAGAGCGATTGAACTTTTCGAGCTTGCAACAGATGCGTTCCCAGGGGAAGGCGATGAGATAGAAAGCAAAGTCAGCCACTTCTGCAAAGGCATCTCAGAAGAACTCGGCGCGCAATTCCTGCCAAAAGAATACCAGCCAAGCATCCCAAGGCCGCCGCAGCCACCTCAGCCGCACCCGTTCCCGATGCCGGAACCAGAGCCAATGCCTGAGCCGGATGGGCCAGAAGAGCCGGATGAGGAAAAAGTTCACGTAGAGCAGCCAAAGATGGAAAGAGCAAAGCCAAAAATCGTGAAAGCAGAATCACAAATAACAGCACAAAAGAAAGAAAAGCCAAAGGCAGAACTAAAAGCCAAAAAGGACGAGCAAAAAATTGAAGCGCCCGTCAAGATTGAAAAACAGAAGACAAAAGCCAAACCCAGAGCAGAAAAGCCAAAGAAAGGCAAAAGCAAAGGGTTCTTCTTAGCACGCTGGGTCAAAAAATTCATTTACGGTGAAGATTAACTGCTTGTGTTCTCGTTCTGTTGATGTAATTTGTGTCAAAAATCCCGCAGATGACGAAACATTTATATATGTGTGACACATTTAGACACTATGTAGTGGTTATTATGGGTACTTCACAAAAACTAGATAGGCTCGTTGAAGATGGCCAGATTGTTGTAAAAGGAAATTCTCACAGAGCACTCGCTGCAACCGCATGGCTGGTAACTTCATTATTCCCATTTGCACCAAGTTCTGCTGAAGAAAAACCTTCAGTAACAATTTCAACAGAATCCAATGTCAAAGCGCCAAACCTTGAATGGGCTGTACAGCAGCCGCCGCAACAGCTGGACAGACAGGACGCGCCTGATGAAAACACGCAAAAATACAATGAAGAACAAATACGCAAAGCGCTCAGTGCAGATTATGCCAAGAAAGATGCACCAGCGCGCAAGGCACTGTCAGACAAACTCATCGAAAAAGCCAAGGATCCCAAAAACGATGCAAAGCTCGCATTCAGCTTTTACCGTGAAGCAGCACGCGCAGCGGCAGAGGCATTAGACTTACAGACTTCTTTCACAATCATAGATAAACTAGGAGAGTCATACAAAATCAGAGAGCTGGCACTCAAGAGCGAATCATTCGGCATAGCACGTCAAAATGTCAAGACTCCAGAACAAGCACCGCCTATTGCTGAAACCGGCTTCCAACTGGCAGAGGCAATATTCCGCGTAGATGATTATTTCTCAGCACTCAAAATACTAAACGAAGTCAAGCAATTACCGAAACTAACGAGAGAAACCAATCAAAGAGCAACAGATTTGATTGCAGATATCAAGCAAGTGCAGACGGCAGAGTCAGCAGACCCCAAAGATGCAAAATCGTACAATATCCTCGCACGTCATGCGGGTCTTAGACAAGGCAAGTGGGAACAGGCAAAAGACTACATACAGAAAGGCAATGACGAAGATTTGAGAGCGCTCATAAATATTGAATTAATGAAGCCCCAGACGCCAGACATGCAATTCGGAACAGCACAAAAATATTTTGAAGTCGCGAAGAAGTATAGAGGCAGCGAGAGGGAATTATATGCGCAGCTCGGCATCTCCTGGTGCAACAGGGCACTGCCAAATGCAAACGCTCTCCTTAAGACAGACATAGAAAAACGCCTGAAAGAATTTGCAGCACCGATTCCACCCGGCACAATTGATTTAATGTCGCTTATTGATGTACAAAAAGACGCCGTCGCAGGCACCTGGAAGCTGGAAGGCGGAAGATTAGTTTCAGACAAAACCAAGGCGGCACGAATTGAAATCCCATATAAGCTTCCCGAGGAATATGATTTCCGAGTCAGTTTTACGACTCCCGCAGAAGGAGAACCTCGGGCTGTCGGTCAAATACTATCTAAATCTGGCAAATCATTTGGATGGTATCTGGGTGCTGATAATAATACTATCTATGGATTCCAAATGATACAAGGTCGTTTCGTTACCGATAATCCTACAACTGTAAAGGCGCCATCCAAATGTCTAGAAAACGGCAAAGTCTACAATTCAGTTGTAGAAGTTCGTAATTCAGGCGTTAAAGCATATGTGAACAACAGACTGATTGTTGAATATAAAACAAGCTACAATGATGTAGCCCCCCATCAAGAATGTAAATTACGCAACGATGAACTCTTGGGCTTATTAAGCTGGGATTCAACAGTGTCGTTTTCACGCATTGAAATAGTAGAAATTAAAGGCAAAGGCAAACCATTGCGCTAAATTCTTATCTTTTAATAAAATCATTGCGGAAATTCTTTTGAAGTTGCACTTTAGGATTATTAATCAGATGCCTGTAAATGCTAAGGTATTTTTTTGAAATTTCTTTCCAACTGTAAAATTTCGAAACGACTGCCCTTGCCTTTCGGCCTCTTTCTTCACACTTTTCAGGATTCCTGATCATATATGATAAAGTTTTCTTCAAAGAGTCTGAGTTTTTTGATCTAAACTGAAATCCATTATCTGCAACCACGTCTGTATTCTCTTTTATATCAGAAACGAGCACAGGCAGCCCATAACTCATTGCTTCTAGCAGTGAAAAAGACATTCCTTCTATTTCGCTTGGAAGGACGTACATAGACGCATCTCTAAATAATTCATCTTTTCTCTTTCCAGAAACCCAACCGGTAAAAATAACGTCTTTCGACGCCAATTTTTTCAGTTCATGGCTATAAGAATCACTTCCATCTCCACAGACGAACAACTTGTAATTTTCCTTGTTTTTCATCGAATTGAAAGCGCTTATGAGATAATGCGCGCCTTTTTCAGGGGCAAGCCGTGAACAAAACAAAATATATTTTTTTCTTTTTCTTCCACTCGCATCTGGTAATTTGACTCCATTGCGTACGAATAAAACATCTTTTCCCTTTCTTTTGTAAAAGTCGTAGAGTGGTTTTGACACAACTATAAACTTGTTATTGAGAAGCAAAGAAATCGAATGCAATATCCACGTTCCCCATTTGCCGATGGAATCCTGCTTTGGAATCCAATCAAACATTTGCAGAGTAAAAACCACCTTTTTTCCAAATAATTTTGGGATAAATGAAAATATTCCTGCAACTAAGTCATGATAATGGACGATATTCGCATCGGATAATGCTGCTTTCAAAGAGGCCAGAGGATAATAAGTTATAACTGTGGTAAACTTGATATTTGGGGCGAGGGTGATTATTTCATTTAAGTAGGGCGGGTGTTTTCCTTTGCGATAAAATCGGCTTTGTGTATAGACGTCTGTTTTAATGCCTTGTTTAAATGATGCTTTTGCAAGTTCTGAAACAAAAACATCTATCCCTCCAGTCGGATTGGAGACAGAATATACTCCAATATGCGCAACTTTAATCTGCCTTTTTTGCATACCTGAATCCACCTGGCTGATTTATTTAAATTTAGCGTTTTAGTCGGATAATAATCTCAAATGATGTTCTAAACACAAAGTTTATAAATTTTTGAAAAGAATGACCTTTTCATGATTAACAGTGTTAAAGCTTTGGCTAAACTACTTTATAACAGAGTTTACATTAATCCTAGATTAGAGCGGGATATAATTCTGCGCTTTCATAAACTCTATTATGATGCACATGATTTTGGTAAAACGTGGAGCAATACTTCTTGGTTAGGCGTTATCACACAAAAATGCCCTTTGGATCTTTGGATTTATCAAGAAATTATATTTGACATGAAACCCGATGTGATAATTGAATGTGGAACACATATGGGTGGCAGCGCTTTATTTCTGGCATCAATGTGCGATTTAGTAAATAATGGAAAAGTCATAACAATAGATATACAAAACAAGAAAAACAGGCCTAAGCACGAAAGAATTACATATCTTGCAGGTTCATCGACTGATTCACGAATCTTCAAGAAAGTTAAAAGCTTTATACGTGATAAAGATAAAGTTCTTGTAATTTTGGATTCGGATCATAGCAGGGACCACGTTCTTGATGAAATGAAAATCTATAATCAATTCGTAACAAAGGGAAGCTATTTGATAGTTGAGGATACAAATCTAAACAATCATCCAGTTGCCCCTGAATTTGGTCCAGGCCCGATGGAAGCAGTTAATGATTTCTTAAAGACGGATAAAAATTTCATTATCGACAAAGCAAAAGAGAAATTTTATTTAACATTCAATCCCAGAGGTTATCTGAAAAGAATAAATTAAAATAGGGAAATGATTTTTTATAAGTACACGTCATCACTCTAAATATGCGATATGGTTTCCTTCAACCGCATCTTCATGCACCAAATCATATCCTGATTCAGCCATCAGTGAAAAGACACGATTGCGCAATATTTTGGAATGCAATTCGACAATTACGCGCGGCTTCTTTTTCAAAGTCAGCATTCCTCCTTTGATAACTGCATATTCTGCGCCTTCTACATCAATCTTTATGACATTTATCCCCTTCCTGGATTCAAGCGCCTTATCAAGCGTGACAGATTTTGCGATGTAATAATCTTGGCCTGTCTTTGTTCGCTTTATGCTGTCCATTGTGTTTGTTTCAAGATTTCTATATATTTTTATTTTGCCCGGTTTCGAGCAGACTGCCTTGTTGATGGCTTCAATATTTTCCAATTGGTTCAATTTAATGTTTTCCTGCAAAAGCCAAAACGCCTCTGGATTCGGCTCGAATGCAATGATTTTTCCTTTTTTCCCAACCATTTTTGCAGCCATGATGGAATATTCCCCTATGTTGGCTCCGACATCCACAACAAGATCGCCATTTTTTGGCGTAAAGCGCCCGATTTTTCCATAAACCCCGTCGCGATAGATTTCCAAAAGCATATAGACATCCAGTAACCGGCAGGCGTAGAGATTGCCATGAAATCTAACCAATAAGCGGGACTGCCGGCGTATTCTGCTTCTAATTTTTCCCAAAAAATCATATTTCTTCGGGATAAAAAAGCTCACCGCGCGCAAAACAGCAAGCGTGCCCAGAGTAAAAAAACTTTTAACACTTATCCGGATTGTGTAAAATGGGAAAAGCGACAAAGGTACAGGAAGCATCAAGCTTGGATGACGTATATGTGCAGAGCCCATAAGAGATATGATGTTAATGTCGAAGCGTCAATACTTTTTAAATCTATGCCAGAGGGATAAAAAGATATTAATACGTGCGGCCAACTGATTTTCATACTTATGGATGTTTCAATCGTTATCCCATCATATAACCAAGAGAAAACAATTGCAAAAAGCATAGACTCGGTTCTAAGCCAGAGAACTAATTTACATTATGAAGTAATAGTGGTTGACAGCTCAAATAACGGGGCATACCCTATCCTGAAAAAATATGGTCCAAGAATCAAGCTGGTCCATTTGAATAAACAGACATCTTGTGGAAAAGCAAGGAATATCGGCATTAAAAAAGCAAAAGCGAACATCATCGCATTCACTGATACAGACTGCGTTGCGGACGCAGACTGGCTCGACAACATCTATGCGGCGCATAAAAAATATGATGTCGTTGGAGGAAGAATATGTAACGGAAATCCACACTTTCTCCGAGCATGGAGCCTATATCTGACTGAATTCGGAGAATTAATAGGGGGCAGGGATAGAATAGTTAAGAATCTAGCTGGGTGTAATGTCTCATATAAAAGAAAGATTTTCCAGAAATATGGCTATTTTCAAGATATTCCTACGGCTGAGGATTTTATTCTTCACTCAAACATCAGGGAGCCAATGTTCTTTTCAAGAAATGCGGTTGTTAAACACATAAACAGAACTAACATTTTAGCTATTATGAAACACTCTTTCAAACTAGGAACCTGGGAAGCTTATGCGAGAAGAGTAAACCCTGATATTTCAGGAGCGTTTCTGCTCAGATATAGATTTTTAATTCCTCTGCTCGCGTTTTACAGATTCTTTCTGGTGGCTGGCAGAGCCATACGCTTTAACAAGATGTTCATCTTCTTTTTGATAAGCCCGCTTATCTTTGTTGACCTGATTGCACGGTGTCTTGGGTTCCTTAAGGGCACTAGGCTAAAAATAGTATCCAATCCCACAAATCTTTAAATGTTCAGTTAATTGCAGGCATCTCTATGAAGGGCAAAAGAATACTCGTAACGGGAAGTTCTGGCAGTATTGGAACTGCACTCTGTGAAAAGCTGATTTCTGAAGGATATGATGTTATTCCTGTAGACTGGAAGACGAATAAGTGGAATGAGCAAATTAATGCGAAGACACTGCACCTTGATTTGCGTGATGTAAAAATCGTGAAAGACCTTCCAGAGGCAGACATTGTTGTTCATCTTGCAGCAAATGCCCGCGTGCATGATTTGCTCATCAAGCCGTCTTTAGCTACAGATAACATACTTAGCACGCTTAACATTCTTGAATATGCTCGTCAAAGAAAAATACCTGGACTTATATTCGCATCAAGCCGTGAAGTATATGGCGATGCAGTGAAACCTTCTTATCAGGAAAGCGATGCACGAATTGAAAACTGCGTCAGTGCATACGCCGCATCGAAGATTGCGGGCGAGGCATTGGTTCATTCATACAGAAAATGCCATGGTGTCAATGCGGTGATTCTCCGCCTTTCAAATGTATACGGCCGGTATGATGAGTACGACCGCGTCATCCCACAGTTCATACGTAAAATGCTAATTGGTGAAGATGTAATGGTTTTTGGCAGCGATAAAATCCTTGATTTTCTGTACATTGATGATGCTGTAAAAGCATTGCACTTGTGCATTGAAAAATTTGATTCTGTGCACGGAAATACGCTCAATATCGGCACTGGAAGAGGCGTGAAATTAATTAAAATTGCTGAACTGATTCGTACAGCACTTCAGTGCGAAAGCCGGATTATAACAGATGAAAACCGCAAAGGCGAACTAACTCATTATGTTGCTGATATCTCGATGGCAAAAAAAATACTTGATTTTGTGCCTGATACATCAGTTGAAGAAGGTGTTGAAAAATCCATTAAGTGGTATCGTTCCATGCTTAAAAGATAGAATCATTTTTCAAATACGTATACTTTGATGTCCAAGAATTCTTTGTGTTCAGATAATTTATGTGATTTTTCGAGCGTTTTCAATATAAGAGATTCCTGGTCTTTACTGTGCGATATAACAAACCATATTCTTGGATAATTTTTTATCTCGGATGCCAGCTGCTGCAGATTTTCTTCATTCACATGCCGTGATTTCTCTGGGAATGATTTAATCACCAAATCAGTTCTCTTGCCATAATATGCATAAGGATATGTTTCCAAGAACGCAGGATGGAACAGCACCACATCACCCTTATTCGCATGCGTTTCCACATAACTTATCGCCTCTCTCCACTGTTCCCTATCAACCCGTGCATAGTATCCATAAACGTTTACGGAAAAAAGCAAGAAAAGCGTCACTATTATCATCGCCTTTGCGCGGCGGTTCTTTATGCAGCTTATGCCTCTTGCCACAAGCAGATAGAACGCTGGCAATGATCCAAGGGTAAGTCTTAATTGAAAAATAGGAGTGAATTGCGAAATGAGTATTGGAAAGATGAACGACGAGACGAGCCACAATACTAATAATGAATAATTATCAATTGTGCGTCTTCTCATCTGGCGATAATCCATAATAAATGCAAGTATCATCAGCACGGCAAGAAGCCACAAAGCACTTTCGTACATGTTTGCCAGGAGTATATAGTGAAGCGTGTTATTAAAAGTCGGCTTTTGTAAATAGCCTATAACACCATTACCAGATGATTCACGTTCTACCTGGTGCATTAATGAAATACTCCATGGAAGAAATAAAATGACAATAAAAATCTGAAGGGTTAACCACTGCTTTATTTTTTTACTGTTCTTTGATTTTAGAAATTCCCAAAACTTATAAATATTCTGTGCAGCAATGATGAATATCCCATAAACGTGCGTGTAAAGCAGCAAGCTCGAAGATACTATGTAGCCGGCTGATGCGATTTTGTTTTTATTATTCAGGCGGATAAAGAAATAAAATGAAATTAGAACGAGCAGTGTCATAAGGCTGTACATTCGCGCTTCCTGTGAGTAATGCAAGTGGAAAACTGACAATCCCAAAATGAATGCACTCAACACGCCGGTTTGCCTGTCAAATAGCGCTGTGCCAATCTTGTATATCATAAATACGGCAGCAAGTCCAAAGAAAGCAGATAGAAGCCGTATCATACTCTCAGAGTCCCCCAAAATATCAATCCAATAGTGCAGAATGAGGTAGTACAACGGCGGGTGGACATCCTCTTTGGATGCATCTATGATTTGACTTATATCCATTTTCGCGATTTTAACAGAATACGTTTCGTCCAAGAAAAGACTCTCGGCGTTCAAATCGTATAATCTTACAAAAAAACTTGCAAAGAATATTGCAAACAGCGCAAATTTAAGTTTTGTTTTCATCTTAATTCTGAATTATTTTACTGCACACTTCATTCCACAAGCGTCCAATTTTTGAAGAGTATTGAAGGGCAGTTATTAAAAGCTTTCTCAACGTTTCCTGCTGGGCAGCGCTCTGCGTTCAACTGGTCCATAGGGTTTCCGAAGCCTTTAAAAACATTATACCACTTTAACAGACTATGCGCATCTCAATCTGGATCGGGCTTGTGACACTGACATTAGGAATATTTTTGTCATACCTCGCTGATGCGATGATACAAACACAGGCAAGCGGAACGCTGCAGACAACAGCAACACTTGTTGCGTCAATTCTTTTTGTCCTGTTCTCAGCAAGCCTGCTCGGACTCGGAACTGGACTGGTCGTGCACTGGATAATCGGCTTCGCATCACACTGGAAAGCATTCATGGCAGAAATGGTGCTTAGTTTTGCAACATTTTTCATGGGCGTTGGCGCAACTATAATGAGCGGAAACTGGTGGACGGCCCTGCAGGTATTTTTCACGTTTCTTATCGCGAGTTTAACTTTGTTCACCCTTTCATTCGTCAGCCTCTTCGGAGGCATCACCGAAGGCGTACAAAAAGTCACCAAATACGTCAAAAAAAGACTAAAGAGGTAATAGATGGACAAAAAGAGGGAGCTGCTGCGCTTCATAGAAGAATCTCCTGCTCTGGACAACAATTCAAAGCTCAAAGCGGTATTATTCATTACCGGGGCCAAGCCAAGCACGTATATTCACCTCCGCATTCAGAAGAATCTGCACGACAAGCACACTTTTGAAGAACTTCTTCGACAGAACAACATCATCTTTGACGTCAGCAGGGCGAAAGGATATGAAGAAATCAATACAGTCAAAGGAAACGCAGCAGTCTGGAAAATCAAAGGCACCTGGTACGGATATGACTTGTTCATGAACAAACGCTCCAATGAACGCTTTGAAGAATACGTCATGCTACTCAAACAGCAAAAACACGAAGGCGCAGACAAAATAGCAGGCCAGATTTACGGCTATCCTTCCTGTTGCATCAAAAAATTCACCGAAGAACACGATGTTAGAAAAATGACGCAGAAGAACTCTTATTATTCTTATTACAAAAAACTGCACGACTCTGATGCCGCTTTTCCATTCATTGTGCACACGCCCTGCAGTCTAAAATGTTCAGAAACCAAGAAACTCAACAAAAAGTACTCAGCAGCAGTAAAAAAATGGGCTCCTCGATTCTACAAAGAATACTCGTGCGAAAAAACATGCACTGTTCCTATCATAATTGATGTCGAAAGCGACATCCCAGGCGCAAAATGGAAGAAAAAAGATGGGCATGATTATGTCTTGATAACACAAAAGCCCATTGAGGGCAAACATTATCTTATCAGCTGGCTGACAAAAGCAGTATTCAAACGAGGAACGGTATTGAATGCAAAAATAACGGTGCAATATGACTATGCGCTTGTCGATCCGCTCAAAAAAATAGGAGAACTCAAAAACTTCCATCACGAGCGGAAGTTTACAAAGTTATGAAATTCTTAGAACTGGCACGATTGTACGAGCAACTCGAAAAAACAAGCTCGTACAATGCAATGCGGGATATTCTAAGCAAATTTTTCAAAAAAACACCAAAAGAAGAGCTAGAAAGAGTTGCTTATTTGACTCTTGGGCAGATAGCATCACAGTTTGCTGATGTTAATCTTGGCATGGCAGGCAAAATGGTCATCAAAAGCATTGCTGTTGTTGGCGCGCAGCGGGAAGACGCCGTTTTACTCCAGGCCAAGAAGCTCGGTGATTTAGGCAAGACTGCAGAACAATATGCCGGAAAAGGCTCACTGACAGTCAAAACAGTGTTTGACACACTGCACGAGATAGCAGAAGCAAGCGGCTCTGGAAGCCAAGAAAAAAAGACAACATTGCTGGCAAAACTTCTCTCACAAGCCAGCCCTATAGAGGCCCGCTATCTGGCGCGCATCGTTATCGGCGATTTACGGCTGGGAGTTGGAGACAAGACTGTTCTTGACGCGCTTGCCATCGCATACACTGGAAATAAAGAAGCACGAAAAGAACTAGAACAAGCATACCACGTATGCCCTGATGTCGGCGTAATCGCAAGGACGCTCGCGCACAAAGGCATTAAAAAAATCAGGGAAATCGACGTTGAGATTGGCATTCCTATTCAATCAATGCTTTGCCAGCGCGTCAAAGACATTGAAGATGTCGGCAAGAAAATGGGATATCCTGTTGTTGTAGAAGAAAAATATGATGGAGAAAGAGTGCAGGTGCACAAACAAGGAAACAAAATAAAATTATACTCACGACGATTGGAAGACATAACACTGCAATACCCAGACATTGTTGAAGCAGTCAAAAAAGCAGTAAAAGCGCAAAACTGCGTGCTGGACAGCGAAGTGATGCCTGTAGATAAGAAAGGCAATTTGCTGGCATTCCAGATATTGATGCAGCGAAGACGAAAATACGAAGTTGCGGAGTACGTCAAGAAAGTTCCTGTCGCGCTATTCGTGTTTGATATTCTCTACATCAATGGAAAGTCTTTGCTCAGAGAATCGTACAAAAAGAGATATGCCCTTCTGCAAAAAAATCTTAGAGAAACAAAACAAGTACGGTTCACCATAAGAAAAGTCTGCACGGACTCAGACTGCATTGAAGACTTGTTCAATAAGACAGTCGAGCACGGCGGAGAAGGAGTTGTTATCAAAAATTTGGAAGGTCCTTATGAGGCAGGCGTCAGAGGCTGGAACTGGATAAAATGGAAGCCAGATTATGTAAAAGGACTGCGTGACACGTTTGATTTAGTGGTTGTGGGCGCATATTACGGAAGAGGAAGAAGAGCAGGTACGTATGGTTCACTGTTGTGCGCAGTCTATAATGAAAAAACTGACCGCTTTGAGACATTCTGCAAGCTGGGCTCAGGATTTACCGATAAAGAACTGGCAGCACTGCCGAAGAAGTTCAAGAAAATAGAGCACAAGCCGGCAAGATTGGAAATAGCGAAGACAATGACGCCGGACGTTTGGTTTGACCCGAGAATTGTTGTAGAAGTAACCGGCGCAGAGATTACTAAATCACCCAATCATACAGTTGGATATGCACTGCGCTTCCCCCGCTTTTTGCGCTGGCGAGAGAAAAAACCAGAACAAGCAACGACTGCAAAAGAAATACTACGAATGCGTTAATACTTCTAAATCTCTCCTGAAGCGATACACAAACTTTTGCCACTTTGGATATGTGCTTCTGGAAGCAATCATTTCAAGCTGGCCAGCATAGCAAGTTAATTTCTCAATTGGCAATTCCAAAAGCCGAGTGACGATGCGGTCATATCGTTTATCACGTGTGAAAGTTCCGTCATCCTCATGGCACTGGTTTACCGCGTAAATAAATTCCATTAATGCATAGTCAATCGATTCTGCAAACATGGAATGGTATCGAGATGGGTAATATTTATGCGTTATGGAAAAGTTTAAGTGCCAGTGATGAGTTCAGCGCGTTATGAAAAGAGCTGTTATAGTGCACGGATGGGGAGGAAGCCCACACGCTGGATGGATACCATGGCTGAAAAAAGAATTAGAAGCAAAGAATATCTTTGTTGAAACTCCTACGATGCCGCACACAGATACACCAACAATCGAAGACTGGGTGTCACAGTTAGCAAAATACATTGACCCTGAAGAAGACAATTATCTTATCGGACACAGCATGGGCTGCCAGACAATACTGCGATATTTAGAAAAACTTCCAGAGGGCGTCAAGATAAAAGGTGTTGTCCTTGTTGCAGGATTTATAACACTGTCAGGCCTAAATCCTGAAGAAAAGGTAATCGCTCAACAATGGTTAGACACGCCCATCAGCATTGAAAAAGTGCGCGCAAGCGCAGACAAATTCGTATCAGTATTCTCAGATGACGACCCATTTGTATCCGAGGACAACTGGGAAGTGTTAGGAAAACTCGGCGAAATTGTTGTGCTGCACGACAAGGGGCACATTGAAGACCCGTTTGAACAGAGCGTGCTGAAAGCAGTTCAAAGTGTAATCACTCTTAAGTAGTTATTAAAAGAAAGCTTTAAATAGTCGCATATTATGCTACTTCTTACCATGGGGTTGGAACGCGTTGTGGTGAAAGAAACAGCATTCCCTTCTAGAATGAATTGGAAATTAGTGGAAAAGTGGGCGGCAATACCGTTCTTTCCTGAAAATGACCCCGAAAAGCCTGAATGGAAAGAGACTCCGGTCATTGAGGCAAACCTCAGAGAATACGACAAAGACTTCGGCGTTGTTCATATCAAAAACGAGGCAGACACAAGCAAAAACCCAACCGGCACAATCAAAGACAGAATGGCATGGGAACTCGTCACACTCTACCGTGACTTCGCACGCGACATCATACTTGAAAACGAAGAACGCGGCATCAATGGAGATATCTCAGACATTGCTGTTCCACGCTTATCAGTCATCACCGCAGGAAATATCGGCAGAGCAGTAGCACACGCTTTCTCAAAACACGGCCTGCCGCCTGTTAAAATGCTTATCGACTCAGGCCTTCCTGCAGAAAAAATTAAGATATTAGAAAAACTCTATGCTGACATTTACAAAATGGACCTCAGCAGGAGACGGCTCACCGCGAAAGACGTCCAGAAATTTACAGACAACATTGACGGCATGGAAATCACCTCGTTCATGGGCATAAAACCGGAAGAAATCTTCTACGACTGGCACGTCCACGAAACATTCAACCAGCAGCCGGACGAAATTTACCTGCCATACGGGTCAGGAAGGCTCATGGAAAACTATCTCACCTGGCAATGGCGTTCACGCAGAAACGCCGTTCAAAGCACTCCAGACAAAAGACTGAAAATCCCAGCATCACAAGTCACCAAGATTGACATCTTCGGCGCAGAACCTGCAAAAGAGAACAGCATCGCTGACAAGCTTACAAAAAAATTCAATCCTTTTATTGTTTACAAAGAGCCGGACATCGTCGGCATCAAAGCATTCAGAACAACCGGCCACGCCACAGGCGTATACCAAGTTCCAGAAGAATTAATTGAAAGAGCGCATTACATTATGAACGTACACTGTCCTGCAGAGCCGTCAGCAGCAGCAGGACTGGCGCTCTACATGCAGCGATGCAAGCAAGGTCTTATCAACCCACGACAAAAGATAATTGTTGTCAATACTGGAAAGGGATTATGAAACAAAAAATATCGATATCAATAGAAGAAGACACAATCAAGCAGATAGAAGAAAAAGTAGAGGAAGGCACGTACAGGAACAAAAGCCACATGATAGAGTTTGCAGTCAACAAACTCCTCAAAAAATGACAGACGAAACGCTTGAGATAAAAATCTATGCGTACTCAAAATTCGCACTCCGAAAAGGCGCAGAACACATAATTGCGAAATATGCCACCACTGACGATTTGGATTTCTTCAAACACACCAATGCGACGCCTGAAATTATTGAGCAAAACAGGAAAAATGTTCGGAGCCTCAGAAGTGCAATTTCCTTGCGCGCGGGGAAAAAAGTAGAGATCACCCCCTACTTCAGCAAACTTGTTCCATTTGATACAGAAGAACAAATCCTGGCACAGCCAGAACCAGTCCTTTACGTAGGCACTTTCCCAGAACCCGCATCAGCATTTGAAATGGTTGACACTACAATCCGCGACCTTGTCATCCAAACACACATCTGGCAGCGGGGAGACAACAAGAAGTTTAGTGCGTATGATTCAGTTGGCTTGCGAAATCATCTCCTTGTCACCTATGTTCACCCACTGGTAAACGCTCGCGTAGCCGGAAAGTCTCGGAAAGTGCACGACGCACGCATTGGCTTCATGGCATTTTCCTACGGCTCACAATTCCTTCAAGAAGCCGCACGATTCTGCAACGACATAGAACGAGGGCGATATAACTCAGAGATTCTGAATGCGCATCTTGACAAAATCGCGGCCATTCACGCACAAGACTACGAACTTGCAGCAAAAATGCGCGACAGGCTTAAGGAGCTCACCCGCCCACTGGACAACCCCGCACAGCGTATTTAAGCTACTATTTTTTGCACTCCTTTGTGAGGCAGAGCACCCTTCTTGAATTTGGATTGAAAATTATAACAGTCTATATTCCAATGAGAAGATATCCCTACAAGTCACGGCATGGGCTGGCCGAACTGCAATTACGCAAACGGCTGGAAAAACAGGGCTGGATGGTCTGGAGAGGAGGATTTGTACACGCCATAGCAGCAGATGTATATCCTCATGTGAAGAGGAAATATGTCCAGCTTGCAGAGCTGATAATGGAGTTATACGGAGATAAGGCGTTAGACTTTCTTTGCTATTTATGCACCGTGCACCACGGCATGCCAGACTTGGTCTGCTATAATCCGACCTTGAAAAAATTCAAGTTTGTAGAGTGCAAGCTAGGGCATGAAGGGCTCAGCAACAGACAAGTGCTGACAATTAAAAGATTGCAGGAAGCAGGATTTGATGTGGAGGTCCACAAATTAGTTGAGGAGTGCACCAAAGTGCGAAAAGCGCAGGTGGATTTAATTACAAAAAGAAAGAAAATCTTGGAAAAAGAACTTACTCTTAGAAAGTTCTAGTGCCTTTTTGGGTGGCAGTACTGAGGCGGAGTTGTCTCAGGACATTTGCGCTGCCAAAAATCAGTCTTGTAGCCAGGCTGGCTTTCGATTCGGCGCAGCTCTGAATAATCAGGCTTTTCTTTAGTGTAGTTTCTTACACAGCCGGTCATGCCAACTGCGAAAGCAACTGCGGCTGCTGCCATACCCACTTTTTTAACAACATTATCTATTGTCATAATAGTCACTAAGAGGTAGTGATATTTAAAGCTTTCTATTTTGGAGTATATAATTCCTTTATTTACCAATAATTGCCTTTAATCCGCCAGTCGCACGGTCATATGCCCTTGAAACATCAGCTCTTGTGATGGTTTTCGCATCTCCAGAAACGTCCATGTCTGGAAGCCTCTCGATAAGCGCTTTGTATTCAGGCGGGTCATAGTCTGCCCTATGGTCACTTTTTAACGACTGCTCAATGCATGCCAGTAAGCCTTCAATGGCATCGGCATCAATAGGACGACGGCATTCCACGATAGTGCCACCCGAACGCTTGTTTTTCACAACAACATGGTAGACAGAAAAAATCCTGTTTGGAGGCGAGGGCTTTGAAATGTCATAGCCAGCGCCGTCTGCCATGGCTTCAATGCAGAAGTACTTGAATTCAGGCTCAATTGGCCTGGCCTGGTTCGATGCAAGCTCCACTTTATGAGGAGGCTGCTCCTTACGAAACTCCCTCGGTACGTAAAACCATCCAGCAGTTCCCAAGCCAAAACCGATTAACAACGCAACAGCGTAATTTTTCAAAGAATCACATACTGGACGGTTTTCAGGAATTTTCCTGCAATGCTCTTCTTTGGAAAACTCGCCTTTCATGTTTTCACCTCACCTTGTAATGCGCCTGCTTTACTTCTTCTTTGGAAACAACACCATCATTATTGTAGTCAATCAGGTGTGCAAGCAACGGCTCGTAGTGCGCAGGCATTTTCACAAGCTGGCGCGAAGGCAAGGCCTCTTTCACAGCCATCCTGCCAAGCACAGAATCCGGATTCAGAACAGACTCGTACAATTCCTTTGCCTCATCCGCGTCGAGCCTTTTTTCACCAGGATTGTTCCTGTTCGCGCACTCGAACATAACTTTAACCTGCAATGAAGAGTACTCAACGCCAACACTCCTCATCCGTTCCATACCCTGCCTGAAATACTGCATGGCCTCAGGGCCCATGTTCATCACGTAATCAGGCTCAGGCGCTTTCTGCACAACCGGTGCGTACTTCGGCTCAGGCTTTGCCTGCTTTCCATACCAAAACGCGCCAGCCATGCTCAAGACCAGCGCCCCGATGCAAAGTGTTTTTTTCATACTCGCTCACCTCAAAGAATTAGATGTAAAACTAATTAAAGGGTGTATCGATTAAAAACCCGGAAAGTTTACGGACCAATCCGGAAAGTTTACGGAAAATTGGCTGAAAACCGGAAATTTTCAAGCGTCTTTGCGAATATACCGGAAAGAATATGCTTGAGCAGGCACGCCGAGAACAGTGTTCCTGTATAATTGACTCACAGGAACAATGCCCAGAGCATTCATCTCGCCAGTATACCACTCGCGGAATTTAACCACGGGAGAAATGGCGCGGCTGCGCTCCATATCAGCAAAAGAAGAAAGACCGCCGACGTGACCAATGATGAGAGATGAATTACGCTGCTCAATTGCTTTTGCGGCTTTCTCAACTTCAGCAAAAGCAATTTCCTTGATAATAGGACCGCTCGCGCCGCCCTTGGAAACACCATTCGTCCGCTTTCCTGATAGTTCAAGATAATAATCAAACAATTTATGGTCGTTCGGATGCAGCAACGGACGCAAAACATCATACTTGATTTGAGTGTTAGTCAGAATAAGACCATCCATACCACACTTCATCATAAGCTCAACCGTATAATCAGCTTCTCCAGCATCGCGCGATTTCACAAAAACGGGGATGTACCTGCCGATGCGCGAACAATATTCATCACGCTTGTTTGCAATCGATTTCAAGCGCAACTCCAAATTATCATTGCCATGAGGCGTATTCGGACAGCTTTCATTGACCTCAATAAAATCAACATACGGGAACAATTTTTCAAGGCAATACATAATCCCGGTCAATTCTTCGGGCTTGTTCTTATCCTTCGGATGGCCCATCACGCTCGCGCCAATCGGAAAATCAACAGGCTCAAAAGTATCCTTGAATGAACGAACATTCTCAACAACAGAATCAACGCCATGGCTTGGAAGAGCAAGCGTGTTCAACGCAGAATTCGAATACGGCAACGGGGTCCAGATGTTAACTCCCTCATTCTCATACGGCAACACAGTGCCAATAACGGCAAAACCAGCGCCGAGCAAGTAATGGAACGCCAAAAGCTTGCCATCCTTGTCCAAACCAGCGGCATTGCCCAAGTCATTACGAAACGTCACTCCGCTTACTTTGACAGCACGCTGCGGAACATACGCTTCAGGATAAGAAGTGGCAAGCATGTCAAGAAACCAGGTTCGCGTTCTGGAATACAGCTTAACGAACTTATCAGGAGGCAGTGCCTGAGACAAAAAACGCCTCAAACGATGCTCCAAGCCAGCGATAATAAGGCCTTTGCTCATTTTTCAATCACAACAGGCACAGGCTGGCTATAGAAATAAACCCTGCCATTTCTCTTTTCGTAAAGATGCCTGGCCAAATATTCCAACGCCTGCGGAAACACAACCCAGTCACCTTTCACTTTCAACTCGTTCTGCAAATCAGACGCAACGCCATAAA
>CAYSMN010000005.1:12476-28901 GCA_964432255.1 uncultured Methanosarcinales archaeon | reverse complement strand
TGAAATACTTCAACGTTGTAGTTGGCCTACTTGTTGTATTTTTAGGCGTGCTGGTATTCACGAATAAACTCGCTCTTGTTGCTGGAAGCTTGGGCTTTTTGAACAAGCTGTTATTACGATGAAAAAGACAATTGTTTTTGTGATTTTGCTCGTGCTCGTTATAGGCGCTATTATCTATCTGCAGGAACCGCAAAAGGAAGTCGAGCGTGTTTCGGTTGTGCAAAAGAAGAATGGAAATCCTGCGCCCGAACTTACGGGAATTGCCGGCTACATCAATACAGATTCTGTCAAAATCGGTGATCTTGTTGGTAAGAAAGTTGTTCTGGTAGATTTTTGGACATATAGCTGCATTAACTGCCAGCGAACTTTGCCTTATCTGACAATGTGGTATGATAAGTATCACGACAAAGGTCTTGAGATTATTGGCGTGCATTCTCCTGAGTTTGAATTTGAGAAGAAATATGAGAACGTGAAGCGCGCAACAGAGAAATGGAACATCAAATATCCGGTTGTTTTAGATAATGACCACGCAACATGGAATGCGTTCATGAATAGATACTGGCCGCACAAGTATCTGATTGACATCGATGGCTACATCGTGTGGGACCACATCGGTGAAGGCGGATATAATGAAGCCGAGAAGAAGATTCAAGAGCTGTTGGGAGAGCGTATGACAAAACTGGGCATGCAGGGAGAAATTCCTAAAGAAGTCTCTAAAGTTGAAGCACCTTCTGTTGACTTTGGAAGAATCGGCACGCCGGAGATTTATCTTGGTTCTGAGTTTACGCGTGGCAATTTTGGAAACAAGGAAGGTTTGCCGGCTGGGAAGGAAGTTGATTATGCTATTCCGGCATCTCTATCATCGAATAATGTCTACTTGGAAGGAAAATGGTTTGTGGATACCGATAATGTCAGATTAGTTGGTGAAAAAGGCAGAGTTGTCTTAAAGTACAATGCAAAGAACGTGAATATTGTTGCTTCTGCTGAGCCAGGCTCTGATATTGCTGTTTTTGTTGATGACCAGAAAGTGCAGGATGTGAAAATTATGAATGAAGACTTGTATCACTTGGTGGATTCAGCCGAGTACGGCAAACATACGTTAAGTTTTGATGTGTACGGCTCTGGCTTCAAACTTTATACATTTACGTTTGGATAAATTATAGTTTTATATAAATTCTTATGACAAGTTATAAATCCTAGGCAGTCTATATAATTGTCAAGATGAGCGAGTTTGCTGGGTTTTGGGAAACTGAACTGGAAAGAGTTGTGCAGAAACTGTCTAAAGGGGGCGCTGCCCGTGTCATTGACCATGACGGGCATGAAGTAATCGTGAAGGTCGAAACAATCGACCCAGGTCGCGAGCAAGAAAACGATACCGCATGGGCTTAAGTGACTTCTAAAAACAACTGCTGAGTTTTGGCTAGTTTATTTGCCAATTAACTGCCGGAAGTATTGGACTGCTTCTCCCGTTTTGTCAAAAGCGCCAAGGAAGTATCCGATTGTTACTGCTGCAGTCATTACTGATGCTCCAATTCCGAGTGCGCGCATGTTACGGTAGAACGTGTGGTAGTGGTTGCTGTACTTTCCGGATTCAAAGACTGTTGAGACCAATCCAGGGTCTGCGTTCTGTGGCAGTTTTTTGCCTTCAACGAGTTTGATGTCTTCAAGTATGCTTTCGCAATCGGGATATCTGCCGCGGGAATTCTTTTGCATCATGCGTGCAAGGATGCGTTCAACGCCTTCAAGCTGTTTGCTTTTGTGGTCGACAAAGCTTTTGCGCTTGTACGTTTGGTCAACGACGTGGCAGAGCAGCATGAAAACTTCAATTCCTTGCATTCTATCCTCTTCTATGCCTATTGGGTTTCTGCCTGAGATTAGATTGTATAAAGTTGCTCCTGCTGAGAACTGGTCGCTTTGCCACGTTACTCCTTTGGCGTCTTGCGGCTGTTCAGGGCTCATGAATACTGGCGTGCCCATGCACGTGCCTGTTTTCGTGGTGTAATTCAACTCAACTCCTTTTGCTTTTGCGATGCCGAAATCTGCGAGCTTAATTTCAGGCCGTCCATGGTTGCCTCGGTAAAAAATATTGTCTGGTTTGATGTCGCGATGCACGATTTCGAGCTGTTTGAAGCGCCTGAGTCCTTTAATTATGCTTTTTAAGACGTGTAAATGATATGATGGTGATTTGTTTGCTGTTTCACTTGGAACAAGCATGCCGTCCATGAGTTCGATAATATTGTATGGAAGGTTTCTGGCTGCAACTCCGTGGGCCATTTGGTAAGCAATATTATCTCCTTTCAAGCCAACGAAATATTTGCAGAGCTCGTCGCGTAGGTTGACGCTGATGGGAAGTTTTGAGATTCTTACCGCAACATCAACATGGTTGCCGCGGAGAACTCCTTGTTCTTTTAATGCGTCTCTGACTTCTTTTTCAAGTCCTTCTTTGGTCTTTATTTCATCGGCTTGTGCTATTGCTTCCTCATTTTTTTGTGGCCAGTCTTCGATTGTGCATTTTCCGTTTAGCTTTTGATGAGTGAGAATTGGAATTAGTAGCTCTCTGAAGCCTTCTTTTGTTAGCCTGTTGAGGTCAAGTTTGCCCTTGTAAACATTGCCTTCTCCTCCTTTGCCAAGCAGTTTGTTTTCAACAACAACGGCTTCTCCAACAGGGTCTCTTGCGTCTAAGACGCGTATTCCTTTGCTGACTATTTCCCGTGTTACATCGCCATAAAGGTCATCAGGATCCGCCATTGGCAGAGAAACGCGAAAAGCCTTTATAAACCTTTCCTTTTTATATCACTGCATAGTGACAACAAATAAGTGTTTGTGTACTGGAGTATATTCATCTTTAAATATTGCTAAAGCATCGAAAATGCAGGGGTGATATCATGGTTCAGAAGGAAGATATCAGCATGTTAAAGCGCCAGATTCGGGTATTAAACGAGAAGCTGCATGACGTGAAAGATCAGACATCGGACTACATCGCCGAAAATCCGATGAAGTCCACTTTGCTGGCGTTCGGCATCGGGATTGTTGCCGGCGCTGTTTTGATGAAGCTGATGGAGAGAAAATAGATGCTTGAAGCAATCACAAATACTATTGTAAAAGAGATTAATAGCGCAGTCGGCAGAGTTGTGAATGCCGCTCAAAGAAGGATAATTCGAATTGCGCTGAAAGTATTTTTCGTTGTTGCCGGATTGACCGCTCTTGCTGTTGGCTTGATTTTAATGGGCGCTAAATACGTGGGTCTTGATCTTATGCTTATTCTTGCCGGTGTTGTATTGCTGATAGCGTTCTTCGTCTCGTAGGATTTTCTCGTGTCTTTGTACTGATTTCAAGTAATCGTATACTCCGCTGATAACGATTTTGGTGACTGCATATACTGGTATTGCGATAATCATTCCTGCAATGCCTGCAAGTGCTTCGCCCAGGATTGTGACGATTACTACAACCAGAGGGTGGATGTCTACAAATTTTGATATTAGCCAGGTTTGAAGGAGCGTGTTGTCGATTAATTGTACTGCCGATATTACGATTATTGCAAGTATTAACAGAGGATAGCCGCCTGCAAGTATTGCTGCTATGCCGACCGGTGCTACAGTAATAAGCGGTCCAACATATGGTATGATGTTGAGTATTCCTCCAAGGATGCTCATGAGCAGTGCGTGCGGTAGCCCGATTGCCCAGAAGCCTATGAAGTATAGAATGGCAACAATTATTGTCTCTATGATTTTAGCCACTGTAAAATTCTTGACGTTCTCGACTATCCGGTGCGTTAAGCCTACAGTGACTTCAAAGTAGTCGTTTGGCATGTGTTGTGTGAAGTTTTGGTACAGCGTGTCTCGTGATGCGAGCAGGATTAACGCTATGAAAACAATCGTAAGTATGCTCGTGACTACTTCTTTTGATGCTGAAAAAAAGCCTTTTCCTGCTGTTATGAGTTTCTGCTTGGCTGCTTCCTGCGCGTCGACAAGGAATGGGAATGCTTCGGAAAACTCCATTACTTTCTGGTTGATTTGTTCTGATAATTCAGGCAGTTGGATAATGAGCTCTTTCGTTTGTTCAACAAGAGGTATGCTGACAAAGAGGATGAATGATGTGATGACAATGGTTGATACGAGTGCTAGGACAGCATAAGCAAAGAATCCTCTGATGCCCTTGCGTTCAAGGAAATCCAGGAACGAGTCTATCAGGAAATATAATAGAAATCCACCTGCAATGTTTGCTGCCACTATCCAGAATTTGAAGAGCAGTAATGCGAAGATGACAAGGACTGTTATGCTTATTCCGAGCGTGGTTGCGTACTTGTTCATGCTGTTTCTTCAATTACTGCAGAGAGGCGCTGTGCAAGTATTTTGTTTATAATTAAGAGCAATTTGTTGCCAAGCAGAGGGTAGTGCTTGATGATGCTTTCAAAGTCATGCCTGAACAGGCATACAAGAAGTGTTTCCTCTGTTACAACTGCTGATGCTGTTCTTGGGACGTCGTGAACGAGTGCCAGCTCTCCAAAGAACGTGCCTCTTCCAAGGTCCGCAAAAACAGTCTTTTTTGTGCCGCTGATGCGTGAGATTTGGACATTTCCTTTTAAAACAATAAACAGTGCTGAGCCTAGGTCTCCCTCATAGAAGACGCGCTCGTCTTTTCTGAATTTACGCAGCTGCAGATGTTTGCTGACCATGTGCATTTCTGCAGGTGTCAGAGTTTTGAAAATAGTAGTCTGGAGAAGTTCATTCTTCATTTTACGAATGTCTGGTTTTTCAAAGAGGAAATCGTATAGTGCTTGCATTTTATGCCCCCATTTTACTCATAGAACGCGCTTTCCCTTTATAAAGCTTTCTATTTTACACTACTATTTAGTGACGACAACACGCAGTACTGCAAATCTTTATTAATAAACGCCATTAAGTCCATTTATGCACCTGAAAAGCATCGCCATAATCCTTCTTTTGCTTGCCGCCTGCTCCAGAAATACCGGCAGCGTAGTCCTGAATACCTCGGAAAGTGCCGATATCGAAACAGGTGAAAATGTCAACCTTTATGTTGATCCTGCGCCTGGAAAGCAGCTTGAATTTGAGAAAAAGCTGAAGGCAACCGGCACGATTACTAATAAGCGTGCGTTGTATGAAGAATATCTTGACGTTATTGGTGCAAATGGCATTCTCAAGGGCATAGACAAAGTTTATTCCGGCTGCCACAGCCAGGCGCACGATGCTGGAAAAGTGATTTTTGCAAAGGTAAAAGACATTAGCACTGCTTTGCGCATTTGCGGGGATGCGTGTTACACCGGCTGTATGCACGGAGTGCTTATGGAGGCTTTCAAAGGCGCTCAGGGTAATGATGAATATGGCCACATCGATGCAGACAAACTTAAAGCAATGCTGCAGGACATTTGTTCCAAGAACAAAGAAATGCAGGAGTCATATGGCTCTGGAGAATGCGCTCACGGTGTTGGACACGCTTTGATGTTCCTGAATGGATACAATATTCGTAATGCATTGAATGCATGTGCTGATTTTAACGATCAGAAGATGGAATACTATTGTGCTGATGGAGGATACATGGAGTATGATGTCGTGCGCGAGGCTGATGATGTTGACAAGGGATTGTGGTATCCTTGTGACACTTTTGACTACCCTGCAACCTGCATGCGCACGAAGGTTGGCTTGGTGGGTAAGCGCCTCGACAAAGTTGGTCTTGATTTGGTGAAGGAATGCGAGAAGCTGGATGGCAAAGTTCGTCTTGGCTGTTTCCACGGCATTGGCACTTCTCACGCAAAGATTTTCGTTCTTGGAAAGCTGAACATCAAAGATATCTGCGTGGGCACGCACGACGAACAGATTGCGTGCATTGAAGGCGCAACTGAGTTTATCGGCAAATACTTTGCTGATAAGGTTGAAAGTGTTTGCGCTGAGCTTGATTCTGATTTGAAAGAAGCCTGCCTTGCAGGTGGCAGGCACAAGCTATATAGTCTGGACAAGGACTTAAGTCTTTATCTGAATTAATGCCGGGGACGGGATTTGAACCCGTGTCTCAGCCGCGAGAGGGCCGAATACTTGACCGGACTATACTACCCCGGCGAAAATGGCCCGGAGTCGCCTGTTCTCTCACAAAGAAAACAGGCGTGGGCTTATGAGTGAAAGAAAAAGGGGCTTTTAAAAAGTTATCTGATGCTATGCCTGCAGACGGTGCTGCAGTCATCCCGTTCGCCGTTGTAATTGTCTTTGCAGATTTTGTCGCATTCATAGTATGCAGTGTTTTCTGGCGCTCCACAGAAGTTGTTTTCACAATACCCGCTGAGGCATTGTCGATTGCTCGCGCAGGGCTGGTCGTCTTCCAGGTTAACTAGTGAGCAGATGCCGTTCAGGCACGTTCCGGGCCGTAAGCATTCACAGTTTTGCTTGCATGACTCACCGATTGATTGTGTTGCGTGGCAGCCGTCATCAATTAGGATTATCGCGGGCGCAATGTCTGGCTGCGCTTGAGTGCACGCAATCAAGAAAAGCAGTCCGATAATCCATAATTTCATAGGGTATTCAGCAGAACTGCAGGCTTAAATAGTTTTATCTAGCGCAACATACAGAAAGAAAAAAATAAGAAAAAAAAGAATTATCTTGATTTTTCTATCGAGTAGACTGCCCGCAATGCCACAACAACTGCTGCTGTCGCGGTGAACGCTATAAACGCGTGCAGGATGCTTTTTATCGGCTCGCCTACTGCGCCGCTGAGTGCTAAGCCTCCGGTTAAAAGCACTAATGTTGCCAGCATGAATCTGTCTGATTCTTTTGCGGTCACGTTGAGAAATCCAACGATGAGGCCGATTATCACCAGTATCCATGTTGCTTGTGGAAGACTCATCCAGCCGAGCAGGACTGAGACAACGACACCAATATAGAATGCCAATCTTCCGATTTGTTCGTTTGCCATTTATATCACCTCTTAGCACATAAAACCGCTTTTCGATTTAAAAAGTTTGCGCTAGAATTGGTTGAAAGCGCGCTGGACGGCTTCTGATAGTGCTGGGTGTATGTGGACTGCTTTTGTGATGCCTTCCGCGCCCAATTTTGCTTTCATTGCAACAATGACTTCATGAATGAGTATGCTTGCATCTGTTCCTATGATGTGGCAGCCAAGGATTTCTTTTGTTTTTGGGTTGATTAGCACTTTGACAAAGCCATCGTTGTCTTCAATGGCTTTGCCGTACCCTGTGTCTTTGAAATCATGCATTGCCTTGAGGTAAGGTATCTTTTCTTCTTTCAGCTCATCTTCAGTTTTCCCAACCGCCGCTACTTGTGGTGATGAGAACGCCGCGTGCGGCATTGCATAATAGTCTACTGGCGTTTTTTTACCAAAAGCGTTATTGATGGCATATTCTGCTTCCAAATTGGCGCTGTGCTTGAACATGTATACGCCTGCTATATCTCCTATCGCCCAGATTCCCGGCACAGTTGTCTCAAGGTACTCGTTAACTTTGATGAATCCGCGTTCGTTTGCTTCAACACCCGTCATTTTAACATTAAGGATATCTGTGTTCGGCACTCTGCCAGTTGCAAGAAGCAATGTATCCCCGACAACAGTGTGTTGTTTTCCTCCAATCTCTACATCAACAGAGATATTTTTTCCTTTTTTGTAAACTTGCTTTGTTGTCGCATTGAGTAGTACGTTGTATTTTCTTTTGTAGACTTCTGTGAAGCGTTGGGCTATCTCAGTATCTTCATTGTTCATGAGCAGGCTGCTTCGTTGTATGATGGTAATTTTTGTTCCCAGTGCTCCGAAGAAGTGTGCGAGCTCTGATGCAATGTAGCCTCCGCCAATGATAATAAGATGTTTTGGCTGTTTTGGCAGTCGTAGTGCTTCGTCTGACGTGATAAATGGCACGTCTTTCAGTCCCAATATTGGCGGGATGCTCGGCCTCGCTCCTGCGCAGATAAATATTTTGTCGGCAGTGATAACGTCTTTGCCGACACGTAATAGTTTTTTGCCGATGAATTGTCCTTTTGTTTTGTAGACTGTGATGTTTTTAGTTTGCTTGTTTCCTTGTTCTATTTCTTTTGCGTCTTTGTCAACTAGTCCGTTCACGCGTGAGATTATCTGTTTCCAGTTGATGCTGGTTATTCTGGCGTTTATGCCAAACATTTGCGCGTTTTTTATTTCTTCCGCGACATCTGCGCTGTGAATGAGCATTTTTGACGGAATGCACCCTCTGTTCAGACAAGTGCCGCCAAATGGGCCAGATTCAACAACCGCGACTTTCATTCCTTGTTCTGCCGCGTAAGAAGAAATTTGCAGTCCAGAGCCTGCTCCGATGACTATGACATCAAACCTCTTTTGCATGTTGAGAATACTCACTGCTTGTTTTATAAAAGTTGTGTACGCCAGCGCCCGGATTCCCCGCAGGCGTAGCCGAGGGGGCCAGAAGAAGCATGGCTTCGACTGGATGTTCAAATCCGCTGAAAGCGTGAAGCGCCGGCGCCCGGATTTGAACCGGGATATCCTTGCGGAAACAGCCTTTCCAGGGCTGCGGAGTAACCAGGTTGTCCCACGCCGGCATACAGCTGACTGCTCTTGAGAAGCTTTATAAAGTTTGTCGTGAAAAATCTGTGTATGGATATTCCAATTACCGACAGACGGAAGGAAATCAGCACGTTATTTGAGAAAAAGGACCGTGAAGGTCTGGAACGGTTGGGTCTTGTCGTTGCTGGAGATGAAGGCGCGTATGATTGTGCTGCGTATGTGATGAAAAGACTGAATATGCCTGGCAATGAAAAAACTCTTGGTGTTTTGCGCCGTCTTCCGAATTTGCTGTCTCCTCCTCGCGGAGAGGGTATTATCTTTTATGGAATTCATGACCGCTCTAAGTACGTCGTTAACCATTATGGCTGGTATTCAAAGGGAAAAGTTATCTCAAAATGGGGCCACTGGCTGGCATTCCAGCATGAAATCCCTGATGTGCCTGACTGGTACGGCGATAGTGCAGTTTTTAGAGAACGGGATGCTGAAATGATGCTTACGCTACAGAACGCGCTGATGGGTTTGGATCTGGATTATTAAAAAAATAAAAAATAAAGTAGAATTACTTTCTTCCGAAGGCGTGGTGGTATCCTGACAAGAGCAAGGATAACGCAAGTAGCAATATTGCCCATTTGTCGTTTCCAGTCCAGGCAAAGTATCCTGCCACTAGGCCGATAATGATGTACATCCATCCACGTGTTTTTGCTTCCATAATATCACCTCTTATAATAGGAGTGAAGAAAAAGGACTTTATAAATATGGTGGCGGTGGGGAGATTTGAACTCCCGACCCATGCCTTATGAAAGCATTGCTCTGCCAGGCTGAGCTACACCGCCGTGATTAGAATGCGTCTATTGAGTGTTTAAAAAGACTTCGGAAATCCGAGATTTCCGACAGTGCTCGGAAAAGAAGTTTTCCGACATATCGTGTTATGTCAAGAATCCTTCGGATTCTTGAGCACAGTCGGAATCAACAAGTCTGCTTGTTGATTACCGCTGTTTTAGCTCGGCTGTAATCTTGTCTTTTGTCTTCTTGAGCTCTTCTGCAGAAAGATGCTTATCCGGCCAGTGCTTCAAACCATCGTTCGTAAATCGTGGGATGATATGCATGTGCGTGTGGAAGACCATTTGTCCTGCTGCAGGTTTTGTGTTGAAGATTGAGTTGAATCCGTCTGCTTTGACTGCTTTCATTATTGCAGGTGCTATTTTTTTGGCTTTGGAAAGAATTTCTGCCAGAACATCATCTGGTGTTTCCAATAAATCCGCATGGTGTTCTTTGGGAACAATTAGTGTATGCCCTGGATTGTTTGGATGTATGTCCAAGAACGCTACAATTTTATCGTTTTCGTAGATAAAGTCTGCCGGAATTTCCTTTTTGATTATCTTGCAGAAGATGCAGTCATTCATTTCTTTGCAGGCTTTTCAGCTTTTGCCTTTTTTGGCTTGGCTGGTTTTGCCTCTGGCTTTGCCAATGATTTCAAGTAAGCAACATTCTCAGAATACTTTGTCTTTCTGCGTGAGTCCCATGGCAGTTTTAATTGGTCGAATTGCGGGCACGTTAGTCCTGCGTCCGTTATTTCTTGGCAACTGAATCCGCGTGCTTTTCTTTTCAAATCACGATGTACGACGTATGCCTGGTGCATTTTACTCCTCCACAAGCTTGATTATCTCAGTTAATGATTGTATTTTGTTTGCGAACTCTCTTTTTCCTTTTCTGTCAAGAAGGTATGCTTTGATGCCGACTGCTTCAGCTCCTTTGATGTCTGTTTCTATGCTATCGCCAACTGATATCACATCATCTTTTTTGAGCTTTAATTTTTTCATTGCAACTTCAAACAACCCATCTGTTTTGAGTTTGCCGTGTTCATAGCTGATGAAGATGCCGTCAAACAAGTCTTTGATTCCAAATCTTTCCAAAACCGGCTCAACGTTGTTGTTAGGAGCGTTGCTGATTAATGCTATCTTGATTTTTTTTTCTTTGAGTGCTTTGAGCGTGTCAACAGTGTCTGGGTATATTGTGGCCAGGAGCCTGTTCTTGTTCCAGACTCCGATTAATTGCTCAATAACGATTGGGATTGGGTTGACATTGAAGACTTTGCAGACTTCGACAAATGCCGTTGTTTGGTCTTCGTAGCTTGTAGTCATGAGTGCCCTTTCGAATTGTTCTGCGAACTGTCCGAACGGAATTCTTACTCGCAGAATGCTGTAGCTTTGCTTAAGCGGCGAGTAGGTCCCGTTTTCCACTAGGGTCCCCCAAAAGTCAAAGAATACACCCTTAACCATATCCTCTTGGGAACTGGAACGCTTTAAAAAGGTTTCGTATACTACTGACAGTACGCTATGTTTATATAGCGTTAATGCTAAAAATCCCTGTATGTGGCCGTTTGCCTCGTTATTTGGCGGAAAAAAGAACGTGGAAGGCTTTGCTGCCGAAGCCGAGCAGGTTCTTGCAGACCAGGCAGATATCATCAAAATTCGCCAGTCGCTTTTTCCTCAAAATAAGGAGGATTCTAGACAGAAGTTAAGATGGTATCGTGGGCGTATTCCGATTTTGGAAAATAAGCGTTATCATCCAGTTGCCCGGTTGTCGTTTTCTGACAGGTATGACTTGATGGTTGAAGATTTTATCAAGAAACTCAAGCAGGCCGAAGCTGGCGATAAAGCGGCAATTGACGAAGTTGAAGCAATCAGGTCAAAAGCGCCGAATTTGATCAGGGATGAGCTGGATTATTTGAAGTTTAAAGAAGCAAAGTGGGAGAATATTTCGAAGAAAGCTCAAGAATTGGCAGAGGACAAGCTGACCGACTGGCCCAAGTTGAAGGAGAAAGCTGAAAAAGAGCTCGCGCAGGAGCGTGAAAAATTTGAAATGGCTTCCCCGAAGAACAAGGAGGACATGTCTCAGTGGAGATCATACTATCAGCAGCGCGTTGCTCGCCTGGAGCTTAATGCTCTTAGCCCTGTCGCGCGGCTGATTTGGGTGACAAGCATGAAAAAGGAAGAAGTTGAGAGAAGAATCCAGACTTATCTTGAGCTTCTTGACCGGCTGATTAGAGGCGAGCATTTGGAAGGTCAGCTGCACACGATTGAGAAGTATGTGGAAATAATTGTGATTAATGAAGGCATACGTCTTCACAGGGATTATGCACGCTTCCTGCAAAAACCGAGCCAGATTGTTGATTCTCGTGTGGCGTGACAAAGTTTTTATACCGTACTTCTCGGCTTTAGCTTTATTGGGCAGGTAGTTCAGCCCGGTAGAACGCCCCGCTGGCAGCGGGGAGGCCGTGGGTTCAAATCCCGCCCTGTCCACTACAACATTTCCAGTTCATCTAAGAAATGCCAGAGCGTATTGGTGCTGATAGCAAAGGTGCGTTCTAGTTCTGCCAAGCGCATAAGTCGTGCGATGGGAAGGAATGGCAGCATCAAAAGCGCAAGCATGACCCAGTGACGTTTAATGTATGTAACTTTCTGTTTTGCTTTACTGAAACCATGCGCAAAAAATGCATAATAGCCACTGAGTATCACTAAGTCAATTGTATGAAGTGTTGAGAGTGCTGTTCCGTGAAGGTCTACGCTGAATCCTATTACGAATAGAATAGCACTTAGGACTAGCATGAAGAGGAACATGAAGTCTAAAGTATACCTCAACTCCTTGTACATATAGCCTATAAGGTAAAATGAGCTTTTGAAATTGACGTACGTATTGTACGACTGGCAAACATTTTTATGTGAAACCAGACACATCTATAGTATGGAAAAAGCGGTGGAAGTGCTGAAGGTTCTTCAAAGGACGTATCCTGACGCTAAGTATTATCTCAACTTCAAGACGCCTTTGGACCTGCTGGTTGCCGCCATTCTTTCTGCACAGGTGCGTGATGAGGTTGTTAACGCTTCAACGCCTGCATTGTTCGCTAAATACAAGAAGGCAGAAGATTACGCAAAGGCGAGTGTTGCTGATTTGCTGAAATACATCAAAAGCATCACGTTTGCCGGCAACAAGGCAAAGCACATCATCGAGGCTTGCAAGATTCTTGTAAAGAAGCATAATGGCAAAGTTCCGAAGACAATTGAAGAATTAACTGAACTGCCAGGTATTGGCAGAAAGACGGCCATCGTCATCTTGACAAACGCGTTTGACATTGTGCCAGGTGTTGTTGTTGATACGCACGTTATTCGCGTTTCTTACCGTTTGGGTTGGACGAAGAATACGAATCCTGAAAAGATCGAGCAGGACTTGAACAAGCTTATTCCAGAGAAGCATTGGAAGGAAACTCAGTGGCTTCTAAAGGCGCACGGCAGGGCGATTTGCAAAGCTCCAACTCCTGAATGCAGCAAATGCCCAGTAAATAAATTGTGCCCGAGGGCTGGTGTGAAGAAGCGGTTGTGAATTTACTGTTCTTTCTATGATTCAAATAAATATTTGTAGAAATCGTCCCAAAAAGTGAGGAATCTTCCTTACTATAACAGAAATAATAAGAATCCGCTCTTCTTATCAGGCACTATGAACAAGATTATCGTAATATCAGTTAGTATAATTGTCGTGATCGTGCTGTTACTTTGGTATGTACAGCCAATATTCGTTAGTAAGCTTATGCGCTCAGAATGCTTTGACGGGGGTGTATCGCATTTCGTTGACAAAAGATACGAAAAAGAGTCATGGCTCACTCTTGAACCGGTTGCTATTGGGAAAATACAAAGGTGCAAAAGCGACTCTTACTATCTTAAGAAAGATACGGAATACGAAGAAGTTTCACGATGGACGTTCTACAACGAAATAAGCAGGCAAAATAAAGCCTGCAGCGGATGTTTGGTGCAAACACGATTTGAAAGTCTGTCGTAAAAGCCCTACCTTCTACAAGGGTCATGGACGCGCCGGGATTTGAACCCGGGGCCCCATCGTTGCGAACGATGTGCTCTACCAGGCTGAGCTACGCGCCCTTGATTTTAAGATTTACAGTGCCTGTTTTTAAATTTATGTCGTGGGATTGAAGCGAAGCGAAATCCCACTTGAGTGGTTTTGATCAAACTATCGAAAAGCAGAGCTTTTCGGGAGTTTCGACAACTTCGTTGTCGCAACTTTTTTCAAAAGTTTGAGGCCTGAGCTACGCGCCCTTGAAATGAATTCGCTATTCTTCGCTTTTAAAGCTTTTGTACGAAGAAAAGATTTAATAGGCGCTTAGGCTTCAGTGCATATATGTCAGAGGAAACACCTTCATACGAGCCACCAGCTCAAAAGCATAAAGGCGGTCTGATGAAGTGGATTGTCATAATAATCATCATCTTGGCTGCTCTGTGGTATTTTGCGCCGGATGTTCTATTTAACGCAATAGATTTTGTAAGAAATACTCTCGGAGTTTAATTTTTTCAGCGCCTATTTCTTCTTGCAAGTTACCATGTGCCAGAGGCTGAGCAGACCGCCGAGGCCTATTATTATGTACAATATTCTCGCTATTCCTGCGCCGAGCATTCCAAGCAGGTCAAAATTGAACGCTCCTACTAAGCCCAGTTGTACCGCTGCTATTGTGCAGAGAACCCAGGATGCGATGTCAAGTGCTTTCATTTGTTTTGCCATAATTTCACCTCATTTCAATTTTAATGCTTTCTTTATCGCTTCTTTATCATAGCCGACAATTATCGTTCCATTAATGTCTATGACTGGCACTCCCATTTGTCCTGATTTTTCTATCATTTCTTGTGCTCTGTCTTGGTTTTTGCTGACATCTACGTCTTCAAAAGCTATCTTGTTTTCTTTCAGGAAGTCTTTTGCCGCGTGGCAGTACGGGCAGGTTGGTGTTGAGTAGACGATGACTTTTGATTTTTTTTCTGGCATGTTGACCTCCTTAATTACAAATGCATTCTTTGAGTCCGCAGTGCGGGCAGCGTAATTCCATTGTGGCGCCGTCTTTTCTGCATTTTGCTGCGCGGTGGCTTTTCGCGCCGCATTTCGGACAAATATATTCTTTCATCTCTTTTGTAAAATCGAGCGTTAAGGCTTATTTAAACTTTATGTATTAGTAGTTGTGCTCTTGGAGCCATTCGAGAATGTTGGGCGCCAAGTCGTTTTTGCTGAACATATTGGTACCGTGTCCGGCATCATCATACATGAGTATCTTTGCAGACGGATTATTCTGCAGAATTACTTGTGAGCTTTGCGCGCTGTACTCGTCGTCTTTGCTTGCTACTACCAAAAATGGTTTGCTGTATCGGGTGTTTGCTACAGTTACGCCGCGGTATTCAAGCCCGGGCGATAATAATATCACTGTTTTAACATCCTTGTCGCTTGCTGCATAGTTGAGTGCAACATTTGCGCCTATGCTTGCCCCAATTATTGCTAATTTTTTAACATCAGCCCCTTCATTTTCCAATACGCTTTTCATGGCAGCGACGTCAAACGTCATTTTGTTGAAGTCGTCTGGTGTGAATTGTTCCCAGTTTCCTGTGCTTTGTCCGTGCCCGCGCAAATCAGGAACTATGACTGTGTAGCCGCTCTTTTGGAGCCATTTTGCTACAGAGTCCCAGTCGTTTCGTGTTCGTCTGAGCATGTGTAAAAGAATGACTGCGGGGCTTCCCGGCTTGTTTTTATAGATGTTGTAAGCGAGGGTGTAGCCGTCTTGTGTGCTGGTGAGTGCTTTTGGAAGTTCGCTGCTCGTCGTTGGCTGCTTGAGTGGTGGCTGTTGGATGGTTGGCTGTGTTGGTTGTGCGCACGCGATTAATAAAAGAAGAACTAAGAAGACTGCTTTCATGTCACGATTATTCTGCCAGTCATGCCTTTGGTGGTGTGTCCTGGCATGTTGCAATAGTAGGTGAATTGTCCTTCTTTGTCTGCGAGGAATTCTATTACAACTGTTTGTCCTGCTGGGATGTTTTGGTCTATGCCGAATATTGGCAGGGTGAACGTGTGCGGTATGTCTTTTGCAGTTATGGTGAGCCTTACTTTGTCTCCTCGTTGCACAGTAATCGTGCTGGGTGTGAATTTGAAGTTTTCAGCCGTCATGGCAACTTCCACGGTGTTGCCTGTTTCGTATGGCGATGTTGGTGGCGGTTCTATTTCCGGCTTGTCTGGGATTGGCTGCGCTTCTGGTGGCCTGATTTCTATTTCCGGAATGATTGGTCCGGGTCGTGCTTTAGGCATTTCTTCTGCGCATGCTATTAGAAGTAATAATGCTATGAGTGCGATCACCTTTTTCATAGATGATAAGAACAAAGTTCTCTATTTAAACGTTGCGGGTTCCTGAAAACTAAGAAGCCTTTGCATTAGAGACGCCTCAATCAGAGTGCGCGGAAAGGTTTGTTTGCCTAGCAGGACATTCTCATATGCAGCACACATTTGTTTTGCGGCAAGAGGGAATGGGAATTTTCCTATGCCTGTTCCCATCCCTGGAACTGCCACGCTCTTTATGTGCAGTTTTTCGGTGTTGAATTGTTGTATAGCTAAGAACGCTGCTCGTGTTGCTAAGTAGGTGTTCATTGAGCCTTGTTCAAGCCTCGTTGGAACGCGCATTGTCGGAGCGCTGATAAGAAAAGGTATTTTTGAGTGTCCGGTCTTAATTATTTCCGCCTGGCCGACAAGCAATTCTCCGTTGTATTTTTTCCTGATTATTTCTTGTAAACGGCCCATTAAATCGTGACCGAAAAAATCGCCGTATACTAAGTCAAGACCGCCAGTCATGAAGCCAAAACTGTTTGCCGGGCTTACAATGGCATCAACGTTTTGTTCAAGTATATTGCCAAGCGTTGTTTCTACTTCTGGATAATCACTGAATTCTCTTCTCCAGAATTCTACAAGTTTTTCATCTCGCCCGCACAAAATTGTTTTGAGCATTAAAAGATAAAAGAAATTGGAATATTTAAACTTGGCCTTATCGTGAACGCCATACCAGCCAGATGCCAATCAGAAACACGGGAATGGTGAGCCATTGCCCCA
>CAYSMN010000005.1:0-12376 GCA_964432255.1 uncultured Methanosarcinales archaeon | reverse complement strand
CGCCATACCAGCCAGATGCCAATCAGAAACACGGGAATGGTGAGCCATTGCCCCATTGTCAGGGGCCCGTATTGTGGCAGGTCTTTGATGAATTCTACTGAGAATCTGAAGATGGAGTAGAGCATCATGAAGATGCCGAAGAGCATTCCGTCTTTCATCTTTTTATTACGCAGCGAATAAAGAATGCCGAATATGATGACGTTATACAGCGCCTCATAGATTTGTGTTGGGTGTCGTGGTCCTTCTGCTCCGGGAAAGACAACTCCCCACGGCAAATTTGTGGTTATGCCGTACAATTCTCCGTTGATGAAGTTTCCTATTCTGCCGAAAGCGTTCCCGAGCGCGAGAGGCACGCAGAAGATGTCCGCAAATCTGAGGAAAGGTATTCCTTTTTTGCGCGCGTATATCCATGCTGCTGTTGCTACGCCTAGAAAGCCTCCGTGAAAGCTTAGTCCTCCTTCCCAGACGTATAGTATTTTCCAGGGCGCAGAGATGAAATAAGCTGGGTTGTAGAAGATGGCGTAGAAGAGTCGTGCGCCGAGTATCATTAGCACGACCATCAGTCCGAGTAAATCGTCAAGTTCTTTATCTGTTAAGTTTAGTTTGCCCTGCCGTATTGCTGACCGGACATAATAGTAAGTGACGAAGAATGCGAGTACATACATGAGGCCGTACCATCTGATTTCTAGCGGGCCTAACTGCAGTATTGTTGGGTTAAGTGCGTGTGTGTACATGGCTGAGCACTCTTGTTATGTAGACGCGTATTAGGGTGATGACTGGGAATAGCAAAATAAGTCCTGCAACAAGGGCGGCATCGACGTTGAGCTTTCCGATGTTGTTGAGGATGAATTGTGTGGTTAAGTAGATGCTTGCTGAGATTATAACTAGCGGGGCGCTTGTTTTTAGTGGCGTGGTAAAGAGTGTTTTGATGTTCAATAATGGATAGCTGAGGAAGGCTGTAATTCCGAATAGGATGAGCGCGATAAGGAGCATGTTTCCTGCGATGTTTGGCGCTCCTGGCGAGATTTTTTCCAGGACTAAATGTCTTAGGCTGATGACAACGTCTAGTAGTTTGAAGAGTGCGTAGCCTGCCAGCCAGAGAAGGTTGACTTTTGCGAATCCTAGCATGTAGCGCCTGTATGTGTAGTTTTTGCCAGCAATTTTTGTTGCCATCCACCAGCTGGCGCCGTGGAAAACAGTATAGATGATGTACATGACGATGAATAGCCCGATGATGAGCATGATGAGTTTGTTGGTCATTGGTCTGATTTCTGGTCCCAACATGTGCGCGAGTATGCCAGTGCCTTGGCCTGCCATGACTGTTGACAATTGGTTTGCAATCAGAACAGAGTGCTCCAGTATTTTGTCTGTGATTGGCGAGGTAAAGAATCCCCAAGCTATGAAGAATAGTGCGTCGCTTAGCGCTGCCATTACAAGCCAGAACGCGTTTTTCTTTAGCAGGTATAGTGAGTTGATTAATTCTTTTACAACCAGTTCTTTTGAGAGGTCTTTCATGCTGTTGTGTTTGTTATGTTAACAGTTTGTTGTATTGCTTCCTTGACTGTGGGCGTGGGGAAAAGTTTGTCCATATTGGCGGTGAGCATGGCTATTATGACGAGTATGACGATAATGATGATAACCAGTAACCAGTCCCCCTTTTCCATTAAGTTGCTTCAGAAACGTTGGCTTTTTAAAGTTTGTGTACGGTGTTCTATAATATGGTCAGTCCACAAAAGTACCTTGGCGTCTTGGTGAAGGCGATTGGTAATTCACAGCAATTGTGGATGAAATTAACGCAGGATAGGGCCCGGTTGGCCAAATCACTGCCGCAGATTGGACCTCAGAAAGAAGTTCTTGATGACCAGCTTCTTAGCTTAAGAAAAAATCTACAGGGCCAATTAATCTTCCTTGATAAGGTTAAAAGGCACATAGACTATTTTTCGCAGTGGTCTTCCAGGGAAAATATTGAAAACTTGGCGTTTGTCCCTATTAAAAAATATACAAAACTTGTTTTTTCAACTTTTAACGCAATTCAGTCTAATGTTGAACCGCTGCGTAGCCTTATTTTTATCGAATTAGAGCTGCTGAACAAAACAAATAGTTCTAATTTCGCTGAAACATGGCCTCGTTTCTTGGCGCTGTATGATAAAGAAAAACAGTTGCTCAGTCAGATAGAGGATTTGACAAGGATGAATGATGGAGCAGTGAAGGATCTGATAAAAGCGCTCAAGAATGTAGCAACGCAGGCGCAGCTGCCGTTGCAGGTGCGCAGTGTTATTGGCACAGTTGAGTTTGGATTGAAAGTTGCCGTGGCTGGTTTTGCGATGTATTTGTTGGCTCCGCTGGCCTTGCCTGAGGAGGCAATAGAAACGTTTGGTGGGCTTTCTAACATGGTTGCTGGCGGGGCTGCAGGCATCGGCATTGTTGATTTTTTCAGAAAGACCATCGCGCTGACAGCAGAATTGGCAAAACGTTAATTCTACAAACCTTTAAATAAACAGTCCGGTAATAAATGTGAAAAAGATGGTGCACTTATCTGAACGTGAACTGCAGTTGCCGGATCAGGCTATTGAGAAGCTTATTGAAATCATGGTTGAGCATCCTGATGTGCTTTCTCTGGGTCCTGGCGAGCCTGATTTTTCTTTGCCGAAGCCGTTGGTTGCAGAAGTCAAGCGTCTTTCTAATCAGGTTAATCATTACGCGACTGCTGGCGGCCTGCTTGAGCTGCGAAAGGCTATTTGCAGGAAAGTGCTTCGTGATAACAAAATAAAGGCCTCGCCCGAGAATGTTGTCGTGACCTGTGGCTCTCAGGAAGCATTATTGTTGTCTGCCGCGTGCACGCTTGACGTGTCCGAACAGATTTTGATTCCTAATCCCGGATTCATGGGTTTCCTGCCAAGTTTTGAATTGTTTAATGCAGGAATAAAGTTTTACAATTTGAAGGAAGAGCACGCGTTTGAGCCTGATCCTGATGAGATCAGGAGAAAGATTGATCCGAAGAAGACCAAGGTTATCTTGCTAAACTCTCCAGCTAACCCGACAGGCAATGTTATCAGCAAAAAAGTGTTGGAGGAGATTGCCGATATTGCTGTTGAGCATGATTTGGCAATTTTTTCTGATGAGGCATATGAACAAATAGTCTATGATGATGCAAAGCACGTGAGCATTGGCAGTTTGAATGGTATGCAGGATCGCGTGTTTACTTTCCAGTCTTTTTCAAAGACTTTTGCTATGTGTGGTTTCCGCTTGGGGTACGTAGTTGCGCCGGAAAATGCTGCCGAAGCTATCAAAAAGACGCACATTTACACTACAATTTGTGCTCCGACGCTCTCTCAAAAGCTCGGTATTAAGGCATTATCGCTCCCAAAGAAATACACGCTTGATATGGTCAAAGAATATGATAGGCGAAGGAAAGTTATTGTGAAGCGCTTAAATGCGATGGGGCTCTCAACGCCGAATCCAAAGGGCGCATTTTACACGTTCTCTAATATCAAGCACATCAGCAAGAACAGTTCTAAGTTTGCGTTTTCCTTGTTGAAGAAGCAGAAAGTGGCGGTCGTTCCCGGCAGTGATTTCGGAACAGGCGGAGAAGGCTACATCAGGTGCAGTTTTGCGACAAAAATGCCGATAATAGAGAAAGCGCTGGACAGGATTGAGAAGTTTATTGGTTAAGGCAGTAGTGCGTATACGCTGCCAGCGCTCTTACTGCGTTTTCTGGGAATGTGAAGCAGGGTAGTCCTGCTGCTTCAAACTTTTTTTTGAGGGTGATGGCGTATTCGCTGCCTGTGGTGACGAGTATTATTGGTTTGTGTGATGCGTGGTAGGCTTCTTTAACGATCGGCACGAGTCGTTCGTTGTCAAGCAGGGGTGTTTGTGTGAGGGCGATGAGCACTATGCTGTCGTTGTTTGTGTCTTTGACTGCCGCATCTATTGCTAGCTTGTATCGTTCTACCGTTGCGTCTCCTAGCAAATCTATTGGGTTGTCAACTATGACTGTTGGTGGAAAGACTTTTTGCAGTTCTTTTATTTTTTTGCCTGCCTGTGCGAGTTTTAGTCCGTAATGAATAACCGAATCTGTTGTTAAAATGCCATATCCGCCGCCATTTGTAATGATTTGTACTTTGTCTCCACTGGCTTTGACGCGTATTTTTTCAAAGAGTTTTGCAAACTCGAATATTTCTTCCATTTTGTGCGCTGTTACGACGTTTGCTTGTTTGAAAGCACCATAGTAAACATCTGCGCTGCCTGCTAATGCCCCGGTGTGGCTCTTGGCTGCTTTTCCGCCTGCTTCTGTGACTCCTCCTTTGATTACAATTACTGGTTTCTTGCATTTTTTTGCTGTTTCCAGGAATTTTCTGCCGTCATGCATTCCCTCTACGTACATGCAGATGACTTTAGTATCAGGATCTTTAGCTAGATAATCCAGCAAGTCGCTTTCATCTACATTTGCCGCGTTGCCGTAGCTGATGAATTTGGCAAACCCGTATCCTTCGTGTGCCGCTAGGTCTAATACTGCACTTCCGGTGGCGCCGCTTTGTGAGATGAAGGAAATAACGCCTGCTTGTGGCCTTTTCAGTCGTTCTTTTGGCAGGAATAGCATGTCCATTTTTGTGTGCGCGTCAAAGATGCCTAAACAGTTTGGTCCGATGGCGAGTATTTTGTTGCCTTTGAGTTTGTCCAGCAGTTCTTTCTCTAGTTTCATATTGCCTACTTCTTTGAAGCCTGCTGAGATTATGACAACATGAGATATGCCTTTTTTCCCGCACTGATCCAATATTGCGGGCACAGTTGCACCAGGAGTAGCAATGACTGCCAATTCTACTTTCTCGGGAATTTGTAGCACGCTTGCATAGCACTTTAGTCCTAGAATTTCGTCTGCGTTTGGATTAACAGGGAAAAGTTTGAAGTTTCTGCCCATTAGCTGTTTGAGAATGGTGTTTCCCACTTTTCCTGGTTCTCTGGCTGCTCCGATGACTGCTATGCTTTTCGCGTGGAAGAATGGGTCTAGGTTCATTCTACTTTGATGCCCTCAAATTTTATCTTCTCTCCTTGTAGCTTTTGCAGCGTGCTCGAGACGATTTTTGGTTTAATTTCTGCTCCGGCAAAGGCTTTTTCAAGCTTTTGTTTCGCTTTTGCTGGCTTGTCTGATACAAATCTGAGCTCAAGGATGCCTTTTTTCCTGTTGAGATAGACTTGTGCTTCTTTGACGTCTGGAAGTGAAAGTGCAACATCTCTGATCGCTACCAAATTCACCCGCGTTCCTTTGATTTTTTCTTCTACCATGCCTGTGAATTTCCATTGTGCTTCTACTTCGCGTATTCTGTTGATTTCGTAAATTCGTGCTACATTCAATTGGCAGTTTGTGCATCTTTCGTTTACAACTCTGTCGAACTTGTCTCCGATGAAATAGCCTGCCAATAAAGTGCCCGCGCCGTCGATATTCCAGCTTGCTGCGTAGCCGCCGTTGGACGAGAAGTTCCAGTCGTCTATGACGTCTTCTGTTGCGTGGTTGACCTGAACAGTTTTAATGATTGCGCTGAGTGGCGCAACGTGGTGGTATCCGCTTCCCGGCTTGCATTCTGGCAGCAGTGCTTCTTTCAGTTCGCTTGCGCCGTATAAGTCGAGCACTATCGCCTCTTTTACTCCGACTTTTCTTGCCAGTTCTGCAATTTTGTCTCGTTCTGCATCGTGCATTTTCTGCGCGCCATTGACAAATAGCACCTTGTCCGGAAGAGTTATCTTTCTTTCAATCGCAAGTGGAAGGAATCTATTTCGCAAATAGTCGCTCATTCCGCAGATGATGTTTGGTTTTGCTTTGTCTGCGAGTGCGATAAGTCGTTCTGTTGGTATTGCGCCGCCTGCTGCAGTGCACAAGTTCAAGTCTGCGTTGATATCGAGTGCATGATGCACGGCATGCCAGCCAAGGTGCGGTGCATATGGGAAGACATTCATGCCAATAGTTCTCTCTGTGCCGAATCTTTCAAGTATTATCTCGCCAATAACACGCAGTATTCCCATCAGTGTGTCAAATTTTTGTTTTCCGGTCAATAAAACAGGTGTCGGATTGCCGCTTTCTGTTCCGCCGGAAAAAATCAGCATTTTTGGCGAGTAGTATTCTTTCAAGATTTCTTTTTTGTGCTTTGTGAACAGGAGGTGTATTGCGCTGGCGTATTCGTCTTGATTGTCTAAGTACTGGAAGTGGTTTGCGAATATCTTGTTTAAGTCTGGCGTAACTACGAAATCTTTCGGGTTTTTCATGTACGTTGCTTTTTTGAGCAGTGGAAGGCCTTTTTTCTGCCAATCTTCCACAGATTTGAGCGTAAATGGGTCTATTCCGTGTTGTTTGAACATGTTTGCATAGAATGGCACGTATGGAAGCATGTATCTGCAGGTTGCTCTGAATCGCAAATTCTGTAATCTCTCTATTTTTTCAAATGAGAAAGTTTTCAGTTGTTTAAGCGTGAGATATTCGCGCAAGGCGCTTCACCTCGTTCCAGATTGTTTTGATTGTTTTTTTGACATTTGCCGGTGTTGCTTTTGCTTTGAATGTCATTGGCTTTCCTATGTTAACTATGATGTTTCGTTTGAAGTTTGGAAGAAGCTGGTATCTGTTCCAGAAGTCGTATGTGTGCAGGCCAACAGGAACAACTGGTGCTTTTGTCAGTAAGGCGAGGACGCCGATTCCAGTGTGCTTTACTGGTTGCATGTCGTGCGTATATGTTCTGCCTCCTTCCGGAAAGATGCCAATGCATTTGCCTGCATGGAGTGCTCTGATGCCTTTTTTCATGCTTCCATTAATGCGTATTGCTCCAAAATGATCAAACAGAATGTCCCAGAATGGCCCTGTGAATTTTTCATTGGTTGTAAAATAGCAAAGCTGTTTGTTTTTGTGCCATGCAACTGCCATCATCAGGATTATTCCATCTATGTAGCTTTCGTGGTGGGCTACAATGATAAATGGCTTGTTGGGCAGGTTTTCGAGTCCTTTAATTTTTTTGATGAAGAGTGATAGGATTGACCACAAAACTACCTTGCTTATTGGGTATACCATAATCGACCTCTTTTTGTATGTTCTTTTGTGTGCCTGCACTATATAAAACCTTTTATAGAGGATATAACGGGAAAAATAGAGATGAAAACAGTATTTTGGGTGGCGGTTTTGTGCTTGGTCTTGGTGTCCTGTATTCAGATTGTGGAAGAAGAAGCTTCGAAGGAAGTTGTCTATACGCCTGAAGTGGTTAAAGCGAATAAGACGTCCGAGAATGTAACGGTTAACGTGACGATTGAGCACCCCACAAACATTTCTGTGAGCAACATGACAAATGCTACCAACACGACAAACCAGTTCGGGACTGATGCGGAATGGTTGAGTATTGGCGCCCAGCACAAGTTGGTTCCTGAGATGGAGGAATTGGTAAAGGCGTCTGAATGCTATCAAGTAACGTTTGAGAACGCATCACAATATGTCGGTCAGAATGGTTTGGAGATTGTTAAAGAAATAAGGTTTGACTATTTAGGCGGCAAAGCATTCAAGGGCTGGATTTTGAATAAGCTTGTGAAGCGGTTTGATGTGTTTGCGTCCGAGAATTTTGAAGTTCTTGTTGATGACAGGGAAGTTATTTGTTTGGATGACCCGGTGCCGATTCCGATTGACTGGCAGAAGGTTCTTTCGAAGCTGCATTAGTCTTTTTCTTGAGTATCCACTCTGCGCTTTCTAATTTCTGCCTGAAAGCTAGTCGTGCGATCAAATTGACTGAATAGAGAGCGGTGCCGACTGCTATAAAGGCGAAAATGATTGCCGCGATTTTTCCTGTGTTTGTATGTGGTGTGATGTCCCCATAGCCTACTGTGAGCATAGTCATGCCGGTAAAGTAGAATGAATCGATTGTTGACCATCCTTCGATATGTTTGAAAGTTATTGTACCGATCAAAAGGAGAGCGAACAGGCTGACAAATGCGGCAACAAGAAGTCCTCGTTCGTGATTCATGCGCGTTTTTTGTTGGCAGTGATTAATATATGTTTCGGAGATAACTTTAAAAACGAACTTCTACACAGTTGCAGCATGAACAAAAAAGAGGTTTTTGCCTGGGGCATGTATGACCTTGCAAATACGATTTTTTCCGCATTGTTCGTGACGTTTTTCTTCCCATTCTACGTAAAGACTTTTTTGGGCGGTAACGAGTTCCAGATTGGGCTTGTTTTTGGCTTGAGCATGCTTGCAGTCGGCCTGATTGTGCCGGTGATTGGCGCGTGGAGTGATGCGCTGGGCAGGCGGATGCCGTTCATCATTTTTTTCACTATTGTCTGCTGTTTGTTGACGTGGCTGGTGGCAAGAGTCTCATTGAGCTGGGCGTTGATTGCTGGCTTTCTGGCAAACTTTGCGTATCACGCGGCGTTGACAACTTATAATGCGCTGCTGCCGAAGATTGCGAGCAAGCAGGAGATGGGCAATGTGTCTGGTATTGGCACTGCCATGGGTTATTTGGGCACTTTGATTTCTTTGGCAATTGCCGCTATTCTTCTATCAAGGCTTGGCTGGGAGACTGCTGAGGGCGCTCGTGCTATTTTTGCTGCTACTGCCATAATGTTTTTCCTGTTCTCTTTGTTCACGTTTTTTGGCATGCGCGAGCCTCGTGTGTCGCGGAATCGTCGCACGACATTCGGGCATATTCGCGACAGTATCAAGAGCGTGTTGTACACTTTGAGGAATATTTCCAAGCACAAGCCTTTCTTTTTCTTTATTCTGGCAATGTTTTGCTACGCTGATGCCATCAATGCTGTTATTGTCTTTCTCTTCTTGTACGCCAAGCAGCAGATTCATTTGAGCGTTCAGGCGTTTTTTGTTGTCTATACCATTCAGTCTTTTGGCGCGGTTGGAGGAAGTTTTCTTTCAGGCAAGCTTGTTGATAGATACGGCCCCAAAAAAGTGCTGGTGGGCGCGGGCATTGCCTGGCTTGTCGTGATTGTGCTTTTGTATTTTGTCACAAACTTGGCCATGTTTATTGTTGCCGGTTTTCTGGGCGGTGCTGCCTTGGGCACTGTTTGGACTGCCCAGCGTCCAAAATTAATTGAGATGGTGGCGCACGCAAAGGTTGGACAGTTTTTCGGCTTTTTAGAGCTTGCTGACAAGTTTAGCGGCGTGCTGGGCCCGATTATTTTTGGCGCTTTGGCGCGTTTTGTTAGCTATCAGGCAGCGTTGCTCTCGTTAGTGGTGTTCTTCGGCCTCGGCTTGTACTTTTTGAGAAAAGTGCCAGAGAGGATGTTATGATTTTGACTGTTGATGAGTCTTTAAGCAGGATTAACATTCCTGTGGCAAAGCACAGTGTGGCTTCTTCGCTGAAAGATGTCGAGCGGTATGCTAAGAAGTATGGTTTTCCTGTCGTATTAAAGCTCATTTCTCCGAAAGTGATTCACAAGACAGAGGCAGGCGGTGTTACTGCTGTTCGCCAGCTGGACTTTTTGCGCGAAACTGCTTCCAAATTCTTGGAAAGGGGCAAAGTCCTGGTCCAGGAGCATTGCACTGGTGTTGAGATGTTTTTGGGCATTAAGAATGACCCTTCATTTGGCCACGTTATACTTGTCGGCATTGGCGGGATTTATGTTGAAGTTTACAAGGATGTTGCTTTCAGGGTTTGCCCGGTTAGTTCGCGTGATGCCGAGCAAATGTTGGATGAATTGAAGGGCAAGGCGCTTTTGTCAGGCGTTCGCGGCCAGAAGCCTGTTAACAGGAGGGCATTGGTCGACGCTATTGTGAAGCTGTCTAGATTGCCTGAAAAGCTGCCAAATATCGAAGAATTGGACATTAATCCTTTTTTCATCAATGAGAAGGAAGGAAAGGCTGTTGACGCAAGATTGGTGCTGAATGAGGAATGATGCACATTAAAATTCAAGAGCCATGGAAAAGCGTTGTTGTGCTCGTTAGTATAGGAGTCGTGGTGCAGTTTTTGGGTTTTTCATGGATAAGCGGATACACAGATGAACTTACGCCCATGATTCTTCTTGGAAAGCTTTTGCTTCTTCCAGGCGGAATGCTGAGTCTTGTGCTTTGCAAGTCCACTTTCGGGGGACTGACACCTTGCGAATACTCAGTTATCATAGGATCTCACTTGCTGATTTTCTTTTTAATTGGGCTTGTAATAGGAAAAGTTCGTTCAAGAAAAATCAAACAAGCGGAATCATAGTCGCCATTCTTTTATGCTCTTCCGGCATTTCGTAGCACTGCGGGTAGAAGTAGTCTTCTGATTCTGAGACGAATAAGTACAATGTGTCAAAGTCTTGTGGCTGTCGTGGTTCTGGTCCTTTGACTTTTGGTATAAAGATGACGTATGGCATTACGCTCACCGAAACTGTTTTTGTTTCTCCGATGCCTATGTCGATGATTTCGCCTGGAGGCGTTTCAAATTCTCTTTGTGGAATTGTTGCCGGATAGTCGAATCGTGCGCCTATGTCCATTCCTTCGCCAGTCTTGCTGTTGTACAAGCAAGCGTGTGCCTGTCCGATTGGCAGTCGTCTTGGAATTACTGAGTTGGTCGCTGTTATTGTCTGAACCTTGATTCCTTTTTGCACTACTGGGTACGGTTCTTCTTCATACTGTAACACTATCATCTGGCTTTTTTGCACTGAAGTTACTGTTTCCCGTGTCATTTTGAAGCCGATGTTGCTTGCGCTGATTAAAGTGATTGCAATGACGATTACTACAAAGAATAATGCTATGTAGAGGTTTTTGCTTGAGTGTGTTTTCATTTGACGTTTTTTCTCCTCATCCAAACGCCAAGTCCAATCATGAGGAGCGATGAGAATGCTAACAGTAATATGATTGAGTTTCTTCCCAAGTCAAACGCGTCTATTAGATACATTATCCACATTGCGTATGTGAACACGCTGCTGATGTAGCATAGTCTGTATAATTTTTTGCCTTTGAAATAAACAACAAACAGCACTATGATTAATGGTATGAGTAAAATAAGGAATACCGGCCAGACCCACGCCATTAGACGTCACGCTCCTTTAGGTGGTTTCCCATGAACCAGAAGAACAGCACAAGAGCTCCGATTGCAATTACTTTCATGCCTCTGCTAAGATTAAACAGATATTCCCAGGTGAAGTAGAGTATTGTCGCGATTAAGAATAAAACGCCAACCGTGAAAAAGATCGTCTCTGTTTTCATTGCACTGTTGTCTGTTAGTTCTATATTTAAAGCTTTTCGTATACTGTAATACAGAAAACTATAAGAACTCTTAATTCGGGCATTCTGCTATCAAAGGAGGATGATAGTATGGCCGTAACTAAAGAACAAGCGTATACTGTTGTGTTGAATTCTTTGAACTCTGCGTGGACAGCAATTTCCCGTTCTGCTGACGATTGGGCTAAGCACCCAAAAATGGCAGGTGCGACTGCTACAACACCAGTTCAGACTGCCATAAACACCGCGGTCAGGAGTATTCGTGAAATTGAAAAGCAGCTGTTGCGCGGCTCAACTGAAAGAAGCATCGTAGAGGACATTGGCACGCGCTTGGAAGCTTTCAAGAATGTTTTGGTTAAAGGAGGCCTTTTGAACGCGACTGAATTGGTGGAGCAGTGGAAGAACTCTGTTGAGAAAATAATGGATGATATTCTTGAAAAAGCCCCTGAAGCAGGAAGGATGCTTTTGTTTAAGGCGCTTGCCAAGAAGCTTGCGGCATAAGGTTTTCCTATATAAAACGCCGAAACCAGGCCAAACGTGGTTTGGATTCGAATATGAAATATTCGAAATCTTTATAAATAGTAGTCACTTTCTAGTGATAACCATGATAGAGTCAGGGGAGACCAGGTTATATCGGGGTTTGGAGAGGATGAGCAGGGAAATTGAAGCAAAACTTCTGCTCGATCTTCCAAGACATGCCCGTGTGAGCTTCTCGCTTGAAGTTGATATTGACGGTTCTTCAGAATTTTTGAGATTGCAGCCTTGCCCTGAGTACAGCAGAAGCAGGCTTGCGCTGCCTGATTACCATCTGGGCGGTCTGAAGTTTGACGGCGACCGGTCATGCAGAAGTTCTCAGATTCGCCAGTTAGGTCTGACTTTGTGCAAAGTGTTAAGGGAGCACGAAACGCCTTCTGGCAATCTTCAGCAATGGGCTCTGGAATCATCTAACGGCGAAGGCAAGCCGCTTGTTCCCGTTGCGATTTCAGGCATTAGTTATTTCCATTCTATCGCTGACAATAGAGGCGTGCCGTTGGCTCCGCCAGAGTTGTTGGTATACCAGACAAACGACGAGCTGTCAAAAGAATTCTTGAAACGATTGGCGCGCTAAGTGCAGTATTCTTTTGGCACGGTGTGATTGCCGCACACGCAAACTGTTTCTCCGCACGCGCATAATTCATTCTCAACATAGCACG
>CAYSMN010000004.1:24716-29540 GCA_964432255.1 uncultured Methanosarcinales archaeon | reverse complement strand
ATATCCAGCCGTTTTGTCCGACGATGATGTCGCAGTTGGTTGCTTGTTTTATCATTCCGACCATGCTGCCGTCTTTGCCGATTATTCTTGGCACTTTTTGCGAGTTGACTTCAACAATTCGTCCGCCTCTCAGCTTTCGCAGTCCGGGTCCTTTCATTGAGACGTCGATTAATTTCTGGCTTGTGACGTTGACAACCTGGCAGACAATATAGTCTCCAAGGCCGTAGTATTGTGTCAGGTCTGCTCCTCTTTGAATGAATTCCGAGGTCGCGTCTTTCATAGTCATGACTGCTGAATACGGAGAATTTATTTCCAGTCTCCAGCCAGTCATCAATACGTCGAAAACTCTGCCGACTATTCTATCTTTGAGCTTTGGAATGTACTTTCCGGATAAAGGAATAAGTTTGATGACTTTTCCTTCTACTGATACCATTCCTAGTCTTTGGGCTAATATTTTGTCGTTTTCTCGGTAGGCTCCTTTGCCCGGGAGGAAGCTCATGCCTGTGGCTATGGTTTCTCCTGGAACCACGATTTCTTTGTCTTGTACTAATATTTCTTCTTTCATGTTGTTTCACCTTTGGTAGTAACGTGTAGTGTTTGAGCTTGACCGTGGGTCATGCTGTTTAGCTTGTCGTAAAATTCTGTTTCTAGTCCGCCTGGAATTTCGATTTTTCCGTTCCAGCTTCCATCGCTTTCCCAGCGTTCTTTGAGTATTTTGCCGAACATTTTGATGACGGCGTATGCTTTTGGCGCGTATTGTGCTGGTATTACGACGTCCAATTCTTTGGTAACCATTTTTATTGGCAATATTGGCCTTAGTTGTTTGAGAACATCAGGAACTTGCAGTTCTGGCGCTTTGTACTCGTCTATTCTGACTTTTGCTTCTATTAGTGCTGCTTCTATTCTGTTGATCGGGTGTGGCGCGTTGCTTCTGGGGTCGACGCCTTGCTTGTGAACTATGTCGATTATTCTCCTTCTTTTCTGTTCGAGGAGTTGTTTGCGGTATTCTTGGGTGACTTGAACTTCTCCCGTCATTAAAATTTGTTTTGCTACTTCCAACGGGTCAGAAGTTCCGAATATCGCAACCATTCTTTGTTCTGATGCAAGGAGTCCTTTTTTCGCATCTGCGTAAATTTTGGGGTAGACTATCGCGTCGCGTATGTTTGCTTCCGGATGGTGCTTGAAGTACATAGCCTGGTCCGGATTTACCACGATTTCGAACACGTCTGTGCCTTTCTTTATGCGTGCAAGATTGAGTGTTTCACTCATATCCCCCTCTATACTTTCTTCTTTGCTTCTTTGAGAAGTCGTTCAAGCTTGTCTTTTTTGACTTTGACGAATTTCTTCTCTGCGTTTGTGATGTATGCAGCGTCCACGCGATCTACGTTGAAGCTTTTGTCCAGTATTTTGTTGAGCGCGTCTACTGCCAGCTTGAGTCCTTCTTCGATTGTCAGCTTTTCGCTGTATTCTCGGCCGAGGATTTCTTCGATTTCTGTTTCTCCTTCGCCGATTACTGTTGCTCTGAATTGGAAATAGATTCCTGTTGGGTCCGTCTCAAAGAGTTTTGGCCCTTCGTTGTCAATGCCTGCAAGGATTATAGATACGCCGAATGGTCGTAAGCCTCCTGATTGCGTGCATATCTGCTTTAATGCGCAGATGTCCTTAACCACGCTTACAGTGTCTATTGGTGAGTCGTACGTTACTTTGTGTTGTTGCGCTTTGACTTGTGCGCGCTCTATCAGGACGCGTGCGTCGGATAATATTCCGCTTGCGGTTGCTGCGATGTGGTCGTCTATTTGGAAGATTTTTTCAACGCTTTCTGGTATGACCAGCTTGTCGACTATTCTTTTGTCTGCGACAAGTAAAACGCCGTCTGAGCAGACCATTCCGATGGCTGTGCTTCCTTGCCTGACGGTTTTCTTAGCGTACTCGACTTGTAATAGTCTGCCGTCTGGCGAAAACATCGTAATTGCTCTGTCATATCCCATTAATTGGTGCGGCATTGGTTGTCCGCCCATGTCATCGTCTCTCTTTACCATTTTCCCTCCTCTATGATGCTATGTACTTCTTTTCTGCTTTTGCCAGTATGCCGGATGCGCCTATTGAGCGCACGATGACTGGCTGTTCTTCGATTTCTTTGATAAGCGTTAGTGATGCTTTGAGTTCGTCCATGTTTCTGTGTCCTATTCTGATGAGGCCTTTTTGTTTTTCTGAGTTATACTTCTCCGGTATGGCCCATAGCCCCATGCGCGCAGCCCCCTTCGTGCCTGCATATGAGAGTGTTGTAGTCCAGATTGCCTTGGAAACCTCTGAAAAAGCCTTTATTCTGCTTTTTGAGATGATTTCGAACGCCAAATACCTTTTCTTTTCTTTTAATGTCGGCAATAATGGCTTAAGCCCTGTCATCTGTTCCTTCACCCTCCCACGGGATTATTAGGTGAGAAAAATCTTATACAGTTTCGTTTCTCTCTTTTCTCACAGTTATTTTTTCAAGAAGAGGATATTTATAAAGATTACTATGAAAAAGAAAAATAAGAAAATAATGAAAGTGTTCTTACATTTGTCGGCACATGCCGCAGGCTTTCATCTTTATGCATTTTGATATGCATACGAGGATGAGTCCTCCGAAGTACCATAGGAATATGTTTGTCCAGGGCATCATTCCGCTCCATTGCTTCATGACTGCTCCGACGAGCATCCATAGTCCGCCAGCTGCAAATGCTGCTGCTATTAAGCCCATGATGATGCATTTTGGTCCGCATTGTCCTGGTGCACAAGTCATCGACATATCTCCTTTCATTTTTGCCATTAATTATCACCTCAACTATGATTTTAATGAGTAAAGGTGTCTGCTGATATTAAAGTTTGTGTATGGGAAGTAGTACTTAAAGAAAAAAAATTAAGTGTTAACAGGGGCCAATGGTGCATCCTGTTGCGTAACACTGCGCAATTGATACCTTTCGGCATTCTATTCCTTCTAGCCCTGACTCACCTGTGCAACACACATCTCCTGCCAATGTTCCGCCTGCAGGCGCTTCAGTCTCTAACGCAGTAATTCTGCTTTCATGATTGGCAAGTTTGGCTTCATCAGTTGTTAGTTTCGATTCCAGCGCTTTGACAGTTTTCTGTAACTTTGGTATTGAATTTAATGATTCTATTTGTCCTGGAGTTAACAGCCCGCCTCCAATTGCCCGTCCAGCTCCTGTTCCTGCCCTGAAATAGAATATGACTGCTATTACGACAATTGCAATTACTGCAATGATTAAGAATGTGTTTGATTTCTCTTTTTTGGCCATGAAATCACCTCTTGGCAATAGCCAGTATACACTTTCGGTATATTAAGCTTTGGGAAAAATAAGCGGGCCGTGTGGGGATCGAACCCACGACCACTCGATTGCTCCTGCGGTTAAGAGTTTCACTAAAATCCGTTATGGAATTTTCGAGTGCTCTACCGCTGAGCTAACGGCCCAGTATGAATTGTGATTTGTGCCGTCTTTAAAAAGCATTCGCCCCGAATTGCGCGACATTATGAGGCTGAGAGAAGAGTATTTACTATGCGAGCAACGCGAGCATCTGTAAAATTGCTTCTCGAAGCCGAATAAAGAGCGCCTTTGATCAAACTTTCTGAAAGTTTGAAAAGTACGACATTAAAATCATAACATTTATATACTAGAAAGTATGACAAAAAGAGCATATGGCGGGTGAGTTAGAAAAACTGGTTGAATCCAAAATCAAGCCTATGCTAGAGGAAGCCATGCAGAAAAGTCTTGGCATCACTGTTGCAGAATTGGAGACAGATATTTCTGACAGGCTGAAAAGAAGTGCTTTGCTGGAGTTTGAAGTTGATACAAAGTTGAAGTTCAAGGATTCGAAGAAGAAGTTCAAAAGAGAATATGTTGCGCATTTGTTGCAGTTGAATTTTGGCAATGTTGCTGATGTTGCCAGGATTGCGCTGGTTGACAGAAGGTCAATTCACAGGATTGTTGCTGATATGAAGATTGAAGTGCAAAAGTTTAGAGATGTGTTGCAGAAGGGCATGTATGTCAAGCAGTTGGCAGTGCAGGACATCATCCAGGAGTCATTGGAGCATTACAAAAGCGCGTTGAATCCGAGAAAGTATGAAGCATTGTACAAGGAAGCCCCAAGTTTGTCAAAAAACATAATAAAAGAAATTCCAGAGACGCCAAAGACGCTAAAAGAAGCCGAAAAAGAGTTTGAAATGAGGTATTTCACCAAGGCGTTGCAGGAGAATAGCGGGAATATTTCTAAGACTGCGAGAAGGATTGGTTTAAGATTTGAGACGCTGCACAGAAAGCTGAAGTTGTTGGGGATTTCTGCGAAGCAGTAAGGTTTATCAATGCCATTTTCTTTTATTTGTTTGTGAACAAAAAAGAGTTGTGGATATTTGGTTTGGTTGCGCTTGTGTCGCTGCCGGTCATGTTTGTTTCTTTTAATCGAATAACTGGAGGAGTGTTTGTTGAGTGTCCGTCAGGATATGTTTACCAGGAGGGCTTTTGCGTTGAGGAAGCGTGCAAGGAGCCCGGAGTAAAATGTATGAAAGAATACAATTTCATCAAGCGTCCTGATTGTGTGTGCATAAGATACATTGACAAATTACTCTGTGCTATTAAAGGGAACGAAAAGACTGGAATCAATAGCGCTCTCTGCACGCGTGGCGGACAGGTGGACAAAGTTTGTGGTAGTTACGATTCACGGAAAAAGCAGTGTGCAGAGAATCCGTTTTTAGAGATTTCTTAAAATTAAATAAAAAAATTAATTAAAGCTTCCAGCGCCGAAGATTGGTGGCCTGTTCAGGTCTTCTAC
>CAYSMN010000004.1:22478-24616 GCA_964432255.1 uncultured Methanosarcinales archaeon | reverse complement strand
AAAATTAATTAAAGCTTCCAGCGCCGAAGATTGGTGGCCTGTTCAGGTCTTCTACTGCGACGATGACTTCAAGCGTGGCTTCGTTTCCTGCCGTGTCTCGTGCAGCGATTGTGACTTTGTGGTTGCCTGAGTCATCGTAGGTTGTTGTTCTTGTGTTGCTGTTCATCCAGCCTGAGTAGGTTACGCGTACTTCGTCGCCTTCTGGGTCTGTGATGGTTGGGTTCAGCGTTATCAAATCGCTTTCTTTGGCAAGCACTGGGCTTTCAAGCTCGATGACTGGTGCTTTGTTGACTGCTTCTACGGTCAGTACAAACACTTTTTCTGCTGTGTCTGTGCCGTCGCTTGCAGTAACAAGAACTTCGTAGTCGCCTGCATCTCCGATTTCTGTCTGCCAGACTCCTTTTTCATCAAGCGGGAAGTCATAGGTGAACGTTACGCTGTCATCATCAGGGTCTTTCGCGCTTGGTTTGATGGTGACTTTTTGTCCTTCTTTTATTGTTTCTGGTGCAATGTCGGCCAGGGTAGGCGCTCTGTTCGCGTTTGCTACTGTAATTATTACTTCTTTTGAACTGCTTGTTTTGCCGTCGCTTGCAGTTATGACGACTTTGTGGTTTCCAGAATCGTCATAGCCGATTTCTTTTGTGTCTGAATCCATCCAGCCGGAATAGGTTATGTTCAAAGTGTCTCCTTCTAAGTCGGTTATGCTTGGCTGCAGGACAAGTGTTTCTCCCTCAGTAGCCTCAACGGGCTCTTCGAGTTCGATGACTGGCGGCTTGTTCTTTGACATGACAACAATCAAAACTTGCTGTGCGACCGTGTTCGTTCCGTCTGATGCAGTTATGGTGACCAGGTGGTCTCCAGCGTCTCCTTCTGTTGTCTGCCATTCGCCTTTTTCATTTAATGGTGTTGTGAATGTGTACTCTATTGGGTCTCCATCTGGGTCTACTGCGCGGAGGTTGGGGAATGTGACGAGGTCTCCTTCAACAACTTCTTTCTTTGGAACGTCGCGGAGGTCGACTTTTGGTTCTTCTTTTGGCTCTTCCATTGTCGCGTTTTCTTCAGCCACGGCTGTTTCGTTGCCGATTGTCACGTTTATTTGTGGTTCAACTGTTTTGTTCTCTGTTGTCGTTGTTTGGTTGCGTGCTGGCATTACTGGTGCACAAGCAACTAAAACTATTGCTAGAAGTGCGATAATGGCGTATCTGTTCATGTTTTTCATCCCCCTGTTTTGGATAATTAAGTTGTTACTATTCTCGGATACTCAAACGGTATTTAAATTTTTACGTAGTCAAAAATATATTCCTGTGTTGCGAAGTTGTTTTATCCCCTTCTTGAGACGATTTCGAGATAAACTAAGAAAAAAGCAGCAATAAGCGCGTGTATTGCTATTGCAATGCCATATGACATGAAAAAGGACGCTGGATAGAATTGGATGAGTGTGCTGTCTGGAGAAAATTGCCAGTTTCCTTGGGGGAAAAGTATTTGGTGGAATTGAGTAAAGAATGCATCAAATGGGATGAAGAATAATATGGCGAGAATAACAATGAGAAGTATTGTTCCTTTTTGTACGATAGGTTTCCAGTTGTCCCAGGCGCAGAAGATTAGGATTGCTGCTAAAACTTCCAATACGTAATAGGCGCCGTGGAGCAGTCTGCGGACGTCAACCAAGTGGGATTTCTCTTGTTCATTGAAAACAGCAGGCATGTCTGCTTTGTTGGCGAAATTCTGCAGTAGTTGTTTTGTTGGAGCAACCGCGTCTGGATTTTTGAGCAGTAGAAGGGTGAATGCCTGGTCTGTTCTGAGTATTGCGAGGCTGAAGAGCAGGCAGAAGATGGGAAAGATGATGATTCCTATGTATTGTTTCATCTGATTTTGGCGCCGTCGGGCAAGTCTACGGTGACTGGCCCTTTATGCGTTTTTAGCGGTTTGTCGTTGTAGACTGCTTGTTTGTTTTTGGTTGTTAATTTTATCTGCTGAAATTGTTCGATGGTTATTTGGTCTGTTTTCGGCGTGATTCCTTCTGCAAATACTTGGTCTCCGGCGTGAGAGTCTTGTGCTTCGAGGATTTTTACTACGCCGTCTTTTTCTGCTGCCAAGAGCATGCCTTGGCTTTCTATGCCGCGTAATTGTGCTGGTTT
>CAYSMN010000004.1:0-22378 GCA_964432255.1 uncultured Methanosarcinales archaeon | reverse complement strand
TGCGAAATTACTCCTTTTGTGTTTTTCTTGAATTTGGCGTCTTTCAGTTTTCCAATGGATTGTCCGATTTGTGCTGCAATTTTTTCTGCACTTGCCGGTATGATCGGCCAGACCAGTATGCTTATGATGCGCAAATGCTCAACAAGCGTATATAATATTGTGGCGAGCCTGTCCGCATCGTTTGTTTGCTTCCAGGGTTCTGTGTCGTTTACGTATTTGTTGCACTTGCCGACATAATTCCATATTTGTTCGACAACGTGGTGCCATTTGTAATTATTCACAAGTTCGTTGAGTTTTGCGAGGTCTGGTATGGCGTCTTCGAGTTCTTTTTCTTTGTCTGTTATCTTGCCGCAGATTGGGATGTTGCCGTGGAAGCTTTTGTGGACTAAGACTGAGGCTCTTTGCAATAGATTGCCTAATGCGTCTGCTAAGTCTGAATTGTTTCTTTGTACGAGTATTTGTTCTGAGAAGTCTCCGTCTTCTCCTGCTGGAACTTCGCGTAAAAGTACGTAGCGTAGTGGATCTGTGCCGTAAGTATCAACAATGTGTACTGGATCAACAACATTTCCGAGTGACTTTGACATTTTTTGTCCGTTGACTGTTAGCCAGCCGTGGCAGTAGATGGTTTTTGGCAGTGAAATTTCTGCTGCAAGTAAAATTGCCGGCCAGATAACGGTGTGAAACCAAGAAATGTCTTTTCCAATCAAGTGGCAGTTTGCCGGCCAGTATTTTTGGTATTTTGTTGTTGGATAAGCGACACCTGAAAGATAATTGAGTAAAGCGTCAAACCAGACGTAGATGACGTGGTTTTTGTCCTGCGGGACTTGGATGCCCCATTTGAATGTTGTTCTGCTTACGCTTAAGTCGCGCAATGGGTCTTTAAGCCTGCTGAGGATTTCGTTTTTGCGTGATTCTGGCTGGATGAAATCTGGGTGTTGTTCAATATGTTGTACAATCTTCTGTTGAAATTCTGACAGTTTGAAAAAATAGCTTTCTTCGCTCAAGTTCTCAACAGCTTTTTGGTGTGTTGGGCAGAGTCCGTCTGGAACATCTTTCTCAGTATAGAATGCTTCGCAGCCCGTGCAGTATAGCCCTGAATAGGTTCCTTTTGTTATGAGCCCTTTGTTGAAAACTTTTGTCCAGATTTCTGTTGCTGTTTTGACATGTTTTTTATCTGTTGTTCTTATGAACTGGTCGTTTTTGACGTTGAGTTTTTCGCACAATTGTTTGAAATGAACCACCATGTCATCGACAAATTGTTTTGGTGTTTTGCCTGCTTCTTTTGCTGTTTTCTCTATTTTTTGCCCGTGCTCATCTGTTCCAGTTAAGAAATAAACATCATCTCCATTAAGCTCATGCCATCGTGCCAGAAAGTCAGCTACTATTTTCTCGTACGCGTGCCCGATGTGCGGTTTTGCATTCGGGTAGTCGATTGCCGTAGTTATGTAATAGGTCTCTTTTGGCATGTCTTGAGGCTACAAGAAGCGGTTTATAAAGGTAACTTTCCTTTACGATAAACACGTCGTTGCCTTTTGCGCTCCAGACCGAAAGAGTTATATACATTGTGCACATTGTAATACAAATGTTGGTAATTAAGGATGCAATGATACTAATGCATTTAGCGAAGACGGCTCTGCTGGACGAAAGCTGCAGAATGTTTGATCGCGTATTAATACCCCTGGCCGTGTATGAAGAAGTGATGAAGGGCGAGCAGCGGTATCCGCAAGACACCCGCCAGCTTAAATCCGCAATCGCAAACAATTTGATAAAAATCAAAAAAGTGCTCAAGAGAAGCCTTGTAACGAAGGCAAATGAGTTTAACATTTACAGAGGAGAAGCGGAAGCCGTGGCGCTATATTGGCAGGAAAATGCAGATTTGCTTGCTACTGATGATGACAACGTAAGGAAGAAAAAGGATGTCCTGCAAATATCAACAATTGGCACGCCTGCAATCCTGATGAGGTTGTTTAAAATGAACAAAACTACCAAGGCAAAATATCTCAATGCGGTCAAAAAATTGAAAGAAGTTGGATGGTTTAGCAGTACGGTCTTTGACAAGATGCTGCTGGAGACTGAACATGGCTGAGGCTATTGGCATTCGTTTGGACAAGGAAATGATGAAAAATGTTGATTCTCTGACAAAGGAGGAATCTGCTGACAGGAGCACGGTCATTCGTAAATTGCTCAAACTAGGTCTTGAAGAATTGCGTAAGGAGAAAGCAGCGAATGCTTACCGTGAAGGCAGGATAACCTTTACAGAGGCTGCGCACCGTGCAGGGCTTACTCTCTGGGATTTCCAGCATTATCTTGTTGATAGGGGATTTGTTTCATCTTATTCGCTGGAGGATTTATCAGAAGAACTTAAATTAATTCAATGATTTTCTCCCTTTCACAATAAACGCGTCGTTGTCTGTTCCTTTTGCACTCCACGCTGCGATGATTTGCTCTTTTGTTGTAATCTGGTTTGGTCCTTTTGCGCTGTCGTGATAAGTTACCGTGTTTCCTTGGATGCTGGTTATGACTGCTGCGTGCCCTCCAAAGCTGTCTCCTCTGCCGTAGAGCATGTTTGCATCAATTAATAGTATTACTAATTGTCCTTTTTTTACTGCGTTTTCTATTTCTTGCCATTCTAGTTTTCTTGGATGATAATTTGGACTTGTTTTCAAGTACTCAATTGATTTGTACAATTCATCCCAATTCGTAACTTGGTTAATGGTTTTACCAATCTCGGGGCCGTAAAACTCCAGCGCGTACTCAGGAGTAATCCTGTCATAAGGCGAAAGAGAATAATAATCAACATCCAAACCAAGTCCATGCAATACAGGCAGCGCTTGGCTGAACCAGGTCCAGTAATTTCCGCTTCTTCCAACCAACTTGTCAATTTCTTCTGTTGAGAATTTGCCAACGCCGAAATATTCCAGTGCCATTGCCATTGCTGCCTCCACGCAGCTTGGCCCTGTTTGTTTGACGTACGGTACATTAAGTGGTTGAGGAGTGCATGCTATTAGAAGCACGAGTAAAATGATCAGTCTTCGCATGAGCTTAGGGGGCGTGTTGCTGTTTAAAGGCTTTTTGATAATTCTTGTTTTTCTAGTCAAAATTTAAATACTTTGTATCGCTGCTCTTTTCCATGGGAGTGGATGATGAAACCAAGGAGATAAGAAGGCCGAGCCTTGGAAAGCCTTTTGGCAAGTATAAGCTTCTCAGCGTGCTTGGGCGTGGTGGTATGGGTGAAGCAAAACTGAAATAGACAACAAAAACAAAAATACGGATTCAACGACCAGTGAACGAGTAATTTTTTTACTCACAACAGCATAAAAAATCATCCATGGTTAGACAAGTTCAGAACGAGTTTAAGAAAAGAAAAAAAAGAAAAAAGAATTATTTGCTTGTCAAAGCAAATGTCGTTGGGCCAGAATCCGTGACTGTTACTGGGTACACGGAAGTGCCTCCTTCTGTTACTACCACTGCAAACTTTGTACCGCTGCTGCCAGTAAAGTCTCTAATGTCTGCTACTGCGGCTGAAGTCGATGGCACAGTCACGTCCGAATTTTCCAGAACAGTGCCCACATTCGTTACTGGACCCTGTTCATCGAACCTAAATTCTCCAGTGGCGGATGCGTCTATAAAGTTGCCTCCGACAATGGTTGCGTCACCTCTTCTCCAGGGGCCTTTGGTTGAAGTAGCCACTGTTGCGTCGTGTGGCACAACAACTATGTTTTGTTCGCTCGGAGTTACATCGTTGAAGTTGATATACCACTGGTCGCTAAAGAAGGGGTTGGCACTAAGTGCAGTTGTAAGCCCAATTTCAGAGACCTCCTTCATTGCATCGCTCCAGCTCGCTATGGGTCCTATAACTTCGATAAAGAGGTCATAGAAATCATTTCCATTTCCTGGGCGAACCCACAAGGACCTTGCATTGTAGTCCCGAATACCATCACCATTGGCGTCAACAAAGAACTCTACTTCAGTTGGCACGGTTTGGCTTAAGCCCGTTACTTCGCATTTGACGGCCGCAGAAACAGAACCATCAAAATTCACGAACGTGGCTAGTTCATCATCAACTTTAATAGCAGGGCCGCTTAAGACAGTGCAACCTCCTGTTGCAGGTGCTATCTGTATTACCGGGCTATCGCAAAATCCATCTGTATTTGCATCTCCGCAGAAAACTGCGGCACCAACAATATGTCCTAACGGAGGAGGACCATTTGGAGGAGGATTGCCCCCGTCCCTTCCATCGCCTCTTGGGTTTTTAGGAGTAGGGTTAGGCTCTGGATCAGATTTAGGAATCGTATTTCCAGTGACGCACATATTCCCAGTCGGTGTTGGAACACAATTAGAACCTACGGGAGAACAATCTGCAGAAGTTGAACAGCTTTCTCCAGCATGACAAGATCCAGTTCCGCCACCAGGGGTGCATGGACCGGCATGAGATCCACCAACCGCTGCTCCTGTTACGCCTCCTCCCATCCATCTGAGGAATTCTTGCCACATGCTGTTGCTTACTGTGACTGTTCCTCCGTTTGATCGTACACTTACTCCTGTAATCGCTGTTGCCAACAAGCTTACAAGCAAAATTGCGACAACGCTTAATGCGTAGAATTTTTTCATATCCACTCACCTCTTAGTTTAACACTGTATCCAAATATAGTAAATTGGCTACTAATTCTGGTTTAAATATATTTTCAGCCTGCGAAATATACTTTGCAGAATACAATTGCATTGATAAATAGATTTTTAAGCAGTAATATGTTATCATTTTCTATGAATTTACGCATGTTCGTAGATCCAAAAGAGGCAGAAGGCCATCCATTTGAGTTGTTCTTGGTTGGTGCAGTTTATGCTTTTGTGAGTGTTTTACTGTCCCCCTGGTTGTTCCCCGAATATCCAAGCATTGTGATGATTGGCATAACAATTGCTGCTTCCACACCTATAATATACCATATTTTGAAGTTTGAAATGATGAAGAAGCATGTCAAGTTTGTTCAAGAGCACAGGCACGCAATTATTGTTTTTGGCAGTTTATTCTTCGGCTTTGTTGCCGGCTATCTGGCAGGTTTCTTGGTCATGCCGGGGCGTGAATCAGTATTTTTTGCCCAGACAAGCACGATTGCCAAGCTAACTGGCAGTTTTTGGAATTCTTCCGGTTCTATTATATTGGACAACGTTCGTGTGTTATTGTTCTGTGTTTTACTGTCAGTTTTTTTCGGCACTGGCGCCATGTTCATTTTGGCGTGGAATGCAAGCGTTTTAGCCACAGCACTGGGCAGTTTTATCCTGACTAAGCTTGCTGCCGGCGGTCCGTTGATAACTGCTGTTGGCGCCAGCCTGACAAAATATCTTATCCACGGCATTCCTGAAATGGTTGCTTACTTAATTGGCGGCTTGGCAGGGGGCATGGTTTTCTATTCTGTTGTTACCAGGAATCAGACGAAGAAAGTTTTGCTGGAAGCAGCAGTGTTAGTTATTTTGGCATCTTTTATTCTTGTAATCGCATCGATGATCGAGGTTTCTGTGTTTCCAAGGATAAAAATCTAGATTAGCCGCAATTTTTCTTATATTTTGCCTTCATACCCGCATTCTAGGCATATCAATACAGTATTGTCTTCTACTGCGTCTATGTGTACTGACTTGCATTTTGGGCATCTGAGCTTGGTTGCCGGGTCGCCTAGGTGTACCACATATTATTGCAATTCGTAGTTCTATATCAATTTTTCCGACGATAAATTTATGTAGGAGGTGCAGACCTGCTCTTCTTTATGGATTTGTTGAAAGTGACGCTTGATCCGGGGGAAAGGATTGGGCCGTATCAGGTTATTTCTGAAATCGCAAAGGGAGGCATGTCTAGGGTGTACAAAGCGCAGTATTCTGTGACAGGCCAGGAGCGTGCTGTGAAAGTGCTGCCTCCTGACTCTCCGCAGGATAAGGTTGATGCTTTGCGTTGGGAGGGTGATATTGGAGCTCTGCTGGGCGAGCATCCGAACTTGGTGCGCGTATACGATTATGGGGAGCAGGACGGCTGGCTGTACCTCGGAATGGATTTTGTGGATGGTGCGAACGTTGAAAAACTGCTTGATGGCGGGAAGAAATTGGAGACGCGCCGCTCATTGGAGATTGCACGTGATATCGCGTTTGGTCTTGAGCATATGCACGGGAAAAACATATTCCATGCTGATGTGAAGCCGGGGAACTTTTTAGTGGATAGCCAGAAAGCCCGTCTTAGTGATTTCGGCACTGCTTACGACGGCAATAGAATGCTTCCTCCACATAACGAGGACATTATCGTGTGCACTCTGCAGTACACAGCGCCTGAACGTGTGACCCCAAAGTCTCTCCAAAACCCTGATGCTCGTTCTGATGTGTACTCGCTGGGTGCGTCTCTTTATCATATGCTTGCCGGCAGGCCTCCGTTTGAAGTGCCGGAGGCCCAGCGCAACCCTTACAGGGAGCTCATGTACAGTGTTCGCTTTGATAAGCCATCTCCTGTGAGTCGTTTCGAGCCCGGCGTGCCTGCATCTGTTGAGGAAATTTGTATGAGAGCACTGGAAAAGGATCCCAGCAAGCGGTTTAAATCAATGCAGGAGATATCCGCAGTTATTCAGGGCGCTTTAGTCCCTAAATAAATTTCTATATAGAAAATAATAACTCTCACTCACAAATCAGTCGCCACTATAAAGTGACTACAAAACGAAAGATTTATATACCTTCTAGTAATTACTACCCATAGGTGACTACAAATGAGGAAATTATTCATCTTATGGACAGTCTTAGCATTTTGTCTTAGTACAGTCTCTGCTCTTCAGGTTTCAAACCCTGTTTTGAGCGGTGAAAGAAACGCAAACATTAGTACAACGGTAACCATCACAAACGACGGTTCAAGCGTTGTTTCAAATTTGCACATTACCTCAACTGCAGATACTAAATATAACATCATATTTGATAATATTCCTAACTCTATAGCACCAGGCTCTTCAGGAGTAGTCACAGTTAAAGGATTTATTCCGAAAGATTTTGATTCTGGCAAAAAAAGCATTGGCACTATAACAGTAAAAGCCAGTAGCGCCAGCTCAAGTAATTCCTCAAGCAATCCGCTTGGAACTCATAATTTAACAGGCCCTCAAAACCAGACTGCTCAGCAAATCACCATTCCGGTGGGCATGAGCGCGTCAAGCGATTGCGGCACAAACACGCAGGCTCCTGACACTCCGATTATCGGCCAGTGGCATGCAGGCACTTGTGACTGGATTCCTGATATTGAAATCAAGCAGCCTTTTGAAGGCAGTGTTGATTCCGGATGGGCAAGAATTCATTCAGACAAGCTTACAGATTACTGGGTCAGCTCTATTGCAGTTGACTGCAACGGCCAGGCTCAAAGTCCTCCGAACAACTGGTTGTTTGGCGGTAAAATCCACACAGGCCCTGGCTTGTGTGACAACCAAATCGAATTGCCAAGCGGCGATTCTGGATGGATGGGCTTTTACACTAACCCGTCAGCAGACGGCAAGTTGATTTTAGTAATTGCAGATGACAAGTGTGGCAGTGTTTCACAGAGCGTTCCAAGTACGGGCGTTGTGTTGGGCAGAGTCCGCACCGGTCCAGGGCAATGCGATGGCAAGCCAGAAGCAGTTTCATACAATAATGTTTCAATTGATTCAGGCTCAATGTATGTTGTTTATCTTCCTGTTGACAAGACGCCTCAGAACGGCTTGCCGATTGGAATGTTTGAGAATTTGACAAGCGCTGGTCTTTCAGGCTGGGCTTATGATTCAAATGCGCCGTCTATTTCAGTTGATGTCTATGTTGACAGTTCATTCTGGAAAACGCTTAACGCAAATGTTCCTCGCCAGGATTTGGTAACTTCAAACAAGACTCCTGACGCAAACCATGGATTTTCATACTCATTTACACAGGCAGACCTTTCAGCGTTGGATGTGTCGAAGAATCACACTTTCCACGTGTACGCGATTAACTCCCCCCAAGGCGATAATCCGTTGCTCAACGGCAGTCCAAAGCTGTTGGCTGCTCTGGTAAATGCTACACCTACGACAAATGGTACAAATAGTACGAACCCTGGCACAAATAGTACTGGCAGTACACCTACAACCGTGACTGCTTCAAGTACTTTGTACATGGAAGCCAATGACCGTTTGATTATTGATAAAGTCAAGATTACTTGCGACAAGCTTGAAACAGTCAATGAAGGCACAACCATTGACAATGTCAAGCCAGGCCAGACCTGCCAATTGACGGTTAAAGTCAAGAACACTTTTAGTGATACTGACATTGAAGACATCGAAGTCGAAGCCGACCCTGAAGACAGCGGAGTTGATGGAAGCACAGAAGACATCACCAGCATCGATGGCGGTGATTCTGAAGAAGTTACTTTGGAATTAGAAGTTGATGAAGATGCTGAAGATGGCAAAGTCAAGATTCACGTTACTGCGAAAGGCACTGATGAGAATGGCGCTGAGCACAGCGATGAACTCATTTTTACACTTGAGATTGAAAGATTAAAGCATGATTTGCCAATCAACAAAATTGTTGTGAATCCTTCACAGGCAAAGCCTTGTGAAACGTCACGTATTGACGTTACAGTTTACGTTGAAAACAAGGGCCAGCGGAATGAAGACGAAGTTGCAGTTGAGCTTTCAGTTCCTGCATTGAGTTTTGTAAAGAAAATAACAGACCTTTCAATTGACCAAGATGAAGAGGAGAAGGTTACGTTCAGCGTTCCTATTTCAAGGACTTCGCCGATCGGCAGTTTCAAGGCTACAGCCAAGAGCTTCTTTGATAATGTCGGAGAAAGCGGCAGCAAGACTGCTGACGTAGTTATTGTTAAATGCGAGGAAACAGTTGTTGTATCTCCTCCACAGAATAATCAGAATTTCCAGACCAGCCCTGTGAGTGAGCCTGTTGTTGTTCCGCCTCCGCGCGTGGATAACATCGTTGTTGTTCCTCCAAAGCAGGACAACCAGACTAATGGCACGTCATTCTTTGACAGCGCCTTGTTCACAGGCATTCTTGTGATGGCAAACTTGCTCGCGCTGACAGTATTAGGCGTTATGGGCTATGGCTATTTCAAAAAGCCGAAAGACCCATTAGCAGAACAGTTTGAAGACGACAAGTCTGTTGAAGAAGTAAGTTTGAAGGATTATTACTAATCCTCATCCGGCACTTCTTCCTCTTTTTTCGCAACAGCTTTTAATTTCTTAGTTATTGGTATTTTTTGTTTGCACTTGTCGCACTGGAATACTATTGCTTTAACGCCTTCGAATGATTTTCTTTTGAACGGCGTTTGTGTTTCTGCCTTATTAGAACAATGCGGGCACGTGTAAGCGATATTCGCTGTTAAAGTGTCTTCATACTCTCCTTTCTCAACCGTGTGATTACATTCAGGACAGACGTATTCTTTTGCTCGTATTTTGACCTTGCCGTCCTTGCCTTTCGGCTTGCCCATTTCCGCTTTGCCGCACTTGGGGCATTTTTCCTTGAATACCCAGCACATGACGAATCCTTTGTCTACTGCGCGTCTGGTAAAGTAAACGCATTCTTGCACTGATTCTGGTTGCCGTAATGCCATGTGTGTGTTGTTTCGCAGATTAATTTTTAAACTTTGCTAGTATCGACGATAGTATGGTGGATGGGTATTATGATGAGCTTGCGCCTGGCTATCAAGAACTGCATGGGGAGGAGCAGCTGAGAAAGGCAGATTTGGTTCTGAAAAATATTGAGGTGCAGCAGTCAGATGTCCTGCTTGATGTTGGCTGCGGAACAGCCAAATATTTGTCTTTGTTTCCGTGTAAAAAAACCGGTATTGACCCTGCTTCTGAATTGTTGAAGCAGGCAGACATTCCAACAGTGCAGGGTGTGGCTGAAAAACTGCCTTTTCCGGCTGATTCTTTTGATATAGTTCTTTCACTGACCGCCATTCACAATTTTGATGATGTAAGTCAGGCGTTGAATGAAATGCTTCGCGTTGCGAGAAGAGATATCATTATCTCTGTTTTGAAGAAGTCGCTGAAATTTACTGAAATAGAAAAGGCAATAACCGAGATTCTGCCGGTACGGAAGCGCATTGAAGAGCAGCATGATGTTATCTTTTTCTCGCGCAAAAGCTTTAAATAAGAAAGAGTCGGAATATCATTCATGCGAATTCCGGAGTTCATAAAAGAGGTTGTCTGGTCGTTTTTCCCGCCGCGATACTACCAGCTGGCTGACAAGCCATTCAGCAAGAGCCTTATCTACCTGAGCAAGGTTTTGCTGCTTGCTTTTCTCGTCGCCGGCATCTTGTTTGTTCCCAAGCTCTTTTTGTTGAAGGATACTGTTGAGAGCGAGCTGTCAAAGTTTGAGTCTTTTAGCGTTTCTGGTGACGTTAAGCAGTCTGATAAAATCACGATTCCGAAGCATAACCCGTGGGTTGTTGTTGATTTGAACTCCAACCTGACGTTGACAAAGGAAATTATTGTCATTGACAAGGAGACGATAAAATACCGCTTTTTGGGCATCAAGAGCATTCCGCGTGAGGATTTGAAAGACATTTCTGCCCACCGTGATGGCGCAAGCCGTTTCTTGACAGCGATGTTGCTATTGATGCTGCCTGGTGTTGCGCTGTTGCTCTACATCCGTTCGTGGCTGAAGTATTTCTTGCTGATTGTAGTCATGGGCACAGTGGTTTTCCTGGTTATGGAGTTGTCCAAGCTTCGTCTCAGCTGGAAACAAATGTTGAACATTGCTGGGCGTGCGTTGACGGGTGTCATTTTCATTGAAGTCATCTCTGCCGCAATAACAACTGCGTATTTGATTCCAGTGTTGCGCTTCCTTGGTGTTAGCATTTACGCGATTACCACTGCAGTGTTTGTGTTCATGATGATTGTCGGGGTTGTTGGGTATCATATTGAAGAGCACCGCAGACGCAGATGATTAAAGCGGTATTGTTTGACATGGATGGGGTTTTGTCTGATTCTGAGCCTCACCATGTTCGCGCATTCAGGGAATTGTTCAGAAGGCACGGAATTATTCTGACAAACAAGGACACAAGTACTATTTTTGGCAAGCTTGATGAGGATATCATTCGTGATTTGTGCAAAAATAAAAAAATCAAGTGCGATGTGAAGAAATGGTATTGGGAGAAAAGGAAGATTGTTGTTTCTTATCTGAAAAAATCGCGCATTCCTTCGTTTCCTGATGCGATTGCGCTCGTAAAGCGTGTCGCAAAACATTTCAAAATAGGCGTTGGCACTTCTTCCAGTCACGAGGAAATTGATATTGTTCTGAAAAGGCTCGGCATAAAAAGGCATTTTGACGTTATTTTGGGCCGTGAGGACGTTCGTTTTCACAAGCCTCATCCTGAAATATATTTGAAGCTTGCGAGAAGACTGCGGGTGAAACCGAGTGAGTGTGTAGTTATCGAGGACAGCATTTATGGCGTGGAAGCTGCCAAGCGCGCAAAAATGAAATGTATTGCTGTTCTGAATAGTTTTCCTGCATCAAAACTGAAAAAAGCAGATCTGGTAGTAAAAAGTTTGAATGATAAACGGGTGAGAAGTCTGTTACATCGGAATTCTATCACGAGAATTCCGAGTGTGCTCAAGAACCGTCTCAAAAAGCAAAGAAAAAGTAAACGATTTATTAGAGGCGGTTCTTGACATGCTGATTTTCAACCCCCGCCAGACTGTTCTTGTCACATGCAGGGGTCAGTTTGCTGTTGCTGGCAAGACAGGGGAAAAGGACGATATCATACCGCTGGACTGGCATAGCCCAATCTCGGCCCATCCTCCTATGTACGCTGTTTTTCTTGAGAAGAATTTGATGGCGGTTTCAATTATTCGCAGCAGCGGCTGCTTTGTCGTTAATTTTATCCCGTATTCAATGGTTGACGTGGTTAAGGCAGCCATGCGCACGTCCGGCGAATATCTTGAGAAATGTGAAGAGCTCGGAGTGCACGAAGCAGGCTGTGACAAATTGGTTGACTGTTTTAGGCTGAAAGAGGCTTTGGGCTGGTTGGAGTGCGAAGTCGTGGAAGAAAAGGAAGTTGGCGACCATATTATGTTCGTCGGCAAAGTGTTGTTTAGCCATCTTGACCACGATGACAAGCGGCCGTTTCATGTTGAAGGCGACAGGTTTACGACAACGCTTTACTAATCATTTCTTCAAATTTCTTTTTCATTTCTTCTGCTTTCTTCTTCATTCGCTCTGGCAGTTCTGGGTTTATCTCGTAAGAAACAGCAGTTTCTGTTACTTTAACATCGGCCACCCACGGCTCTCTGCCTGCTCTAAATATATATGCGCCTGTTCGTGTAATTTCTCTTTGCACTTCCTCAAGAGGCTGTGCCTTCCAGTGTGATGTGTGGACAATACGCAGTATGCCGAATATTTTGTCTATTTTCTCCTGTGTTACCATAAGGAGTGCTAGCTCCACAATCTTAATATACTATTCTGTTTGCCTATACTATATGGATGAGAAGTCAAAAGAGCGTGTGCAGGCAATTGCTAAGTCGTTGAAAGAGCTTCATCTTGCTGCAACTATGGAAGAGGCCGTGCAGCGTGCGAGGGAAATTGTTGCGAGCGCGCAGGATAACGGCAAGCCCATCAGAGAGCTCTTAAACGAGATTAAAGAAGAGGCGGTTGAGCAGAGCAAGGAAGCAGGGCATATTGAGAAATCTTCAGAAAAATCAAGGAAGGAGCTTGACAGTGAAGCGCACGGAGAGCACAAGCATACAGAGCACAATATAGCATCTGCCAAACAGTCTAAAGCCGCTGCCAAGTCAGCTGAAGAACAAGTCAATTACGACATCAAAGTGCACAAGCTCGAAAAAGGCGGTATTAAGGACGCCATGCATGAAGTTGATGAATTGGAATGCGCAGCAGAAGATGCTGACTATATCATAAAGGAAGCAGAAAAAGTACAGAAGTCAAAACCCAAAAAGAAGTAATCTTTACCACTCCGCAATGCTAACAAAACCGAAATGTTTAAATAGGAGCCTCTCTTCTTTCGACGTATAGCAACACATACGGGGTGGAGTTACTATGAAAAAAATAGCATTATTTGTTATGTTAATTGCGCTGTTCGCAGTAGGCGCAAGTGCACTTTCGGTCGGAAGTCCGACGCTTGGCACTGAAAACCAGGATCGTGTAAAGAACGTTGCGACAACGTTCACGGTCACTAACAACAACTCAGTCACTATGACTGGCATCACGTTCTCATTTGGTGGCGGAGCTGAAAATACCAAATACGCATTATCAGTCTCTGGCCCATCAAGCATTGGTGCAAGCACCAGCGCATCATACACATTGAATGGTACGGTTCCACTTGACCACCCAGGTGTTGACTCTGCCGACTTGCAGGAAAAAGCATTGAAGATTGGCACGATAACAACGAGTGGCGACGTGAGCGGCGTAACCGATTCAGCAACTAGCGATATCACCATGCAAGCAGTGAACCAGATCAAAATCAAGAAAGCCCGCATTGAGTGCGACACGAAGAGCCAAAGTTTGGACGATGGCGACCGTGTCAAGAACCTCAAGCCGGGCGACAAGTGCACGCTTGAAATCGAGGTTGAGAACAACTTCGATGACAACGACAACAATAACCAAAAGATTGGCGACATCGCATTTGAAACCATCGATATCAGCGTGGATTCAAGCGATGGCGATATTGATGTTGATGAAGATGATGATCTTAACGACCTCGATGCAAATGACGAGGACTCAATGACCGTTGATGTAGATATCGACGAAGAAGCTGACGACGGCACCGTAACGCTTGATATCCGTGTTTCAGCAAAGGATGAAAACAACGCACTGCACGGCGAGGCAATGGACGTTCGCTTGGAAATCGAGCGATTGAGCCACGATATCCAGATCAGGCGTATGGAGCTTAATCCTCCTTCAGTGTCAAACTGTGAGGCAACTCACTCAAAGCTTACCGTGAATATTTTGAACCAGGGTAAGCGTGATGATGACGATGTTGCCGTTGAAGCAACTGTATCTGACTTGCAATTCAGCAAGAAGGTTGAAAACATCGAGCTTGACAAGGATGACAGCACCTCGGCTGTGTTTGACATCACAATTCCAAAGGACGCCAAGGAAGGCATTATGCGCGTTGATGTGAAGACCTACTTTGACAGTGTTGCTCCAAGCAACAGTGGCAGTGTTGAGTTGAACATCAATGAATGTTCAGATGCAGACGAGCCTGCAAAGCCAGTTATGGAAGAAAAGAAGCAGACTACTGCTGTTGTTTCGCAGACTGCTCCTGTTGTTCCTCAAGGCCAGTCCCAGGCTGCTCCGAAGAAGCAGTCAAGCTTCACTGACAGCAAGGCTTATGTTGCTTTGCTCGTCGTGTTGAGCATCTTGATTGCAGGTGCAATTGTTGCGCTTGTGGCAGTCTTGATGCGCAAAAAGCGCCCTGAGTAAATTATTTAATTTTTTTCCGGTTCGTCGGAAACGCTTTGCATTTCCGAGCGCCATCGGAAATCCGAAGGATTTCCGAGGTTTTCTTAAATTTTCGTTATTTTTCCGATTGTTCTCGTAACCTTTACGGGTTTTTGACCGATACACCCTTTAATTAGTTCTGCTTGGGAATATTCTGTCGCGAAGCCTACTTCCGGCGCAATATCGCGCATTTCCCCTCAATTTGAGGGGGAAGTAGGACCGATGGAAAGGTGATTCGAATGAAATATCTCATTGCATTGGTTTTGCTTGCTCCTTTTGTGCAGGCAGGAGTTGTTATCAACCAAGTGCTGTATGACCCGGTTGGTACTGAAAGTGGCGGGGAGGCTGTAGAATTGAAGAATTCCGGCAGTTCTGCTGTTGACATTTCAGGGTGGATTATTATGTCTGAAAGCTCTGATGCGGATGCCACAATTCCTTCAAACACCGTCGTGCAACCTGGAAACACATTTCTTATCGCTGATGAGGGCTGGGACGACAGCAAGGACGACTCTGATTGGAAGTCTGCTGATTATGAGGAGAAAATCACGCTAGGCAATACTGACAGCGGCATTGCTCTTCTCTATAATGGCTCTGTGGTTGACGCTGTTGGCTGGGGTGATGAGGCAAATATCGAAGATGGCTTGTACGAAGGCTCTCCTGCATCGCCAGTTGCTGTAGGCAAAGCTTTGTTGAGAACGCAGGATTCTGATGATAATAGCGAAGACTTCATGGAGTCTGCTGCTGACTTTATGCCTGGCATTCCTGTGCCAGTTACCGCTAATGTGACCATATCCGTGCCTTCCATTGAAATCTCTCCTTCCTTGAACTTGGCTCCTGAAGGCACGTTAAGCATCAAGAATAATGGTGATGAGGATATCGAGGTGAAGCTTGTCTTTAACGACTTTCATTACAAGAATAGCACGATTTCCAAGAATGCTGTATCTGTTGATGATGCTGAGTTTGTTGTTGAAGCTAATTCGGAACATAAATCAACAGTAAGTTTAGAAATACCTGCAGGTGTTGTTCCAGGAACCTACACGTCCACCCTTCGTGTTATTATTTCCGGTTCCTAAACGTAATGAGGCAGGATTTCTTAATCCAGCAGCTTGGACACTGTTCATGCGTTTCATACTTCTTGCCGAAGCAAGGGTCCTGCACCATTTTTAGCATTTTAGTTTCCATAACGCCTCAACCAGAATAAGATAGTTAATGGAGTGGGAGTATTTAAGCCTTTCTGATTTTATATAAAATATATAATTACTTTTGTTCTACTACTTTCAGCATGACTTTGACAAAATCTTCTGCTTGTCCTTTGTAATTGTCAAATTCTTTGCCTGAAAGCACCTGTATTTCTCTATGAATAATCTTTTTTTGGAGTTTGTAGAACGTGTCCATCATGTTTGCGTACTTGCTGGAGACATGTCCTGGCTTAACGAGTTTTTTCTCAATCAGTTCTGCGATGTGTCCTGGTGTTGGTGGCACTTCTCCTACCTTCATTAGTGCGGCGTGTGCGCTGTCTACAACCGCCCAGTACAGGTCAAGTGTTGCCTGCAGGACGTGCCAGTCTGCATTGTGTATGGTGGCTGGCGCTCTTGCGAAGTACGTCCAGATGCTTTCTTTGGTTGGCCTTATTCTACCCTGGAACAATAATTGTTGTACTGGCTCAAAGAATCCAGCGTCATACAATGGTACGCCGTCGCGGAGCATGTTTATGGCAATCGGGTCTCCGTTTCGAATGTAGTCCCAGAAGCTGGTCATCTTCAATGTGGTGATGTGCATTCGTTTGCTTGTTTTTGACGCAGTGTTTTCAGTGATGACGCGGTATGCCTGTATGACTTCGTTGCTCATAATAAGAGTTAAGTCATTAATGATAACCAGAACATCAATATCCCTTTCTCCGTAAAGCGGTTTTTCTTCGCGTGCCGTGCTGCCGAAGAGTATGACTGCTTTGACAAAGTCTCCCAGCTCTTTGTGCATTTCCAGCGCGAACTTTTTCGCGAAGTCGTAGTCCGTGCTTTGGTATTTTGGCACGTTTGGATGCTGTTTTGTATGGACTTTAAACTGCATAGTGTCTTGTTCTTCTCTGACGATTTTAAATATTCGCAACTCCTTGTCAATGAACACACTAGATGTGGGTGCGCAAATTTTCTTTTCGTCTAAGCCTCAAAATTTTCTGCCACAGCTTGTGGTTCATACATCCGAAAATCTTAATAAGCAGTTCTGCAATGACGTGGGTTGAAATGATTTTGAGTGGGGATAAAACGCTGGAAGCGATTGTCAGGGAAGAATTGCAGGCTGAAAAAGAAATTCGGACTGCGATTGATTCATTGAGAGAAGAAGCTTTTGAAGATATTTCTCCGATTATCGAGCAGCAGCTTGATCCGGAGTCGTATGAGAGTACATCTTACTCAATTGAGACAGATTACGGCAGCGCATCTTACGATACGGGCAGGAATTATTACGATTTAATCATTGGAGACGACGGCGCCATTGGCGCCTCGATGACGGCAGTGTACAGCGAGCATTATCATGAATTGTTGCAGGACGTGCAGGAGATTGCTTCAAGCACGCGTGCGTGTGAGGAGGGCCATCATCCGTTTATTGAGCCGCAGGTTGATTTTAACACGCGGGAGAAGAAAAATAGTGTTAAGCTTGTCTCGGTTGCTGTATGGCAGGCAATGTATGATGGCAAGTTGATTTTCAACTGAGAGAAAACATGGTCGAATTCATTTCAGAAGGGACAGAGGAAAAAAAGGTCGAGGAGCCACCCCCCGAGGAAGCGCCTCAGGTGCGGGTAGTCCAGGAGAGCCTGGAGCTTCTTGTTGAAGCGCATACTGAGGAGCTTCATGAGTCTGTTAATCAGGATTATATCGATGAGTCGAATTCTCTGCAGGGCGACTATTACCAGCCGGCGGACATTCAGCTGGCTGATGCGCCTGATTGGAAGCACCAGATTAGGCCTTTGGTGTACGATGAGAATGATATTCCGGTCGTGGTTGATATTTTCGAATTGTACGGGAAGAAAGGGCCTGCTGACGATAAGTGGTGGATGAAACGTTCACTCTAAGGGCACTTCGCTCCAGAGTTTGAATTCGTTGCTGGGGGAATATCCGCCGAACATAAACATTGGCGAGTAAGTTTTTCCGAAATAGCCGTGTTGAACTTGCGACCATCTGAGCGGCGGTCCTGAAAAGTATCCAGCTCCAACATTTGCGCCGGCGTGCTGCCAAGTTTTCATTCTGATTCTGCCTTCGCCAAATTTTTCTTCTTCATGGCCTTCTGAGACTATGAATCCTGAGTATCCGCTTGCTTTGAAGATTTTGGCTGTCTCCATGACAGGGAAAATTCCTTCTCCTGGAGGCAGGTGCCCATGTGCTGCTGACTTGCTGTCAACAAGCTGTATGCCGCCAACAACGCCTGCGTCTGCTATTTTTTTGACTTGCTCCGTGTACCATTTGTTGAAGCGGTCAATTCTTTGGTCTTCATTTTCCAGTCTTCCAGTTTTTTCATCTTTAATTGGCTTGAAATGTGCAAGCCACATGCCCATGTGGCTTGTGTCGAATAATCCTTTGATGTGTTTGTCTGCGAGTTCTTGGGCTTTTTCTGGCGTGATAGTTGGGTCGCGGTAGGGGTTTGGTATTGGCCTTTTGCCTGCAATTGGGTCTGGAATTTCTATCATGGCGTTGGTCAGCAGTTTTACCATTTCTTTTCGTGATTCTTTGACAAGTTTGATGAACTCGTCTGGATGGCTTCCATAGTAGCCAGGCCAACCGATTTCAGGGCCTACATATAGCGGCTTGGTGACTGTTCCTTTTTCTTTGCCAACTTCATATTCTCTCATTGCGGCAACGCCTGCTTCTGCGTATGTTCTCGTACTGCGTTGGAGCGCATAATCTTCCATTGGTTTGAGGTTTCTGATTCGCTCCTTGAGCTCTTCCATTTGCTGCTGTTGGCCGTTTGCCGTGTTTACAAAGTCATTGTATTGCGATTCTAGTCGAGGTAATGCATCTTTGAGTTTTTTCTCTTTTTCGGGCGTGAGCGGTATTGGTGGCCCGGGTTGTCCGGTTACTGGGTCTTCTCTTACTTCAAATCCTTGTTTGATGAATTGTTCGTATTTCTTCTTCGTTTCCATGGTGTCGTCTGCGCGTTCTGCGTAGGTTGTTTTCCAGCCGAGGAGTGAGTTGATTTGTCCTTGTAGTTGGACGTGTATGTAGACTTCTTCTGGCGTGATGGCAGGTTTTCCTTCTTTGACGCGTTGTTCGTAGTCTTTTTTGGCCTCTTCAGTAAGGGGCTTCTGGGTGAATGGGTCCATGCCTTCTTTGATTTTGTGGTTGGCATGTTCCGACCATTTGAGAAAGTCTTTCCACTCGAATGCGCTGAGCGGGAGTACGCCTTCTTCCAGTTGCTTTTGCGTTGGCTCTATACGCTTGAATTCTTTATTCCATGGAATGTGCTGGATTTCGTCTTTTCTGAACTGGATTGTTCTTCCTGTTCTCTGGTCTACCAGCCAGCCGATGCGTTGTTCTCCTTCTTGTAAGAATTTGCGTTTTTCCTCGTCTTTCGGCTGCCAGGGCGCTTCGTTGACGCTTCTTGGGAATTCCCAGCTGACGATGTCTACGCCTCCTCCTTGGCCTACGTCTGCTGCGAACTTGATGGCGTCCTTGACCTCATCCAGGTGCATTTTTCTTTTTTCGTCTGAGAATACTAACTGCTGGTAATCAAAGCCTGACAAATTGTTTAGAGCAGTGGGCAGCTCAACTCCCGCAATATTCACTCCGCTTGCCAGCGCTACTTCTTTGAGTGTTTCTCTGACTTCAGTGCCGTATGCTTTCGGTCTTCCGCCGATGGCGCTTTCTGGTGGCGTCATCATGACAAGTTGTAATGTGCCTGCTCCTCCTCTGATGGCTGCCTGTGTTGTCTGGATGATATTCTTGAATCTTCCAGAAGGATCGTGCTCGGGCACCGTTTCTCCTAGCTCGTGTAGAGGCGCTATGGTTTCTTCTGCTGCGATTGGTTGTGGTGTCTCACTTATGCTTTGGTGGTATTCCCTGTCCATTGGCCCGTAATACGCTGTTCTGAACTCAACCATACAGTATACATTTATGGCTACTGGACTATTTAAAGGTTTATGCTATTACTGTCACAAAGAATTAGCCTGTTCTCTTGTACCCGCCTGCGCCTCCTTGGTACATATTCTCAGCCATCTGTTCTGCAGCCGTAAGTAAATGTTTTGCCTGTCTTGCAGGCTTGTATTCGCCTTCTTGCATGTCTTTTTTCTTTTCTTCAAGTCCTTTTCTGATGGCATAAACCATTTCTCTGTCGCGTGCTGTTTCTACTCCAGTGCTTCTTTCCCGGTCGTAGATGTTTCGGAGTTCTCCGTATAATTCTTGTACTGGTCTGTGTGCTATCCTGTGGAATAGCTCGTCTGACCTTGGAGGTGCTGTAGCAAGAAGTTTTTCGAGTTCTTGTTGTTCTGTACGCGTCAGTCGTTTTTGTTCTGGTTTTGCCTCTGTTTTTTCTTCAAGTGCTTCTATTTTCTCTGGTTTTCTTTTTGGTGCTGTTTTTACTTCTGGGACTGCAACTTGTTCTAGTACGCGTGCTTCTTCGTCCGCTAATGCGAGAAAGTGCTCTGCTTGTCTGATATCATCTTGGCGTTCTTCTATTTCTTTCTTAAGATTATTTATCAGTTTCTGCAATTCTTGCGCTCTTCTTTCTGGTGCTAAATCCTTGAACATGCCGAAGTCTGTTCCCATTGTATCGTCGATAGAATAAGGCTATATAAATTCTACCACGCTAACAAACCGTGTGCTTTCTTGAAGATGTTGTAGTGGAGCCAGCAGATTTTGCGCGCCGCGACGGCGTCTGGTTCTTCGGAGTCCTGCTTTTTCTTTCCTTTTGGCAGTTCCGGCATAACCGCGCCGAACATCTCCATTACCCCCTTGCCGACTGAGGTGAACGGCTCCAGGAGTCCTTTGAGCTGTATTTTTTCCTTTTCCGGCAGTTTTTCTTCTGCCGGCTTTTCTCTTTCTGCTTCATCAATATAGTCCTGCAAATCTTTTCCTAGTGCTTTCATTGCTGCAGTTAGCGAGCTGTCTATTGATGTGAGGAGTTCCATGTCCTCTCGGTTTCGCATGGCGATGTAGTTCTTGATTTTTTTGTCGTCCCACGCATAGCTTCTCCAGGTGATTCTCGTAGAGCCGACATGTATAGGCCCGCGATGGTAGCCTGCGTCTCCTGGATACTGCATGCTCGGTTTTGTATGGTATTCAAAGGTCAGGAGTATGCACGAATAATTTTTCTTGCTTCCGGGCGGCCTGTGCCGCGCAAGGATTTCTATTTCGATTAGGCTGCTTTCGAATGCTGATATAAGTCTTGGATTTTTCAGCAGGTCTTGTTCTCCTGATAATCTTTCGATATGCTTGATGTATGGTTTAATCCAGCTGATGTACATTCTGATGACATGGTAGTGTTGTCTGAGATAGTCAAGGGTGAACTTTCGTCTGGTTTTCATTTCCTTGTAAGTTTCATGTTTCCATGCGATATACTGCACTAATTTTCTTTTGATGAGATTGCGGAGCGGTATGTTGAACTCGCCTGCTTGTGCTTCAACGATTTTGTCCACATCTTTGACTTCCTGCGGGTGTATTCTGAAAAATAAGTCGGGGAGTGCAGTAAACTGCAGTTGTTGTGCCATGACGAACAGGTTGCTGCCTGTTCTTTGCCCGCCTACGACTCCGTCAACTAAATCAACCCACATTCCTTTTAGTGCGTTTTCTGCGCCGACTTTTGGCTCGCCGATTTTTTTGCCTTCTTTGTCTTCTCCAAATGCTTCTCTATAAACTTCCAGCCGTTCATCTATCCAGCGTAATTCTCTGACGAGTTGGAATAGGTCTTTTACCATTTTTCCGATGGTGGCGAGGTATTGTGAGACTTTGTCCTGAGCAAGCCCAAGTCTTTGTCCGGCTGCTCCGTAGAAGCTTGAGTGTTCTGCTGCGGTAAAGATGTCTGTTATCTTGTCTATGACTGCAAAACCGATGTCTCCAAGGAAGTTTAGGCACCAAAAATAATATGGTTCTATGCTTTGGTGCCAGCTCTCTACGCCCATGTAATATCTGCTGATGCCGGCCGGAAAATCAGTCATGGCCAGCTGGTCTCTGGCTACTTCCACCCATTCGTGGTCTGCGCTGTTTTGCAGTGCTTTGTCAAATTCTCCCGCTAAGTCTTTGTCTTTTTTCTCTAATTCTTCTCTTTTGCTCTTGATGAATGCGAGTTTGTCTTCCGGATCGTTCTTTTTTTCTCCTTTGATTACTATTTTTTTCCCGCCAACAGTAACTATGGGATTGCCATCCTTGTCCTTATCTGCGTCTTTTTTCAGAAATCCAAATGCTACGAAGCGTTCACTCTCTTTTACCATTGTATGCCATTATGAAAAGTGTTTATTTAAGCCTTTCTTTTAAGCCGTTCTAGTACTGCTGTGAAGCCTACTTTGTGTATGACTTGTGCGTGGGCCCGTTCAGCGAGCTCTTTGACAAGCTTCGTCTTATCATCTTTGATCGCGCTTGGCAGGAATTTGACTTTGATGACTTTTCTTTTCTTCAATTGCATTATGACCTGCTTTACCAGATTCTCTGTTATTCCTGCTTTGCCTATTCTGATGCTGGCTTCTATGGCGTGGTGGTTTACTTTACTTGGCATGTTCCCGCGGGCAATACCCGCAATACCTCATCTATATCTACGCTTAATTTTCTGGCTATTTTCTTTGCGCAATCGCTTGGCTTGTCTTGTCCTTGTTTTACAAGCAGGTATTCCTTGCAGTGCGTTTTTACAGCTGATTCTGACCCGCACATGACTCTTCCATCTGTTAATTTGCCTACTGCAACGCCCATTTTCCCCTGGTAGAATGTTCTTTTTCCTCGTATCATGAATGCTCCTTTTGGCATGTATTCTC
>CAYSMN010000003.1:0-30618 GCA_964432255.1 uncultured Methanosarcinales archaeon | reverse complement strand
TCGGAGTCGGAGAAGGAGTAGGAGTTGGCGTTGGAGTAGGAGTCGCGGTTGGAGTCGGGGTAGGCGTAGGAGTAGCAGTAGGAGTTGGCGTAGGAGTTGGTGTTGGAGTCGGAGTAGGAGTCGGGGTAGGCGTAGGAGTAGCAGTAGGAGTTGGCGTAGGAGTTGGTGTTGGCGTCGCAGTCGGAGTCGGAGAAGGAGTAGGAGTAGGAGTTGGAGTAGGCGTAGCAGTCGGAGTCGGAGAAGGAGTAGGAGTTGGCGTTGGAGTAGGAGTCGCGGTTGGAGTTGGAGTAGGCGTAGGAGTTGCTGTCGGAGTAGGAGTCGGCGTTGCAGTAGGAGTAGGAGTTGGTGTGGCTGTAGGAGTCGGAGTAGGCGTAGGAGTTGCTGTCGGAGTAGGAGTTGGCGTTGGAGTAGGCGTAGGAGTTGGCGTCGGAGTAGGCGTTGGCGTCGCAGTCGGAGTAGGAGTCGGAGTTGGCTCAGGAGTAGCAGTAGGAGTAGGAGTGGCTGTAGGAGTCGGAGTAGGAGTTGGCTCAGGAGTAGCAGTAGGAGTTGGAGTCGCAGCAGCCGTAGGAGTCGGAGTAGGAGTAGCTATAGGACCCCCACAAGACCACTCACCAGGCTCGTATTCCTTACAAGTTTCACCCGGAGGACACTCCGCATTACCATTAGCAGGATCACATGGAATTCTACAATAATAACAAACATCACAAACCTTGCCCGCATCACAACCATTAGGCGAAGCAGACTCATCACAAATCTCACCAGGCTCCCAAACACCATTACCACACGTTGCCTGCACAGAAATACCATTTGTTCCAATTGTCTGCGCACCGGTAATACCAAAACCACCAAAGAAATTCTGGATGCCATGCCAAATTGATGCCAAAAAGCCTTCAGAATCAGCATCGCCAGCAATAACGGGCGTACTAAAAACTAATAAAAACAGGACTCCCACAAACCAAACTTTACTGTTCACCCTTGTTTCCCCTTTTTGTGGGATAGCGCCACTAAAGCGCGTCTCCTACGCAACGCTATCTATTTAAAAGCGCACTATAAAAATATTACGTACCTATTGAAACGTGATAACTGCCTTAGAAGTACTGCAAACGCCACAATCGCATGCGGAGCTTTAACAGGTTGAAAAAGTAATCAGTCACAACGCGCGTTATCTTGACCTTGCTCGCCTTTCGCTCAACCCACATGACCGGAACCTGCTCAATCCGGTGTCCGGTCTGCTCTGCCAGCATCAACAATTCAGTATCAAAAAACCAGCAGTCATCCCTGATATGCGGCAGGAGCAAGCACGCAACCGACTTTCTAAGAAACTTAAAGCCGCAATGCGCATCGCGAACTCTTGTCTTTGGAAACAGGGATTTAATCAGAAAATTGTACCCGCGAGATAAAATCTCCCGCTTCAATGAACGCTCGATAAGCGCAGCTGACGCATGTCGGTCGCCAATCACAATATCCGCTTTGCCATGAATTATGCTGCCCAGACATTTTGGAATCGCATCGAGTTCGGTTGACAAATCAGCATCCATAAAACCAACAATTGATGCCCTGCTTGACGGCCACGCGAGCTTGTATGTTTTTGCTTTGCCCTTTTCGGGAATGTGCTTAAAATTCACCCGTGAAAAACGCCTGCTTAATTGTGTTCCAATTGCCACCGTGCCATCAGTCGAGCCATTGCTAAAAATAGTTATTTGCCAGGGAATCGGGCAATTTTTCGCCAAAAAAACATGCAACCGCACAATATTATCTTCAAGAACTTCCTCTTCATTCAACACTGGAATGACAATTTCAACACTATGCGCCCCCATACGTGTAAGTTTTATGCAACAACATTTAAAGTTTATGCCTGACGCTTAGAAACTCCAATAACCCGCATGGTCTCACGCATGCCCTCTTCAAACGATACAGGCGCATACCCAAAATCGTTTCTGTTATCCTCGATAGACAATTCCTTGTTGAGCAGCCATTTGCTGATCTGATAATCACGCACAACCGGACGAGGCACGACACGCTCATACAACCGCACAGTGGCCTGCATCAGTTTTCCCGGAACCGGAACAATCAAACGCCTCTTTCCCATTTCGCTGGCAAGAATCCGAAGAATCTGTGCAAAAGAAACTGCCGAACCACCGGCCAGATTGTATTCCTTGCGGTACGTCTTATCATTATTCAACACTGCAACAGTCGCCTCAACAACATCCCTGACATTAACCGGCTGCATAACGCACCTTACTGAAGGGAGCACCGGAAACTTGCGCACCAATTCAAACAACGTATTAAAATTCTTATCATCTCCAGGACCGTAGACTGGCGTTGGGCGCAGGATTGTATACTCCAGCGAGCTCTTCCTCAAAATCTCCTCGGCTTTCGCTTTGCTTTCGCCATATACAGTCGGATATCCATACAAAACGAAATCCGTGCTATAAAAGACAAAACGCTTAATTCCGCGCTTCTCACATTCCTCTGCAAGAAAACGTGTGCCGTCAACATTAACCTCGATAAACTCATTGTCATCGCGCCCGGGACTTGGCTTTATGATAGCGGCAAGATGAATCACTGCCTGAACATCTTTGCACTTATCAAACCCCTTCACCACGTTCGCTTTGCGCGTAATATCACAATAGATGATATCAACCTTGAGCTTATTAAGGAAAGATCTATCACGCTTATCATCCGGATCAACAAAGCAGATAATTTTATGACCATCATCAACGAGCCTTTTAATAAGATGCCTGCCAATAAAACCTGTTCCCCCCGTGACTAAAAGCATACAAAAAAAATAAATTGCACACTATTAAAAGCTTTCCTACAACTGCCGTTAACTTTTTAAAAAGAAACCTTTTTGAGACTATGAAGAGTCAAAGGGGTATTTTAATGCCTGGTAAAAAGAAACTACGAATAACTGTCCTTGGTCCGGTCTGCCCATTCAAAGGAGGCATCTCTCATTACAACACTGAATTGTGCAACCACCTCGCACAGAAAGCGCAGACCCAAATCATCTCGTATTCACGCGCATTTCCGGACTGGCTCTATCCAGGAAAAACACAAAAAGATGTCCGCAGCAAAAACTTCTTCCGCGGACATGCAGAGTTTATATTCGACACGCTCAACCCCTTCAGCTGGGCAAAAACGGCCAAAACAATTGCACAATTTAAGCCAGATGTTCTCATTTTCCACTGGCATATGTCGTATTTCTCAATACCATTCTATACATTATTCAGAATGCTGCGAAAAAAACACCCCTGCAGGATTGTTGCCATATGCCATGAAGTCCTGCCGCACGAAAAAACTGTTTTCGATCCCCTACTTATCAAGCTGATTTTCAATGAAATTGACCTATTTGTTGTCCACTCACAAGACGACTACCAGCGCGTCAAACACATTGTTCCCCAGGCGTCTGTCAAAAAACTCTTCCACCCCATTTATGACCTTTTTTACAAAAAAATCAGCAAAACCGCTGCCAGGAAAAGATTAAACATCACGGATAAAGCAGTGCTGTTCTTCGGGTTCGTAAGACCCTACAAAGGCCTTGATTATCTGCTCGATGCGCTTCCAGCAGTTCTTAAAAAAATACCAGTAACCCTTTATATCGTAGGCGAATTTTTTGAAAAAAAACAAAAATATATGAATAAAATTGAACAACTGGGAATTAAGAATCACGTCAAGATAATTGATCACTACGTCCCGAATGAAGATGTCCCCTTTTATTTCTCAGCAGCAGACCTCGTTGTCACTCCATACGTTTCCGCATCGCAATCCGGCGTGATTAACATCGCCTATGCATTTGACAAGCCCGTCATTGCCACTGATGTCGGCGGTCTCGGTGACATTGTAAAGAACAACAAGACAGGCTATCTGGTCAAGCCCCGCAATGGCGAACAGATTGCACGCGCAATTATAGCGTTCTACCGCGATGGAGCACCAGACCGCTTCAAAGACAACATCGCGCTCATGAAAAAGGAACTGTCATGGGAACACCTTTGTGAAAAAATCATCCAGGAAATAAAATAAAATTCTATTTACTGTAATATTGTGCTTCCCATCTAAAGTCCAAATATGCAGGGACGGGGCGATTACCGAATTCCCACGCATAAATTGTTCCCAGATGCGCCACATACACAGAATATGCCACGATTAACAAGAACACGACCAAAAAGATTGCATTGCCCCATGTCAAACGATCCCTTCCAACAAATAAATTCGCAGTAAAGAAGAACAACAATGGAATAAAATGAATATACCAGCGGAAACCCCATCCGGGACCTCCATAATCCTTTACTAAATGCGAATAATAATAGAAAATAAAGAACACTATCCCAAGCAACGTGACTAATGCCTCCCACCAGAATTTGTTTTTTCGTCGCTTTAGCTCAGCAAACAGACCCCAAAAAGAAAATAAAAATATAGGAGTGTAAGTGAACAGACCCCATGCACCAAATGTTGTATCCCATACTTTCTCCCACCATGTATATTTGCTAATACGGACGAAGACCTCAGGCCATGGCGAGCCCTCCCAGATGAGTACTTCATTGCTCTGGAATTGCGCCGGCAGCATATTGCCCGTTATCTGATACTGAAGAGGGAAATGAAAGATTAAAGGCAGCAATGCGCCTAAAGCATACAGCAGGCACAATTTGTACTTGCGCCTAATGAGAAACAATCCAGGAAACAGGACAAACCAGACACCGCTTTGCGGCTCAATGGTAGTTGCGAGAGAAAAGAAAAAGCCACTCGCCACAGCGGATCTCCATGATTGGTCAAAACGCGCACAAAAGAAAAAATAGAAACCTGCAAGCACGCAAGCTGCAGCGACTGTATGATTATTAAGAACTGAACTAAAACTGAACATCAGCGTTCCGAAAATAAATGCAAAAACCAACACATAACGGTAAAATTCATGAATTTCGGCGTATTTCAATAGCTTGTAAAACACTACTGCGGCTAATGCGGATGGAAGCGCTATCAGAAAAAGAACCAACCAATAATATTCATACGTCCCGTTGGGGTCAGTTGGCTTTCCATAATAATCCCTGACTTTAGCCATTACGCCTAACACACCTGCTCCAAGAAATGAAAGCATCGGGGGCTTTGATGAATAAGATGTGCCATTGATAATCATCTTATCTGAGCCGATATTGTATTGTGTTTCTGCAAAAGTGTTATGAACGAATATACTTCCAATAGTACCCATACGAGAACGGTCATTCTCAACGCGGATGCCTTTTTCAGTCACGGAAAAACTCAGCGTTAAAAATACTATTGAGAAAATTACAAACGTAACTAAGGCGTCCTTAGTATTTTGCATGAAAAATCCCCATATAATCCACACGCAGAGGAAGAAAAGAAAGACGGCAGCAGTCACCCAATATTGTACTTTTCCATAAATGCCCAGGATCAGACCGACAATAAGAACAACCGCGCAAAACAAGGCGACATAATCACTAACCGAGAAAACATCCGGCCTCTTTTTTTCCATTGCCGAAAAAAGTTTATATCCCTTTATAAATATTTTGACAATAATTTAATAAATGCAATAGCCACACTTGCCTGAATGCGCCAAAACCGTTTTTTAGAATTGCTGATCGCGCACAATAAAAAAATTATTCTGCTTTTGCTCATAATATATTCATCGCAAGCCGTGTATGAAATTTACACAGCTTCAGCAAACAATTACGATGAACTGGGGCATATCAATGTAGCGTACAAGTACCTTAGAACAGGAGAATACTACCTCAGTCTTGATGTCAGCCGAGAACATCCACCTTTGCACGTGCTTAACGCATTGCCATTCCTGCGCCATGATTTTCCCGTCCCGAATTCCTTATCTGATAACTTCTACGAACCACACTATAGTTCGCTCTTAAACCAGGCGCGGCTCATCACGCTCTTATTTGGAATCATCTTAGGCATCTTCGTCTTTCTGTGGGCAAAGCAGCTTTTTGGCATTACGGCAGGCTTGCTTGCGCTCTTTTTGTATGCATTCGAACCCAATATCATCGCGCATTCAGGAGTTGTATCCACTGACATTCCGGCTGCGTGCATGATTTTCATATCCACCTACTTTTTTTGGAAATTTGTAAACAATGATACCATTCAAAGCGCATGCGTATCAGGACTTGTTCTGGGATTTGCGCTCATAGCAAAATTCACTGCCGCCTTGCTCGTTCCAATTTTTTTAATTTTCGGCATTTATTACTTCACTAGGAAAAAACAGAAAACCCGATATGCCTGCCTGCTTGTGATGATATTTATCATTGCGATTCTTGTCGTGAATGCGGCGTACTTATTCAAAGGAACGTTCACACCAATAGGATCGCACACGTTTAAATCTGACTTACTCAGCAGTCTTGCAGAAAAAATGCCATTTCTTCCAAGTATCGTGCCATCCGCATATCTATTGGGGTTTGATTACGCCAAAGTACACGGCCAGAGACACCTCGATGGACCGGTGTATTTGTTAGGACAGTATTCCGACTCTGGCGTCGGCTGGTGGTATTACTTTTTTGTTGCAGTTGCCATAAAAACGCCCATTCCGTTGCTCGGTCTAATTTTGCTTTCATTTTATTGCCTCTATAAAAAAAGAAGCATGGACATACTTTTCATCATCGTTCCAGTCATCATACTTTTCGTTGTATTCTCATACTTCAACAGATTGAACATTGGATTACGCCACGTGCTGCCAACATATCCATTCCTTTTAGTAATGGCGGGTTCGACCATTGAGTTGTTTAAAAACAGCAAAACACGCTTTTTGCTCGGAGCATTTCTTCTGTGGTACGTCATATCAGCAGCATTTATTTCTCCCTATTACTTATCATATTTCAACGAAATTACAGGAGGACCAAAATACGGATGGAAATATCTAGCTGATTCAAACATAGACTGGGGATTGGGAGAAAAAGAAATCGCAAAATATATAGAAAAAAACCCCGTGCCAGTCAGAAAGGGGGCGGGCTGCGAATACCTTCCGGGGCGCGTTGCAATCCGAGCTAACGAACTAATAGAGCTCGGTGATATGGGCGAGCGTACCTGCCGCGCCTGGCTTAGAAAACTTACGCCCATAGACCATGTCGCAGGATATATTATTTTTGACATTCAGCCATTGACACAAAATAGTAATACTACTGGGTGATTCATTGAATATGCATTTCAAACCTGCAACAATTTTACAAAAGCTTCCTTTTGCACTCGTCTTTTTCATTTTAGCATTCGGCATACTTGCATCATTCATCAACACTAACGATACGCGCGCATTTAACCTACAGCAGGCAGGGATTGAAGCACTTGTGGAACGCCACCATTATTATGTCGATGGATCAGACACAGCTGAGTTCAAAAACGTCGGGGATACTGTCGAGTTTGAGAGCCACGTATACCCTGCAAAACAGCCGGGGCAATTTTTCATAGGTGCGGCTGTGTACTCCTTCCTTCGTGCATTCGGAATCACTTACAAAGGCGATTACTTTCTAACAGCAGGACTTGTAACCCTGCTCACCTCAGCCCTGATGACGGCCGTCATGATGACACTCGTATTACTCATCGCGCAAGATATAACAAAAAACACCATCTCGTCAATGATAATTGCGCTCTTCTATGGATTTGGAACGATTGCATTGCCCTACGCGGGCGTCACACACCACGAGGTGCACGGCACATTCATATCATTACTCGCGTTCTACCTCCTCTACCGCACATACCACTCGACAAAAACTTCACAATTCTCAATAGGAATCAGCGGCTTTTTGTCCGGACTTGCGCTGTTCATGTCTGCCCAACAACTTGTAAATATGGCAATTAACAGCTCGTATGTCGTTCTCCACAAACGATGGAAGCACATCGCCATTTACGGAATTTGCTTCATAATTGGCCTACTTCCAACATTTGCTTTCAACTATGCAGTATTCAACCATCCGCTTGCTTTCCCGATAACAATTGGCAATAAATGGACAGACTCCATGCCGCACATCGATATGAAAAACATTATTGAAAAAATCGACTTTTATGTTTTATCACCCACAACAGCAATAATCTTCTACTCTCCCATATTCATAATCGCACTTTTAGGCTTTGCCCTCCTTCCACGCACGCACAGAATTGAAAAATACCTGCTGCCTTTGAGCTTTGTCCTTTTAGTTCCTTATCTCGCGCTATTCCAAACGAATGGCGGCTGCCAATATGGACCACGTTATCTTCTACCGTCAATGCCTTTCATAATTATAGGACTTGCTGGCTTCTTTGCACGCTACCAAAAAAAGCACACACCAGAATCCGAATACCTGCTCGCGGGCATAATCCTTGTAGGCATTGCCTCTGTTGCAATAAACATAACGGGCGCTCTCATGGGGACAATGTACTGCAATATGGAAGTCCACGGACTGATTGGACAATTGAGACCGTTGCTCAGCGGACAGCTACCAGGTTATCTTTTCCGACAATTCGGCATCCAGCTCGCAGCTCTGGCAGGGGCAGTTATACTTCAAAAACTTTATACTTCTCGGTCTCGTGCACTTGCTTGAACTCTTTCTGATAGAAAGATTCATTCGCCTTTTTATCATTCCTCTCAGCTGGACCAATAACCGCGTAATCAACACCATACTTATTCAGCAGCTCTTTGGTCTCAGGATCGCCCGTAAACATTCGCTTAATGTCATCTCCACGGCTGCCCGTCTTAATGCCGTGGCTCCATAACCAGCCGCCAAAACCCATCAGGATGCGTCTCCCACCAATGGAAGGCACCAGATTATTATGGTGATCGGATGTCATGAAAATCGCATCACGCGGCGTGTTGTCAGCAATCCATTTTCCGAGCTCCAGTTCTTCCGGAGAGAACATATGGAAACGTGCAGTCGCGCCCAAATACAATGCCAGCACGCCTGAGAGAATAGCAAGCGCCAGCAGTCCCGTGAATGCAACTTTTCCAAAAACTCCTTTTTTTTCCAAATGTACCAGAAACACGCTTCCGAGCAGTGCCATGTAAAGCCACCAAAACAACATAAATTTCATGTTGTCAAAATCCCATGGCTGGAAAATCATCACGTTGCCAAGAACAAACAGCGCCCAAAATGGCACGGCCAATTTTCGCAATTTTTTCTCTACAAAAAACGTGCCAATAATACCTAAAATGAGAACAAGCCACGTGTTGCGAAGCCAAAATACGACAAGCTGTCCAAGCGAGGCTGCCTGGCTGGTCCAGCCATAATGCACCCGAATAAAACTCTCAACTACACGTGACCTAATCCATAAAACTTGCGGAAGCGCAAGTATGCCTGATGGAATGAAAAACCACAACCAGCGCCATGAAAAAAAGAGCAACGCCAAAATGCCGCCCACTACCCCGACGGATAACAACGTGTGCGTATGAACCATTCCCAACATTCCGGCCATCACTCCACCATACAATAAATACCTGCTGCGCTGCGCTGATCTACCCGCGCCAAGATAGGCCAAAAACAGAACAATAATCATAACACCGATGGGAAATCCCGTCATGAACGTACGCTGCGGAAGCATGTAATCCAGAATCACGCTACCCCAGTTCAAATTGATATCGCCCTTATGCGCATAATCCTTTGTCACTTCGAAACTGTTGTTTTCAAGAGAATCCTTTACGTAATACGCAAACCCAACACCGCTGCCAATAAAGAAGAGAATAATCGTCAATATAGCAACAGACTTCCGGTTCACAGCGCGCATGGCAAAAGCGTATATCGCCAATACGAGCATGAAAGCCAACATGCTTCCTATGCCGACCAATGTCAAACGCAGGTCAACCATTCCAGGACCAGAAAGCGCGGCAGCGAGAAAGTCAGCAAGAAATGGGTATGTTAACCGCTCTCCGTTGAATATTGGATACTCCAGTGTGCCGGCACCCACCCTGAAATGATTAATCAACGACAGATGCAACGGCATATCGCCCCAACTGTTAATTCCGGCATACCAGCCGTCTGCACGCGGCTGAATTAAATAGCTTGAAAACAACCAGGTGAAAGATAAACCAATAATAATGAAGAATACCCAAAGAGGCTTGCTATTACGCGCGCTGTTAACTATTGCCCTGCAAACACGCTTTATTGCCGGCATTGTCACACCATTGACATAAGTAAAAATGACACTGAGTGCCCCGCACACTAAAAAGGCAACCCAAAAAGACAGGACCAGATTCTTTGTAACCAAAAAAATAAGAAATGTGCTCCACATCGCGATTAGAAAGCCTGACAACACGCCGAGCAAACCACGCTCGAGCAACGTCAATCCGGTGAGGATACTAGCAGCAAGAATGCCAACATAACTTGCAATTATCATAAATACTAATCCCCACATTTTGCAACCCTCTAATTCAACATATACACATAACGACTTTTAAACCTTTTCAATCGCCAAAACACTGCATAAAGCTATTGGCGCACTTCACCAATCACGAAGGCAGTTGTACCATCCGGGTACACGATCGTTTTTTTGACTTCGAAACGACCGGTGTACCCTGCGCTTTCTACTTCATGCGGATGAACAGCAAAAAGCTGTCTTTTCCCGTCTGCTACTTTGTCCAGTCCGCCAATAACGCAGTTACTGCAGCCTTTTTCATAATTCTGAGAGTAAAATGGAATGAAGATCTCGGCACCATTAAACCCATCCGAAGTCATGAACAACTCATCATATTGGTCATCAACAGACAGAAAATATTCAACGACCTCTTTCGGGCCGAACTGCCAGCCCTCATACCCATAAAATTTTCTCGGGTAATCGACAAAATACGCCCTTGAAAACAAACTCACCGATATTATCAGAACTCCAATGATGACAAGTACTGATAACCTGCGCCGCACACGCCTAAGCTTTGATACATGCACAAACAACGAGAATAAACCAACCGCAGAAAGCACTTGAAAAAGCACCACGCCAATGACCGACCGTGTGGCTTGCGCCGTTTTTGCCACGGTAAACATGCTCCCAACCGGGTATAAAGCAAGCCACAGAACCAATAAAGTGAGCACGTCTCTGTATTTTCTCTGCCACAACCAAAAGACTCCAAGAATAATAAGCGGCAGTTGTATAGGATACAGTACACCATTATCAGGCAACGAATGACGCTTGAAATAATTGGTATCTCCCTCCAAAAACAGAAAACTTAACGAGAAATGACTTGCATAATTATAAACCACATGATGCGCAATTGTTTCACCCTCTGGAGGATGCATAAAGATACTCACTTCACTCCATCTAGCCATGCCTTCAGGACTAAATACGTGCAGTGCAAGCGGCAAAAGCAGAATCACGAGAACGACAAAACTGACTACCGATGAAACCCAATGCCTCCGGAAAAATTTGATGTTAAAAATGAACAAACCAAGACCCAACAAGGGAATAAACGCGCGCGCTGGAAAATAACTGTACATACTAAGCGCAAACAATGCCATGCTCACTGGCAAAAGCTTCGGCTTCTCTAATGCTTTTAAAAAGACAAAAACCGCCAACACTGTCAGGAGCACGAAGCCAACTTGAGAATCCCATCCAATCCTGCTGAGATGCACATGCCAAGGAGATATCGCAAGAAACAAAGCGGCAAGCAATGCCAAACAGTCATGCATTGGGTGCATCTTAAACAGACGGCGCACAAGAAAGAAAATAGCCACAATACCAAACACGCCCAATACGGCGGCAGACAGGCGCACGGCAAACTCGTTCAAACCAAACAATGCTATAAATGGAACAGCCCAATAAATCGCGAGCGGGTTCTTATATTCCCCAAATGCCTTGAAAAAAACAGGATACCGGACTCCATGCTGGTCATGGCCCTGTGAAAGAATCGTGTACGCATTAAGCCCCACCGACGCCTCATCCGCGAAAAATCCAGCGGGCACCTCTGCCAGTCGATTCATTCTAAGACCCGCACCGAGCAGCACAATGACTGCGAGCAACACGATTACCACATAATTCTTTTGCAAATTTCTGCGGGGGCTGCGCATATTACTTCATCCGCGTCAGAATGATGACATTTGTATCTTCATACATGGCAATACACATGGCCTCCCAGCACGCCCGGTGACGCATTCCGCCCTGACTCAATATGATACATTCTGTAATTTTTGCTCTTCAAAAAAGAGAACAGTTCGTCCGACAGTTCACCGTGAATCTCAATGAACAATTGAGGTTTAAAGTTATCAACCGTCTTTTCCATACCACGCAACACTTCCAGTTCGTACCCCTCAACATCCATCTTTATAAAATCAGGCACAGGCAGTTTATCTTTTGACATCAATGCATCGAGTGCATCGACATCCACGCGCGTGCTGACAGTTCCTCTTCGCAGCAACTTATTTTTCATTGACGCATCGAGTGTCGACAAAGCAGGCTGCACCGGATCCGAGACCAGTTCTAAGCTGCACTTTTCTTTTCCCAGCGCACGCTCTATAACACAGACATTCTCAAAGTTATTCAGTTTCAGGTTAAAGCGGAGCTCACGGACATTCACAGGATTTGGCTCAAATGACACCACTTTTCCAGTCCCGCCCACGGCGCGTGCGAAAAAAAGCGCGTATATGCCGACATACCCGCCAACATCAAAAACAGTTTTCCCCGCCAAGTCTAATTCAGCCAGAAACTGCTCCTCCTTCGTAAGCCCTCCCCGCGGCTTAAAACCAAAGCCAACCCGTCGTTTCAGACCTTTTGCCAAGCCCGTGCGCATTGTAAACACGTAATTGCCAAATACTGCACTCACCGCTGCCTGAATACCCCGTGCCAACATTTTTACCCTGTCACCCCAAATTTTACTATTCCCTTAACATCAAAATCCACATTCATATAAAAACCATCCTCATGATGGAAGCCACGCATACCAGCCAGCTGACGCAGCCGGCATTGGAATTCCAACCCAGCGCGGATAGAGATACAAAAACAACAACAGTGCGGCGCTTAACAAAACCAGCGATAACAGCTTACGCCTCCGCGAACAGGACACCATATATGCAAGAAGCAAACACAAAAACGGCACGCTGGGCAGATAATGATATATGAACATTATCCGAGGAGACAACGACCAAGGGACAAAAAATCCAACATAAGCAGCGAGCGCTGCCCACACCTCCCTGCGCCTTGTCACGATGCCAAAAAGAACTGCAACCAGCACACACGCAAATCCAACCCAAAAAATCACCGGATTCCCCTGCGCATAAATGTTCGAAACAAGATTGCCGCTGGACTGCGTGAACAACCAGACCGGCTTCAGCATCAACGGCCACGACCACCATGGCGAACTGAACGGGTGCGTTGCATTCAGATGGGTGTGATACCAAAACATCTGCCTTTGCAACTCAACAAACTGGGCAGCCGTGTAGCCTGCCAGAAAGAACGGAGCATACGACAACAAGTACACTGCGGGAGGAACCACCAAAAACCATGCAAGATTAATTGTTGGACGCTTCCAAAAGATGAGCCACAACGCGACCAGCACAGGCACAAGCCAGACAGCAGTCCATTTTGACGCTCCCGCGAGACCAAGGAATAAAGCAGAAAGGAAATATCGTTCTGAAAGCAAGAAATATATCGCGCCAAGTGCGAAAAACATGAAATACACGTCATTCATGCCGATTCGGGACAAAACCAACGGCAGACCATCAAGCACGAAAAATGCAGTGCCCAGCAGTGCAACTGTCCTGCTTTTGAAGAGTTTCACTCCCACCAAAAATAAAAGCAGAGCGGAACCAACACCCAGCAAAGCACCAGGAAGACGCCAGCCAATCGGCCCCTCGCCAAACACCCTCATGCTTGCTGCCATAATCAATTTTGGCAGAGGCGGATGATCCCACGCATATGCAAACCCTTTTGGCGGGGTGCTTTCCCACGACCACGCCGCGGTATTCCCCCGGTACAGCTCACGTGCCGTAAAAGCATGGTACACTTCGTCAAAATAAAGTTCATTCGGATACGACAACCCATACAACCGCGCCACCAAGGCAAACACCAGCAGCACGACGAGCAAGAGACGCCACCGCTTGGCAACAAACGAGCTGTCAACAGGAACGGCAGCTGACATTTTTGACTTAAGCCCTGCGAACTGGGGCCAAATTCTTTTCTTCCCAAACAACGCGCACACGGCAGAACAAAAAACGACAATATTCACCACTGAAAACAAGCCAATAACCCAAGAAGGAAAAATCAGCCGAAACTCCTGCGTAATCCACACAAATGCAAACCGAATGTTTGCCAAATAAGTTGCAGAAACCAAACCGTAGGATATCCACAGCCCAGGAAGCCCTGCGGCTGCAACCAACAACGGCGCCAACACGGGCAACAGATTATGCTCGTGCATCCGTGTCAGGACTAAAAATGACCCAAAAAGCAACAGCGCGGCTGCAAGGAAACGCGCGGGCTCTGAATCGAGCTTCCATAACCCAATTAATACCGCCGCCATTAAAACAACCGCCAGCAGAACACCCGCCACCACCGGCCATCCTGCATCAGGCTTCCACATGCCCCACAACGCCCACAGATTAAACGCGTTCGCACTGGTAAACTGGTATTGCTGAAGCGTTGTTCCAGCGCGCTCAAGCAGGAATGAAAAAACCGGCTTCGCGGCAAAAGGCACAAACCCCCCAACAATGACAGCAGCAGTCACCACTACGCACGCGAGCATTTTCCTCCAGCCTGCATCCCGAAGCCAGATAAGCACGGCGCATGGAAGGATGAGCAAAACGTACCATTTAAAGAGAACACCCACCCCCAGCAGGGCTGCTGAAACAATTGGCCATTCTGAGGCAAAAAACAGCACTGCAAGAATGAACATTGCAGCAATTCCATCAATCTGCCCCCACAATGCCGAATTAGCGATGACCGCAGGATTCAGCAAATAAAAAACAGCAGAAGGCAGAGCTGCCTTTTTGTTAAATCTCGATACGGCAGCAAAAACAAGAATGCCGGCAACAATATCCGCCACAATTGCAGGCAGTTTGAACAACACTGCAGGAAATGAAACAAAAAAATGCTTCACAGGCCCAAGAAACCAGAGAACGTACAGGTATCCCGGCCACGCATCCGACCAGCCCTCATCGTAAAAGCCGTGCAGACCTTTTTCAGACAACTGAGCGCTCCACGCCTGAAAGTTATTCATATCCGGTTTCTCAAGAGTGCCAAATGGCGCTGCTATCAACCGGATGATGAGTGCAAGTACGGCAAAAAACACCAGCCACTTATATCTACCAACAGCCCCCAATTTTTCCATTTCAAATGCGCCGGTCAGCGACTTATTTAAATGTTATGGAGAGCAACTTTTATATACTATGCGCGCGGCAACAGCACCATGCAAAAACTTGCACTCATCGGACTCGTGCTCTTCTGCGCACTCCTTGGCGGTTTTGGCCAGCTCTTTTTCAAACTCGGCTCAAAAGACATCAGCGCCGATATCACCTCGTGGCTATTCAATTGGAAACTTATTGTAGGAATCGCATTATACGCAACCTCAACCATCCTCTTCATAATTGCCCTAAAATTCAGCAACCTGTCAATAGCCTATCCTATCATCGCGACCAGCTACATCTGGGTCACGCTGTTCTCGATATCTTTCCTTGGAGAAAAATTCCCTGCCATAAAATGGCTCGGCATCATTCTTATAATCGGCGGCGTCGCGATTATAACGCAGTAATTTTTATTTAACTTTATGGAAGAGTTCCTCAAGCCTCTTCAAAGAATGCTCAATCGGCTTGGCCCCCTTAGGCTTTCTGAAGTGAACCAATGCTACAATCATCAACAAAACATTAATCAGCAGAAGCAAAATTGACAACGGCAACACATAACGGCAATTGAAATAGTGAGCGGCAACAGCCACAGAAACAATAGCCAAGATTACAAACAGGACAATGAATCCTTTTCCACGATCGTGAGTCCTCTCCTTGCGATAAATATAGACAACAGAAATTATCAATAAGGCCAGCAACAGGAAATCAGTTGTCCACGGAATGTACAAGCACACATTAAACTTCTGCCATACACTGGCGCAGTCAACCGGACAACTCCTGAAGTCCTCACCAATACCGCACACGCCATCTCCGCACGAGCACGCATGAGGCCGTGCTTCTTCCGGAATCAATTCTCCAACAATCACGATCTTATCGCCAGGATGGCAACTTCCTTGCTTCACATCAACACTCTGGCTGTAGCCAAGAATTGCCTCATCCGGATTTTGGGCTGCTTTTTCGCTGTTTGTCAGCTTGTACACGAAATCACGAACAGGATAAGCGCCCGGCAGCTGGTCATGCGTCAAATGCACTTTCAACACATTCGGATCGCAAACTGCCCTTTCCTCAAACCATGTAGGCCGAGCGCGAGCAACGTCAACAACACCATCATTAGGCTTATCGAAGAACTTGCTGGTAAACGGATAGCCCCGCGTGCCAATAACCAAGCCGTGCTCAGCATTATCACTCGGCTCTGGCAGCTGCCTTCCTTTAGCCAGCACTTCAAGAATGCTCTTGTCAATGTTCAATCTTCCTGAGGCAACAGGCGTATTCACGATATAAGACAAGAAATCCTTCCACACGTCAATAATCTGCACGCCGCCAAACGGAGTGCCGATGTACACAACCTTGTTAGTCAATGAGTAAAGCGCCAAACCATTATCCTTTGAGTATTTCAACGCTTCCTGCGCCACAATACCTCCAAACGAATACGGCACAATGTACACTTCAGAAATGCCGTCTTCCAGCAAACGGGAAGATGCCAGTTCTGCAAACTCCTTTGCCAATTCTTCAAGAGTTTTGGTCGGCGAATAGAAGAACCCATACACTCTCGACGAGTCCTTCATACGCTCATACTCGAAAACAAATTTTCTCAAGCTGACTTGGTTAGTAGTCAGACCATGCACAAATACTACTGCAGTCTGAGCTCCGCCATCATATAACTTAACAAACTTATCGGCCATGTTTTCTGCACCAACAACAGACAAAACTGCAAACAATGCCACCAACTTGTTGCCCTGCTTCACAAAGTACTTGTCAATATCACTAGGCATCAGCTTGGCAACCAGCTTATTGCCAACTCTGGATGCGTCAACATTCACCCAGGTGTCCCCAAGCATCACGTACAAACTTGCTGTTAAATCATCAACAGGAACAGGAACCTTCACGCCAAGAGAAGCGGGAGGTGAGTAGTTGTCAAGCTCTAACATAAACCCGCTCTCTGCGCGCATTTCAGAATTATCAACACGCAATGGACCAGAAGGATGCTTAACCGTTACACCAACAACACCAGCAAGGTTATGCATTTCGATCTCAATCGGCTGGCCAAATGAAGTAGCAATCTCAAAATGAGGCAGCTCTGAAGAAACACTGCTCGTGACAGATTCCTGCACCAAATGCATTTCCAACTCGTCAACATAATAATCATGCACTTTCTCCTCGCAATACGGCTTACACTTGCCATGCTTGTCAGCACTGACAATTGCCAAGATTTCCTCTTCTTTCAAAGCACGGTCAAATATTTCGACTTCGTCAATCAATCCGTTAAAGTTGCCCGGCGCTCCTTTCTCGCCAGCACCGATAGTCAAAGGCGCATTATTTGCAGGCAATGGATACGGCCAGTTCCTGACTGCATCCAATTTTCCATCAATATAGAACCTGACTTCCTTCGCCTGCGCATCAATCGTGACTGCAACATGATTCCACTTTTTCGGCTGAACACCAGAAGCACTGTCAACAAAACGCGGCTCTGTATCAAACGTAACAAATCTTAACTTGCCATCTTCCAAGACCTGCAAGCCATAATTACCCTGTGAATCACCAGGCAGTTTGGAAATTACATAACGATTACTTGGTCCATCCTGATTCAACCACATGTCAATTGTAAGCTCGCGGATGATATCAAGATTATTCCTGTCATTAACCAGCACAAAGTCATCAATTCCATCAAGCTTGAACGCTTTATCGACCAATCCGTCAGCATACGCGTTCACTACAAATGTGTTGCCCTGAGTTCCGAGCACCAAGAGCCCGTGATTTGAGTCCATAACATCTCTCGTATGCCTGTCGCCGGTCCACCAGCTGACCAAATCATAAGGCGGCAGCACGCAAGACTTACACTTGCCCGCATGCCACGCGCCAACAATAGATTTCACTTCACCAAGACCAACCGGCCTGTAGAAGAATTCGACCTCGTCAATCAAGCCATGGAAGAATTTAGACGGCTCTCGCGAGTCAACTGCACCGATTGAGAATGAGTTATCATTCTCTATACTGCCCAAATCTATTCCAAGAGCGCCATAATCCTGATAGTCTGCTAAAGCTCCGTCGATGTACAATTTAATAACACTCTTGTCCCTGTCAAGCACTCCAGTAACGTGGTGGAATTCGTACAAGGAGGGCAGCAACGCGGTTGCGAAAACCTGATGAACACCATCGCTTACACCGAACCAGATATTCTTTGCATCGCCAAAAATACCATAAGAACCCTTCTGAAGAATAGCGAACTCAGAAGGCTCCTCGCTCAGCTTAAACCACGCATCTATCGTAAAGCTGGACAACCCTGGATCAAGAACATCACCCATCCTGACAAAATCATCAAGCCCGTCAAGATTGAAAGCTTCCAGCACCATTCCATCAGCAAACGCCGCATCAGGATTCACATTACCATTTGTACCAAGCACGAGTGTACCAGGGTTATTGCCTTGAATGTCATTCGTATGCTTATCAGCAGGCCACCAGCTGACCAATCCTTCAGGACGCTGGATGCACTGAACGCAACCAGGATTATCGATTATCTGGTCGGTTGTAAATCCGCCGCAAACTACTCCCTGCCCAATCGTGCGGTCCAAACTCATCACATCATCACCGCTGAGGGCAAACGCCTCAACGTTCGCATAATTATTCGGAACGCTCTGAGTAAACCTCAAAGAGTCACCAGCACAACAACTATCAACGGCAACAACTGAAATGACGTCCTTATCTGTGGCCTTTCTCAAGGCACGCTCCTGCTGAACAGTCAATGAATTATCATCCCCATATTCAGCGCTCGCACATTCTGAAGTGCATACAACCTTTGCATCAATAACCGGAAGCTGAGGCGGAGGAACAGGCGGAGGACATTCGCCGCAACACTGCTCGCCACAGCACGGTTCATCACAGCCGCACCCAGTATCACCACATTGAGGCAAACATGGATTCGCGCAGCATTCACCGTTGTCCAGATCGCACAATTTCACCTGACAATATTCATCGCAATTTGTAGTACCAGGAGGCTCGCACTGCTCGCCCTTCTCTTTCTTTCCATTTCCACAGACCGGAGGCCACAACGGCTGACAATACTGGCAGGTTGATTCCATGCCTGAAACAGACTCATCACATGATTCACCACAATCCAGCCTGCCATTACCACAATTATATTTGCAGTCAGAGCCACACTCAGGATCACAAGCGCCTCTCGGCTCGCAGTCCTCATTAGGACCAACCTTGCCATCAGGACATTTAGACTTTGTGCAATCGTAATTACAATCGCCAACACCCGGAGGCTCGCACTCCTCATTGCTCTGCTGCACTCCATCACCACAGAACGGAAGTACACACCTGCACCTCACGCACGACAAGCCTTCCTCACAAGACAAACCAGGCTCGCCGCATTCTTCATCATCATAAGTTCCTTCAACACCATCCTGCCCATCAGGTTCTGCCAGACCATCGCCGCAAGTCCACGTAGTCCATTTACATTCATCTGAACAGATTTGAGCATTCTTCACCTGGCCAGGAGGATCGCAGTTTTCATCATCAGCAGTTCCAAAAATACCGTCAATGCCTTCAGGGTCAACAATACTATCACCACAGCCTGGCTTCTTGCACTGGCAATTCCTGTTACATATCCCATTAGCTCCAAGAACAGTCATGCACAAATCACCAGGACGCTCACACTCCTCGCCAGGATCAAGATTGTCATCACCACACTTTGGCAAACACGTACAACCCTCAAAACACGTCTGACCATTCGGAGGATCGCAACACTCATCACCCTCAACAGATCCATCACCGCAAATAACCCAATCACACTCATCGTCGCACAAGTATGGAGCGCCTTCTCTTGCTGCAACAGTCGCATCACTCAACGTATTGAACGGATACGTAAACGCTTCAGTAAACCCAAGAATCATAGGCTTTACCAATGCTTTCTGAGCAGAAGAGACTGTTGAATACATCGGCCCATACCCAACAACATTCGGCTGCTGGTAACCAGTACCGAAAATGTAACTTGAACTGGTGCCAGGCGTGTAGCCAAATCCAAAGCCAGATTCGTAACCAGGAGTTCCAGAAACAGTAAAGCCTGGAAGACCTGACTGATAATTATAACCAGGAGCTGCAACGTATCCAGGAGGAGGCTGAGACTGATACGCACTTGCTCCAGTAACTCCGGACTGATACACTGTGCCCTGCACGTTATAACCAGGAGGAGGCTCCTGCCACCCAGTGCCTGGAATAACACCATAACCAGACTGTATATACCCAGAATCCGAGCTGCCAATTGTTCTCGTGTCGGCAGAGCCTACCAGCAGTTCAGCAGCGCCAAGAGGAGGCACAGGCTCATCATACGCAACAAGCCTTCCAGGATCACAGCGCTCCCCAGGATCAAGAACACCATCACCACACGTTGGACGCGTGCACATGCAGTCAACTGAACACACCCTGCCCCCAGAACAGGCGGAGTTCGGAGGATCACATTCCTCACCATCATCAAGCTCATCATTACCACACTCATCCTTCGGACAGCACAATGACTGGAACAATCCCATCACGCCGGGGAAATCGGCGTTAATAGAATCAAAATCTGTTCCACCAAAGCCACCGCCCATAGTTGAAAGAGTTGTCAAACGCATCAAATCACGAAGCATACTCGGCTCGCACGACGCTTCAGGACCGACCAACGGCTGAGGAACACCGCTAAAGTACGGATTTTGAATGTTCTGAATGCCGACAAAAGACGGGTTTTGAACATTGTTCACACTGAAGAAAGGATTGGCAGACATCGGCTGAGTCTGGAAATCAGGATTCTGCACCTGCTCAGGCGTAAAGAATGGATTGTACACCGCAGCACCGGCAGGACCAGAATATTGAAGCCCTGGCTGGAACGCAGGCTCAGGAATAAGCTCGCCAAGGAAAGCATCCTCAGAATTACAGCAGGAACCAGCAAAATTTGTAATAAATTCAACACACGGCACAGGCTCCAAACCACAATCAGGACAATACTTATCAGGTTCAGCAGGCGGCTGGTCTGGAGCTCCTGAACTGTCCTCCCACTCACGAGGAATACAATGACCAAAATTAAAAGCTGCATCCGCTACTTCGCCAAGAAGAAGGTCTGGTTCTGTCACACAGTGGTCATCAGCATGCCAAGTGTTGCCGCAATACCAATTATTCCCAAAACTACTGGTAAAGAAGGAACTTGGGAAACCCGAGCCAGTGCCTGCCCCAGCACCAGATGCCTGGGCCATGTTCTCACACTCGGCCTCATCACACGGAATATCCGCGCATTTAACTTTCTTACACTGCGGATTGCAGTAAACATCGTTACCATTGTCGTCTACATCAATCACGCCCCAACCGCCCTCATCACACTCCTCACACTGGCAGTCAGAATTCAAACAATCAACTTTTTTATCGCCACATATCTTAGTATCGCACCAGTCATCTATATCAGGGTCACTCTGGCTGATACAGCGCGCTTCAAAACCAAGAGGACAGTCATTAAATGCCAAATTATTACACACATTAGGACAATCAATTGTCCAAAAGAATTCTCTTGCACCAGGCACGACGTTAACATCTGGATTGGCCATCTGCAAAGCAGCAATAGGCATTCCAGTTGTTTTCTCGTTCTCGCAATCCTGTACGCATGCACAACAATCAGTCCGAGGCGTAGGAGTTGGCGTAGGAGTTGGTGTGGGAGTGGGTGCAGGCGTCACATAAGTAGGCTGTTCCTTACATTTGCTCTCATCACATATCCCGGGCCCGCCTGCACAGAAATTGCCACCAATTGCACCAGGATAACCACCGCACTGGTCTACTGGGATAATTTGCGGGGTGACACTGCCCGGAGGAAGATTAGGACACCAACAGCAGCAACGCGGAGTACTATCGCCGGTAGTCGTCGTTGAAGTTGGCGTAGGCCTCAGAGTAGGAGTTGGCGTTGGGGTAGGAGTAGGCTCTGGCGTAGCACCAGGAGGCGTGGGAGTCGGAGTAGGAGTCGGCGTTGGAGTAGGAGTAGGCGTCGGAGTAGGAGTCGGAGTAGGAGTAGGCGTTGGGGTAGGACTGGCAGTCGGAGTAGGCGTAGGAGTCGGCGTTGGAGTAGGAGTTGCTATGGATGTAGAAGTTGGAGTAGGAGTAGGCGTTGGTGTTGGAGTCGCAGCTCCGCATGCATCACAGTTATAATAACACGTCTCACCAAGCGGACAACCAGCCGGACTTGCAGAGCCATCACACACTTCACCGACATCAACAACGCCATTGCCACATGTCGTGCACGTATAACAATTATTGCAAAACAGCCCCGGGCTGCAACCGCTAGGAGAACCTGACTGGTCACAAATCTCGCCAGGCTCCCAAACACCATTACCACACACGGACTGAGGACTTACTTGAGCAGCACCAGAAATGCCTGCAAAAGATTTGAAGAAACCAACAACCCACGACCACAACGAAGAGAAAAACCCAGGACTTTCATCGGTCTGCTGGCCTGCAACCCCCAAAGAGAAACCAATGACTACCGCTATTAGAATGAATACACCTAACAGTTTCTTGGTATTCACTTGTCTCCCCTTTTCAAATACAAATCACTATATTTCCCACTGTGCTACCTTATTATAAATGGCATTTAAAAACTTTACGCACACTATAGTATCTAATAAGCTTCTAAACTTTTATAAAACACAGCTGTTTTCCAATACTGCATGCAAGCAATCATACTAGCGGCAGGAAGAGGAACAAGACTACAGCCACTTACAGACACCATTCCTAAGGCAATGCTCCCAATCAATAGCAAGCCGATGCTGCAAATAATACTAGAACAAGTAAAAACAGTCGGAGTTACCGAAGTCGTCATCATCGTCAACTATCTCAAGGAACAAATCACTAAATATTTTGGAAACGGCTCGAAGTTCGGACTCAAAATAACTTATGTTGAACAGCCGGAATTAAAGGGCTCAGCAGACGCGATTGCGCGCGCAGAGCATTACATAACCGACAAACGATTTCTGGTTATCGCTTGTGATTCGCTCTTCGAAACACACTTGCTCAAAAGACTCTTGAAGCACACTTCGCCAGGAGTATTCACCTGCACCGAAGTAGAGGACGGCAGAAGATACGGAATACTCGTCACGGAAGGAAAAAAAGTATTGCGCATAATAGAAAAACCAGAACAGCCACCGACAAACCTTGCAAATTTAAGCGTTTACATACTACCCCACGAAATTTTCAAAGCGTGCAAAGAAGTAAAACAAGGGCCAAAAGGAGAATACTGGCTTCCAGAGGCAATACAAATGCTCATCGACAAAGGAATCGAGTTTGAATACGAAATATGCAGCCACATTATGGACATCGGAACGCCTGAACAACTGGCAGAAGCACAGGATTTGGCACGAAAACTCGGATTGTAAAGAAAAAGAAGGCAGAAAAAAGCTTCTTCAAGCATTATCAAGCATCATTCTGCTTATTTTTGAATTCTCTTGAAAGCATGTTTAATAACAATTTTTACCATAATAGATAATATAATCACCGCCGCACAGAATTCCCCGCGGCAGCCGGGGGCAAAACGCCTCCGGTTCATAATCACCTCAGAACCCTTAGAAAAATCCCGCGCATGACTCCTCTTTTTCTGCGCGGGTTTAATCTTCCATCTTTGGAATCACAAAATACGCAAAACCTGCCAGAATAATGAGAACAATCCAGAACAAGCGCCAAGTAATGGCCTGAATGCCCACCAAAACCAACAATAGAACGCACAGAATAACGCCAACCAGCCCTAAAACTTTTTTCAGATTCATTTTGCCTTGTTTACAGCCGCAATCGCGACTTCAATCTGTTTTGCGCTTGGCTTTCTTGTAGTGAGCTTCTGCGTCCAAATTCCAGGATACGACAGCCACTTCAGCCATTTGTATTTCGCGCTGAACTTGAGCATCTCGTACGAAATTCCAGCTATAACCGGGATCAGGAAAATTCTCGCGGGCACATTATAATACCAATGCGGCGTGCGAATCAACGAGAATAAAACTATGCTAACAGCGACGACAAACAACAGCAGACTCGTTCCACACCTAGGATGCTCCGGAGGAAATTTCTTTACGTTCTGCACTTTCAAAGCGAGCTTATGCTCATAGCAATGCACTGCCATGTGCTCGGCGCCATGATACTGGAACATTCTTCTGACATCAGACATGAAACCAATCGCGAACAAATACAACAAAAAGACCAGCAACCTGATAAGACCGTCAACAAGGCCAAAGCGAATGGTGTGCGGCTCAAAAAAGAACTTAGCAGCATAATACGGAAGAAGAACGAATAAACCAATTGTCAATGCAATTGCGAAAAAGAACACAAAAAACCATTCCTTCGCGCCAAGCTCTTCCTCCTCGCCCTGCTGGTTAGCACTCCATACCAAAGCCTTGACGCCGATAACCATCATCTCAAACAATTGAATAACTCCCCGAATGAACGGCAGACCTAGCAATTTACTCTTTTGAGACAAAGAAATATGACGCTCACGCTTTGTGACTATTTTTCCGTTCGGCTTTCTCGCAGCCATGGAAACATTATCCGGCGCCTTAATCATCACGCCCTCCATCAACGCCTGACCGCCCAATGGCTTCATACCATCACACTCTCGCCCGGCTGGAGAATTTTAACAGGAACATGCGCCAGCTCGCTGAACAATTCAGCATCATCCCTCGTGCCAACAACACCGCCCCAATGAATCGGAATAGCAAGCTTTGGCGCGATTGTTCCAGCAATCTTCGCAGCCTCCTTAGGCGCAGCAGTATATGTTCCGCCAACTGCTATCAACAAAACATCAGGCTTCATATCAATTGTTTGCGGCAGAAAATCAGAGTCTGCCATAAAGTAAACCAGCTTGTTCTCGGCGTGAATCACAAAACCCAGCGCGTCACCCTCCTCAGTATGACGCCTAAACTCAACATGAGGATTAGCTACAGGCATGCCAACAATTTCCACTCCATCAAACATTCTGCTCTCCATAACGCGCAAAACGCTTGATGGAAAAATCTCGCGCGCAACCTCGGCAGTGCCCAAAATGTGCGTGTGGTCATGCGACGCCCTTCTTACTTTCTCAACGCTGCAATGGTCGAAATGAAACCGCGAAATAAGAACGATGTTTCCAGGCGTATACCAATTATCAGGACCAGCATATGGGTCGATATATATAATTTGATTATCTGCTTCAATCTTGACAGAAGAATGGCCAAACCATGTCAAACGCATGGGCGAAGTGGCGCGTGCATCGTATATAAATGTTACTTCAAAAAAGAAAAAATGTCGCTGACTCGCTTTCGCTCGTCAACGAGCACTTTTCCCTTCGCTTCGCTCAGAGAAAAGAATTATTTCTTATCCAACGCCCAAGCGCCAGGACCAGACAGCCAGAGAGAGACAAGGCCTGAGAGGATTACCAGGTTATTTAACACTATCATCGCATTGTCAAAGTTCACAGCAATGGCTACGAGCATTACTATTGCCAAAGGCAAAGCAGTCCACTTAATCTTAAAACCTGTCAAAACTGCGGCGCCACAGAGCAATTCCGCAAGTATCAGCACCCAAGTCCAAAAAGCAGGACCTGGAAAGCCCATGCTCTCAAGCATTCCCACAACAGCCGACGGGTTCAAAATTTTCATAATGCCGGTCGTCAAAAAGATGCCACCGACACCAATCCTCAATGCAAAAGGTCCAAATTCTTTCATATCACGCCACCTCATTCTGCAAAATCAATCTGCACTTAATAAAGATTATTGCGATTAAATATGCTGTTTCTCAAGCTGATGGAAGACATGAGCTGCAGCAATCAAACTCAAAGGAACAGTTATGATAACTCCAAGGCCAAGAGCAACAACTCCAAGCAAATTGATGCCGAGCAAACAAAGAGCGAACATGATAAGCCTTCCTTTAACTCCCGCGGTCAATTCTGAACTCTTCCTCAAAGCAGACAAAGGCCCAAGCCTTTCCTTAACGATAACATACGGATAAAAGCCAAATTGAACCGCCCAGATAATACCAGGAATGACGAACAGCACAAGACCAACGGCCACGACGACCGCGTACAAAGCACTTGCCACAACGTATTTCAACAACAGCGAAAAACAAGAGAACAACTCCTTAAACTCAGGAGCCTTTTTATCAGCCATATCAACTGCGATTTTAATGAAACCCAAACTTATTCCTGTGACAAGAAGACCGAGCACTATCCGAGTGCCGAAAGCCTCCGCACCATACACCATAAACGAAAGCGCGCCAAAAAGCAGGAAAATGCCAATAAAGAATCCGAGATGAGACTTCACCGCTTTCCAGCCAAACTCAATTGATTCACCGATAATCACTTGCTTATGCGATTCCTTGTGCTCAGGCTCTTCCATTGCAGGAGTTTCTGCTGATTCTGCCTCAGCCTCCACAACCGCTTCCTTTACTTCAGGCTGCGTGACTTCCTTAACTTCAGGCTGAGGAGGAAGCTCACGAGTAGCAATAGGCTGAATAGTTTGTTCCTGCAGAGCCTCTTTCTTTTTACTCCGCACTTTTACTGCGGCTTTCTTAACCTTCTTTTTCTTAGGCATACGCTGTTTCAAGATATAGGCGTTTATAAAGATGATGAACGGTTTGTCTTACTTTCACTTTCACAGAAAGATTTATATTCTGCACTATGCACTTTTTCTTTCATGAAACGAGCTGGTTTAGTTCACCAATAACCGAGATTCTTCTAGTTATCTTTATAAACAAATAACGACCAAACAAAAGACTATGCAGTTCCAACGCATAAAAGGGGCAGATGATTTTTATCCGGCAGAGCAGGCAATACGCGAAGCGATATACGCAAAACTGGCAGAACAGGCACGCAAATTCGGCTTCCAGCGCGTAGATATGCCTGCAATCGACACTCTGAAATTATTGACTGCCAAAAGCGGCGAGGAAGTCAAACAACAAATCTTTGTGTTTGAGAAAAAAGGCAGTGAAGAACTCGGATTAAGGTTTGACTTAACAGTACCTATGACGAGAATGTTCATTGCGAAGCAAAAAGAACTGCAAAAGCCGGTCAAATGGTTCTCTGTAAACAAAATGTGGAGGTACGAAGCACCACAGGCAGGCAGAATGAGAGAGTTCACACAACTTTCTGCGGAATTATTCGGCACAGACAAGCCGGAAGCAGATGCTTTGTGCATTAATTTGATAATTGCATGCCTTGAAAGCCTTGGCTTGACAGAAAAAGACTTCACGATTAGGATAAACAACAGAAAATTGCTTGAAGGATTGTTATTGGAAGTGACTTCTCAAGAGAAACTTCCTGACATTGTACGTATCGTCGACAAATCAAACAAAATAGGAGAAATAGAGTTCGCGCAAGAGCTAAAGAAATTAGGCCTTGACCTCCAAAAAATAGAAGTTATCAAAAAAATCACCAAATGCCAAGGAAGCCCAAGCATTCTCGCAACAATAAGAAAAGAACTCAAGCCAAACGCGCTCGCAACAGAAGGACTCAATGAGCTTGAGAACGTTTTACAGTTTGTTGACAAAAAATACATCACAATAAATCTCTCTATTGCCCGCGGACTGGCATACTACACCGGCAATGTGTACGAAGCATTTGACAAACAAGGAAAATACCGCGCGCTGGCAGGCGGCGGAAGATACGACGAGCTCGTCCAATTATTAGGCGGAGAACCAACGCCAGCAACAGGATTCGCAATCGGCATGGAAACATTGCGCTTGTTACTCGAGGAAAAAGGAAAACTGCCAAAAGCAGAGATTGGGCCTGACTATTACGTCGCGCCCGTCAACGAAGACATGATACCAAAAGCACTTGAAATTGCCAAGAAAATGCGGGAAAAATACACTGTTGACATTGATTTAATGCGCAGAAAATTGGTGAAACAATTCGAGTACGCAAATACACTGGGCGCCAAAAAGATCATTATCGTAGGCGAGAAAGACATCAAAGAAAACAAAGTAACGGTCAGAGAACTGGCGACCGGGAAGGAAGAGAAGATTCCTCTAAACACCCTTCTTCAGCAGGAAGATTAAACACCTGTTCATAATCAAAGTCGATAAAATTGTCTTCTATGACAATCGGTTCAGGCGCGCTGACCACGCCAACTCTCATCTGCATTGCACTGAACCAGAAAGCGATTGCTAACAAGAGCAAAATCACGAGACGATAATCAACCTGCACTCTCATATCCGCTCAAACAAACAACCTCTAGAAAAAGCTTACGCTGAAGCAGCCAAAGGAGGCGCCATGTTTCGCTGCGTAGCCGGCTGCTTCCCTGCATACTTAATCGTCTTATAATTATTCTGCGCTGCGACCAATAATTTGCCAGGAGTAATGCCATCACGACCAACATACGTCGCCGCAGAACCGACACGAAGCTGCGACTCGAAATGAGCCTCGGTTAATTTGTCCAGAGATTGATGAACTTCATACTCATGCCCAACCGGCACGACAACACAAATACCTCTAGGGCCAGTCATTCTTCCGCCTGTCAATTTATGGATATCCTCCACGCTGCCTTTATCAACCACAATGTGCACGAGAGAAAAAGGCTCATTTCTTTCAAGCCTGTCATAAATATCAATAATAAATCCCTTATCTCTGGGAGCTCTCGCTTCCTCTTTTTGGGGAGGGGTACGTAACCGTAAAGCATACAACAAATTAAGCATGTTTTCACCCTATTTTAGAAAATGCATCTGCGACAATAGAACGAACCGGAGCTGCTCTTTCCATCGGCAGCTCTCCAATTTCATAAATGAATTGCCTGGTGCGACCCTGCTCAATCAATTGCTCCTGTGACGTGCCGGGCGCATACTGCCCGATGCCCAGACGAGCGCCAAGAACAATGTCTTTCGGCAACGCTTGCGGAAATCCGCCATTGCCCAAATATCTGCACAACGTATCCCAACAATCAGCCTCTGGACCACGCATGAAGATAAAATATTCGTCCGGCAGCTCGCCCTCAACCACGACATCCTGCGGCACGTGGCCATCATACTTCTTCACATGCTCACGCAAACCTTTCAGAAATCCTTGGGCATCAGAAACATATCTTAGCCTAAGCACTGCCAAAGACCACTGGCCTTTCAGGCCTTCGCGCCTTTCAAATTCTCCTTTGACTGTATCAGACAATTCCATAAGTAAAAAAAATAATTAAAGCATCTCAATGCCTAATTCATCATTGAGACGTTGAGACTGCGGACTTGCCCTTCTAGGATCGGACTTGCCCAAAATCCACGGTGATGAAACACCAGTGATAATGGTCATGACCATCAACTTGCCCTTCATTTCCTCTGAAACACGGGCACCCCAGATGACGTTCGCGTCCTCGTCCATACTCTCTGTGACAAGCTCACCAACTCTGTTAATCTCTTCAAGCGTCATGTCAGGACCGCCCCAGACGTGGATGAGTGCGCCGGTCGCTCCCTTGTAGCTGATGTCCAGCAACGGGTTTGCCAAAGCGCCCTTGACAGCTTCATCAACTCTGTTATTCGTGTCAGAGCTGCCAACGCCGATAGCGGCAACACCGCCCTGCGTCATAATAGCCTTAACGTCTGCATAGTCAAGGTTGACTAAGCTTGGAACGGCAATCGTTTCAACAATTCCCTTAATCATCGTCGAGACAAGCTCGTTTGCGACAGCAAAAGCCTGCTGAACCGGCAGGTTTCCTGCAATCTGCACGAGGCGGTTGTTGTCGATAACTACAACAGTGTCGGATACTTGTCTTAACTGTTGCAGGCCAAACTCTGCCTTGTCAATACGAGCACGCTCAATGTTGAACGGCATAGTCACGGTGCCGATAACAATGGCACCCATCTCTTTCGCAACACTTGCGACAACAGGAGCTGCACCAGTACCAGTGCCTCCGCCCATACCAGCGCAGACAAAAACCATGTCTGAACCGCGCAAGGATTCCTTGATTTGCATGAGAGATTCCTGTGCTGCTTCTGCGCCTTTTTGCGGGAAACCGCCACAGCCAAGACCTCTCGTAAGGTCTTTTCCAATCATGAACTTCTTGTCACCTTCAGAAATATCAACGTGCTGCTTGTCAGTGTTCACCACTATAATCTCAGCACCCTTTATTCCTTTCTTATACAACCAGCTGACCATGTTATTGCCAGCTCCACCGACTCCAATGACTTTGATATTAGCCTGACCAAAGTCGTAGTTTTCTTGTTTAGGCTGCTCGTTTGCCAATGCACTCTTCACGAGGAAATCCATGTTTTTCTACCTCCATCCGTGTTTATTTTAGTAGGAAATCGAAAACCCGCGGTTTTCGGTCCATCAAAATCTGATGGATTTTGAGGAAAAAGAAAGGCTCTCCAGTTCTTTGTGGGTTTTGGGGGGTGGTTTATGGGAAAGAAACAGTGGAGAGCCCTCTGATTATGAAGA
>CAYSMN010000002.1:11540-31289 GCA_964432255.1 uncultured Methanosarcinales archaeon | reverse complement strand
ACCTTGATTTCCGAATCACCATCAGAAACCGTTACCCCAAAACCAGTACCTCTAACAGTCGCGACCGTGTTCGGCGTTTCAACACTATACTCCTTAATCCCACTCACCTTCAGAATGCGAGACCAAGTAGAACCGGTAAACTGCCTAACACTGACGGCCTTGCTCTCGCCTTTCACAATACTCTTCACTTCAATCTCAGTATTTTCGTCCAAACGCAACACAGCACTATCAAAAAACACAATAGACGCTTTAGCGCCAGCTGACGTGCTTACCAAATCACCTTCACGCAATTCAAGACCAGGAGAAGCAGGACTGCCATTCACCAAAGCCAAACCAGACTGAACAGCCAACACTGCAACTGGCTCAGCCATTTTCTCCTTAACAGGTAAGCTCGGTTTTTCCACCTGCTCAGGAGCCTTTGCACAGGAAAAAAGCAACAGCAGCAGCACTATACATACATGATATTTCATGCATAATTGGCAGGTTTTCGACTATAAATTAATTTCTGCAAACGTTTTTAAACCCTGCATGGTATGTCATTCTTATGAAGAAGCTAATCGTAACAGCTGTTGTAATCCTAATAGTCCTTACAGGCCTCTATTTCGTCTTTATCGCGCCAAAACCAGCAACAGCGGCTATACTATATGTTGAACGAGGTTCTGTAGAAGTCAACGCCGGAGCAGGCTGGCAAGCCGGAACAGACGAAATGGAACTTTCTAAAGGAAGCCAAATACGCACTGCAGACGGCGAAGCAACCATTGTCTTCTACGAAGGAGAAATAATGCACTTGCAGCCAAACAGCGAAGTCAAATTGGACGAAGTAAGCAGCAACAACATAAAAGTCACACAACTCGCAGGAGAAACCTGGAATAAAGTCACAAAAATCTCAGGCATATCAGAATTCACCGTAGAAACACCATCAACAGTAGCAACAGTACGAGGCACAGAATTCTTCATAAATGACGAGGAGCTCGACGTTGAAGACGGCGAAGTAGATTATGAGCACAAAGCAGACAAGAAAAAAGTCAAGATTGGAAAAGGAAAAAGAGCAATGGCGAACTTAATGCAGGAAGAAGACATGCCGCCAGGACTGGCTGATAAGTACAAACAATTCCCAGAGAAATATGAGCACATACTCCTGAAATTAAGACAGCGCGAAATAAAACGGCACAAAGGAATGCTCAAAATGGCAGCCAACAAAGGCTTTACCGAAGACAAGCTAAACGAACAATTAAACGAAATAGATGAAGGCAAACAAGACGAGGACAAAGTCTACGAGCAAGTGCCAAGCATCATGAAACCACGCGCAAGACGAACATACATGCTAACCAAAGAAATAAAGAAAGCCAAAGCACGCATGCATCAATGAAAAAAGCAATATTTATCGCCCTTCTAACCGGCGTCATCATCGTGCTCTTCGCCAAAGCAGGATTCTTCTACACCTGGAATTTACGCTTAACCGATGCATTATACGGCGGCAAGCCCGCACTTCAAAATATAGTAATTGTCACAATTGACGACAAAAGCCTGCAGGAAACCGGCAGATGGCCCTGGCAAAGAAACGTTTACGCTGACATCCTAAAGTATACAGAAAATTCTAGCATAGTGGCCTTTGATATAGCATTCTTCGAGCCAACACCAGAAGACGCACAACTAGGCGAAGCCATGCGAAAAGCAGGAAACGTCATCATCGCCAGAGAATACGATTTTACGCGGAAAACAGAACTCGCTCCTGGCGCAGGATTTGAAAACATTCCTATGGGCATGGTCAACATTTACACAGACCAAGACGGCACCAGCAGAAGCATACCAGTCAATCTAAACGAAAAGCCAAGCCTGGCATATCTCGTAGCGCAGGCATATCTTGGAAAAGAACCAACAATTCCAAGCCAACGCCTGCTGGTAAATTACGCAGACGGACCAGGAACATACAAAACCTATTCAGCAACAGATGTCATCAACGGAAGAATCGCAAGCACAGAGTTTGATTCAGCGCTTGTATTTATCGGCGCGACAGCGCCAGATCTCCATGACGATTACATCGTGCCAACATCATCAGGAAAAAGAATGCCGGGCGTTGAAATACACGCGCATGCTGTGCAAACAATCCTCACACGACAATTCTTAGCGCCCCTGTCATTCAACACACTAGCCATAGTTATACTCGTCATATCTCTAATTGCCGGCATTCTGTACTCAACAATAAAAATACGCTACAGCGCGACAATAATGACGAGTTTGGCACTGGCATACATCATTGCTTCCATCTTCATATTCAAAAAAGGACTCATCCTCAACCTTGTCTACCCGCTCCTGACAATAGTCATAACTTCATTGACAACTATATCATACATGGCAGCACATGAAGCACAGCACAGAAAACACATTCTGGGCCTCTTCGGCAGATACGTATCAAAAGATGTTGTCGACCATTTGCTGAAAAACGAGAAATCAATAGAACTGGGCGGAACAGAACGAGAAGTAACATCATTGTTTGCGGACATCAGAGGCTTCACCTCAATGTCAGAAAAAATGACACCGCACGAAGTCATCACCTTCCTCAACCACTATTTCGGCGACATGACTGACTTGATATTCGCGCACGACGGAACGCTTGACAAATATGTTGGAGACGCGCTCTTTGCACTCTGGGGCTCGCCACTGCCAGACAAAGACCACGCGTACAAGGCGGTAAAATGCGCGCTCGCTATTCAAGCGAAACTCAAAACACAGCATAGAGCAGATATCCCGCCGATCAATTTAGGAATAGGAATCTGTTCAGGACCGGCAGTCGTCGGCAACATGGGAAGCAAACAAAGACAAGAGTTCACCGCGATTGGAGATACTATTAATACTTCATCGCGGCTCAGCGGAACAGCAAGCGGCGGACAAATCATGATAACAGAATCCACTTACAAACTGATAAAAGACAAAGCAGAAGTCAAAAAATTAGAGCCATTGAAAGTTAAGGGCAAAGAAAAACCATTAATCGTTTATGAAGTGCTTGGGCTGAAGGATTAACGAACATATTTTATCGCAGTCTTTTCATAAAGCGCTTTTTTCTCAACAACAGTCAAATCACGGCCGAGCTTTGCTTTCTCACTTGACAATTGCTGATCAACAACTGATTTCTTGTCAGCCGTCAAAGCAAACTGCTTGTCCTCGAACTCAACAAGATAAGCACCAGACAAATAACTGACGTTCTTTGCGCGCTTCTCAAGGTCAGCATCTTTTCTAGAGCTCACAACCAACTGGTTGTCAACTTCCAGCAAATACGCGCCCATCAAATAACTGATTGTCTCAGGCTTTGGCTGAGGAATCAAAGGAGGCTGAGTTGTAGTAATCGGAGGCTGGGTAGTTGTAACCGGAGGCTGAGTTGACTGCTGGACAATCTGGATCGGCCTTTCAGACTGCGACCAGCCAACAAAGCCGGCAATCCCGATAACAAGTGAAGCAGCTGTAGCATACCAGCCAGACCTGACACGTAACTGCGATTTGCTCAATTTCTTTTCTGCTTCCTTCAGCTTTTTCTCCAAATCATCAGCGCGCTTTTGCTCAACTCCAAGCGCTGCCGTAAAGCCGCTGACACTCTTCACAAAATCTTCAATCTGCCTGTAAAGTTCGACATTTTCTGCACCCAAATCTGCTGCTTCCGCAAATGCTGCTGCAAATTTCGTCTGCAATTCACTGTATTCCCTGCCCAACTTCTCAAACCGAGGCTTCAAATCAGCAAAATTATTCTCAGCAATCTCTTTCGCCGCTATAGATGCAGCAAGCTCTCGGACTCTCGTAGCAAGCGTACTTTCAGTCTGTTGTTTTGCGTCATTGGCAGCATCACGCTCGCCTTCCACTGCCTTTTTCTCATCCTCGAGCCTTCTTGTCAGCCGCTTTTCATCATTGAGCCCCAAACTTGCTCTCTTCAACTCTTCCTCTGTTGACGTTAGCCGTTTGCCGTACTCTTCCTCAAGTTTTATACATTTTGTAACAGCCCCTGCCAAACGCATCGCAAGCGCTGCCCTGTCGGCACCCTGAAGATTGCTTAATGACAATTTTATCGTTTCCATGAATGCGGAAGTTCTCTTTGCCACCTCTTTGCCAATACGCGCTTCTATTTTCGGACCCTCGTCTTTGATTTTTGCCACTGTCAAGAAAAAGGCTTCCACAGCAGGCGGCGCATCAGGCATTATATATCGCACATTGAAGCTATCTCGGATTTGGTCTTCAGACATTGCCCAGGGAAGCCCATACCTTCTCGTGACCTCAAGAACATCGCGAACACATTGTGCAAGACCCTTGGCTTTCGCAAGAAGCAGTTGGTACTCACTTTCCTGCTTGCTGCCAGGTTTTTCGTCTTTCTTTTTTTCGTAATCCTCTTCGACTTCCTTTACTTTGTCTTCAATAAAGTCTAATTTAACACTGCAAGCAGCCAAAAGTTTCTCCATGCTCAGTTGCTTAAACTCAATAGAACCAGCACCCTGCACCTGCTTGCTATACATCATCTCAGCAATAGCGGCTCTGTCCTCTACAGGCATGGCCAAAAAATCATTCATTAGCTTATCGTATGAGACCTTTTTCGGGTCTATAGGCTCTTTTGGGTCCATAGGATCTTTCGGCTGTTTAGGATTTGTAGCGTCCCCCATGTAGGAAGGCTATATATCTGGGGTTTTTAAATGTTACGTTGTTATCACTACTTTACAGTGAAGAATTTATAAACTTGAGAGGTAATCCTTCACGACCATAGTAGCCCTGACGTCATCCTCATTATAGTCAAGAATACGCTTCAAAAGCTCCCGCTCACCAGTCTCCAAGAACTGCAAGTACAGCACAATGCTCTCCTGCGCGTCAGCCATGTCGCGATACCTGAAGCCAAGGAATTTAGAAACCTCCTTCAAGGACATCGACAACGTCGGCAGGATAACAGACTTTTTAACAACCGACAAAACGTCAACCATGCTCTTCAATACTGCAGAAACATCAACCTGATACTTCTGCCCCAAAGCAGCAAGATGGGTTCTTTCATAAGGGCCGTAATGATAGATTGGAACGCCAGGAAACTTCTTCACAAAAGCCAAAAACTCGTGCAGCATCCTTCCCTCACCCGCAAGATTTTCAGACACGAACGGCTTGAAATGCACTCTGTCTTTTTCTTTCACCAGCAAACCGACCAAATAATCAACCTTAACCATACCTTCCTCTGTCTGCAACTCATCAGTGCCTTCAAAATCAAAGAATAATTCAACATCAGACTTCGGCAGTTTTGGCTTTGAAACCACAATCGGCTTTTTGTCAAGCCAAGCCTGCGCGTACAGCTTAATCTTCTGCAAAGTAGCAGGCGTTATGTCAAGCTCTATCGGCTGCGTCGCCAACTGCTTCACCGTTAAAATGCCTGCAGAATTCAGCTTCTTCTTCAGCGCAGGGCCGACATTCGGAACAATAGAAATATCATCCTGCTCAATCGCGCGCCTGTTGCAATAAGACTCCCAAGGCCACTTGCACGCTTTCGCAGTTGGAGAAACATCTTTTCCATTCAAGATTTCTTTAATATCTGCTAACGACTGCAGCAATTCCTTCTCATACTTCTCATACTCGTACTCAAACTCCTTCTGTTCTCTATTGATAAGATAAAATTTAGGAGGAGTATAACCCTGAATTTTACCTAAAACATAAGTGTAGAACGCAGCCTGCATGATGTACTCATGCTTGATGTGCTTCGCACTCTTAATTTCTTTCACAACATAATGATGCGCGCCAAATACGCTTGGATGAGCATTGCTGCGCTGTAAAACATCAGTAATGCCATAACTGTCTTCCGGCAAGTAAAAAATCGGCGCAGAAGTCAAGACCTGCACTCCTTTCTTACATTCCTCAAGAACCTGCCTGAAGCCAGACTCAAAAGACACAATTGAAATCTGAACAGACTCGGGAAACATCGTTGCGCGCACGTTCTTCTCATGCTGGATACCTCTTTCGAACAACAAATGCATGTACTTGTTTTCAGGCTCACGCTCTTCCGGAGGAGCGAACGCATTACACCATACGAGAAACGGGCTAATATAATACTTCAAAACAGTACTTCCGGTAATAGTGAACTTAGACCTGTGCGTGCCAGCAAGGCACTTATTAAACAACTCTTCCATTGCAATAAACGTGAAGCGCAAGTTTATAAACAATTAGCTCCTAATGAAGATAAAAAGAGGACCATGAAACACCAGATTCTGCTGTACTTAAGCGTCGGAGTCATGTTCTTCTTCGCACTACTCAATGTAGAACTGCCGCACGGCAATGGCATAACCGGCGCGGCAACAGAAGAAGCAGAACAAAAAACATACGCGTTTTCCCTAAGCACACTCATCTCCCGCTTCTTCAACGTCGAAGACGTCATATTCCCAGTTGGCAGCTGCAGCGATATCGCCAGCGATATTTATTCAAGCATAGCATACAAACCAGTTGACACCACAGTCGGCTTCAGCACAAACGGCAAAGAGCGCCTCGCAACAATAAACTTCATCATCGATCGGCAAGTTTACATGGGCACAATGGACCTAATCAGTTCTCCATCGCTGCTCGGCAAAGAAAATGCAGACGGTATGATAAGCTTCAATACAGAAGCGGCAATACACCTGCCTCATGATGAACGCACCACTTATTTCGTCATGGACTTATACGGCAACACGCGCGGCATGTTTGTGGTAAACCGCGGGCGCTTCTCAACACCATCAGCAGACTGCGCATTTGTCGTCAACAACGGCAAAGCGCTCTGCGACTGCAAGACTCACACGATTTCCGGAATCAAGATAGGAGGCATCACTGCCTTCCTGCCTAGCGATGGCGATTATGACCGCCTCTATGCCATGGCAGATAAGAGATAAATTTATATATTGGCAGATATGTTTTTTATGTAAGTGAGTGATATTCAAAAGAGGGATATCATAATTGTGAAATGCCAGTAACAGCTGATACGAAGTCAAAGACGACAACCCTTCCGCGCGTTGATCCTAACGATACCGCCGTTCTAATCGCAAAAGCAGCAGCAGATAAAAGAAGAGACCTTGGAGAACTTGCACTAATTCATGTCATACAACTCTCGGGCAATATTAGAGAGCTGGAAGAGTTCTTAGTAAGAACAGGGGAGGGCCAATGGAAAAAATATTCCACTGCAGCAGGCAGCTATGTTCCAGTTTCTGAAGAAGAACTGGCCCGAATAAGCGACCCGCGCCGTTACGCTTTGCAAGGCCCAATCAACACTCAAAAAGACGGTTCAAGTGACTTCTACCTTTTCAGAAAGAACGTTGCATAAGCCAACAGTAAACTTTATAAACAAACAAAGTAATCACCAACATCAGACTAAAAGAGGTGCATAGTCATGAGATTTAACAAAAAGGCAGCTCTAGAGCTATCTATTACAGCCATCGTCGTTCTCATCATCGCAATAACCATTCTCGGGCTTGGCATAGGTTTCATCAAAAAACAATTCACCGCCGGAACCGAACTCGTAGGCAAAGAACTGTCCAATATCAAAGAACAAATCAAAGAACAAGTCAGAACAGGAGGAGAACTCCTCGTATTCTCAGTACCAGACCAGGCCAGCATAGGCAAGCCGGTCAACACGTTCATCGGAGTAAGAAACACCGCGGCAAACACAGAAGGAGAAAACGTCTGCTTCAGAGTATCAGTCACGTGCAAAAAACCATTCACGCCAGGCGCATCATGCGTACCAGACGTACAAGGACCAGTAGTTGTAGGCGGCTATGACCCAGACAACCAATGGGAACCAGTCACTGGAAAAAACAACTGGTTCAAAAGCATACTAGGAGAATTTGATCTGAAGAACTACGAAGGAGATGTCTACGACGCAGTAATGCTCGTCAAAGGCATCAAGCCAGACTCATACCAAATGGAAGTAACCATTTACAAAGAACCACAAGACCGAGACTGCTCACTGCAGCAGTTTGGCGAAAAGAAAGATGCAGTCTACGCAAGCAAATCATTCATTTTGATAGTGGTGTAAAATGGCAAAACTAAAAAGAAGACTAGCAGGACACGAAGAATTTGAAATAATGAAACTTGTCTTGGACAAGTTCTTATGGCTCGGCACAGCCTTAATGGGCTGGGGATTATACCAAAGCATTGCCATCGACTACAAAGAAGGAATCTGGTACATACTAACCGGCGCAGTCATCATGCTCGTCTTTGCCTGGGTCATCATTAAAGAGTTTGAACAGATACGATAAAATTAAATGACTGCAGTGATTAGGACATTCTAATGGTAGTCATCACAAAAGAGATAAAAGCAGAAGCAATTTCCCAACTAGCCGAAAAAGGGCTAAACGTGACGATAGACTGCTACATCGCGTTGATAACAGAAACCTTTCAACAATACAGCGATGTCAACACAGTAGCCAAAAAATACAAGTCAATCACCAAAGCAATGGCTGCACTGTCAAATGCCATCCTTCTCGTAGCAGACAATCCCAACAACGCCCCACTAGCACTAATAACGATAAACGAATTGTACCAAGAAAAAATCGGACCAAGACAGGAGAAAGTTCTAAACCCTGCGAGGCTGTTGCTTCAAACCATGATACAACTTGCAGGCAAATACAAACGAATGGCAATGCTCGCAGCACAATACGCCAACGGACAAGCAACAATCAGCGAGATGAAAACCAAACTGACAGAAATACAGTACGCGTTTGACGCAATCATGAAATGGTTTAGACTGTATCCAAAAGAACTGGCAGCACTGCAAAAAGGAAGCGGCATAGTCTCAATAGCACAACTACTTTCTTCAATGGAACGTGAAGAAAATGCACAAGCAATCAAGATACGCCAGGCAATCTAAGAAATATTTATAAAGCACGTTGATAGTTTGCACTATATGAAAAGAGGCACCATTGTATTCTGCATAGCAGTGTTACTTCTCCTCGCAGCCTGCGGCAAAGCAGAATGCAAAAAAGACATTGACTGCTCGCGGGCACACTTCACAGGCAAGTGCGTAGAAAAGAAATGCAGCTACACGCCTATTCCAAATGAGTGCGGCAACAAAAAATGCGAAGAAACAAACAAAGAAGACAAATGCGCCTGCCCGGTTGACTGCGGCGTATGCGAAGGAAAAGTTCCGGACAGCAAATTCTTAGTCCAGCAATGCATCCAGGACAAATGCATAGAGGACATTGAAGAGTCACAGGTCAAACCTTACTTCACCTCAGCAGACATCACAGCTTCAGGTGATAAGTTCAAGATAGACACCATTTATCCACAACCCTTCAACATGAAAAAGGACACGTTCAGCATCACAGTTACCTTGGCGGACCAAGGGCCAAGCAACAGCGACGAACACCTCATCAACGCAGAACTCACCGCGACAACCAAAGACAAGAGAACAATCTCGCTCGTGCGCACAGACATAGACAAATACCTGTGGACAGAAGGAAGCGCGATTTTCGAAGGACTAATAATAGATTTCCCAACAGCAGAATTAGAAGGCGAGCTTGCCAATCTCGCGCTAAAAATACAATACGAATATGCAATAACACAAGCAGGCAAGAAAACAGTCAAACAAGGAACACTTCAGAACAAGTACAAAGACAAGTTCGTATTCGTCAAGCCCAGCGCGAACTATCCATGCCCGGCAAGCTGCGACGACAAAAACGCAGGAACAAAAGACACATGCGGAGCACAGACCAATTTCTTCTGCAAACACGAACCAACACCAAACGCGTGCGGCAACTACAAATGTGATGGCAGTGAAAACAGATGCTCCTGCCCAACCGACTGCGGAGTCTGTTCAGGCAGCGCCGGCAACTTCCTCGACTACACTTGCCAGCAGAACAAGTGCATCACACAGCTCAAGTCAGGAGTCTCAGTACAGCCCAATTCATTGTTCGACGACAGAAGCCTCGGACCGGTGCAATTAAACAACAACTACAAGTACAGCAACCCATTCAACATCAAAGACGACACGTTCGAGCTCGACTTCAAAATTTACAGAGTAGACCCAAGCATAACTGCCTTTACCATCGAAACAATAAGAATCCTTGAAGGCACACAGCAGCTCGTCGAGGTCAGCGTGGGCAAAGAACTCGGCGACAAACCAACACCCGTTATTGTAAGAATTCCCAGCATCCAGCAGCCTGAAGAAGAACACTCGCTCAATCTCGGAGTTTGGTACAAGTACATACAGAAAAGCCCTCAAGGCGAACAGGAAAAAACAGGCAATTTCCAAAAATCACTCGGCAAAATAACGCTGATCAACCCAGGATGATGAATAAACGCGGAATGGAGTTCAGTATAGGGATGATTATCGGCCTCATCCTTTCAATCCTCGTCTTTTCACTCTCACTCTACTTTGTGTTCAAATGGTTCGGCTCAGCAGAAGAGCTCAAAGGAGAAATTGACAAGCAGACACAAGCACAAATAACGTCAGCGCTGAAAACTGGAAATCAATTGGTCGCGATACCTCTTTCAATACAAGAGGCAAAACGAGGAAGCGCGGTTAACTTCGGCGTTGGCGTGAGAAATATTGCGACAGAAGACGACTTCAGCCTTGCCATTAGTTTCTCAGGAGCTTTCACACCCGATGGGAAAGTAATTCCTGTTGAAAGCAGGCCAGGAGGCCATATAGAAACCAAATGGATAGGCTCAAGTGCAACAGTCGATACTTTTACTTTGAAAAAGAACGAAGAAAAACTAATTCCTTTATTGTTAAAAGCAGACGTGAGCACGGCGCCAGGCGTTTCAACACAAAAAGGAGACTATGTCTTCAACATGTGCGTGTACAAACAGCCGCTACGCTCAGATGGAAACCCATACGCGCCCTGCAATAAAGACCAATTCCAAACCAATGCAGACGCGTTCTACACGAAGAAGATATACCAGATTGTGGTTAGAGTCATATGAGGTGAACAAATGCACTACATCTGCACCGGAGGCTGCAAAGGAGCATCAGACAAACCCGGAACCTGCCAGGCAAAAGACTGCCTAAAACACGGAAAACAACTAACACCGTGCACTTGTGAGGATAATCAGCATGGCGGGGCGTTTGAGTAAAAAGTTTTATATATTCTACAGTGTATATTTCTGAATTATCTATATCGGGGTGGCAGTGTTGGCTACGCAGCAACTACAGCAAAGACTAAAGCAGATATACGATGAAATGATATGCCAAGGCAATTTGCGTACAGGGACATACAAAGCAGACAACTTTCCGTATGTTGCTGTTCCATCCGTGTGCGTTCCACAGCGCATCATTCACGATTACGGCGCAGCATTCGGGCTAACATGCGCAACTAAAAGCGAAGAAAGATCCATGGGCTTAGAAGCAACGTTCAGCCATTGTGAGACGTATCCAAAAATTTGCAAGGAAAAAAAACGGTTAATGTTCGTGGTGAGCGACCTTGTGCCAGAAGAATTCAGAAACCCCTGCGCGGCACACCTGTACGTCAAAGGGTATTACGAATTCTCAGACAAAAATGCAGCACACGCGCTGGCAACAAAAGCAGAATTCGAAGAAGCAGAGCGCAATGGAACAGAATTTCTCAAGCGATATACTTCCTGGTGGATGGTGCAGCAAAAAGAAAAGCTGGATAAAGCATCACGCCGAGAACTTGGAGCATTAAAAAAACTACTGCCGCCCTTCGCGGCTGCAGTTCTCATAAAAGAAGGATACGCGCTCTAACACATCCTGCCCTTATGCGCGACAGGTCGGTCACGGAATTTCTTACGCAAGTAAATCATGTCAGCAGATGCTTTAGCCACAGTCTGCTGATCTTTTGTAACATTACGCAACTGCAAAAGACGCCGAATTACAGGAGCATAACCGTCACGCTTGACTAATTTCTCAAGAAGAACTCTTCTTTCTCTCTGCGGAAGCTTCTTGCTCCAGCCGCCAAGCTTGCCAGACTCAAAATGAGCCCATTTACGGACGTACTTCTTTGGCATACCAGCATTAATACTGAGAGAATTAAAAGACTTGCTAGTCACGCACGAGTGATTTCCGGATTTCTTACCGTTTTCCGTAAACTTTCCGGCGCAGCCCGTAAACTTTACGGATTTTAACCCAATACAAACTTTAAGAAGTAAAACAAAGAAAAAAGTGCCGACAAAAATCGGCGACGCCGGCGTTGGACAATCAGGTTGTCCGCCAGACTGAGACTCTGGTTCCCGTAAGGGTATCCGGGTTCAAAAGCTTTTCGGTTTGGTCCGGGAGCATGAAACTCCCGGCGCCGGCGCACATTTTACCAGCGGAATAAAGCCTGGGAAGTGACTTTGTTGAGATAGGATGAAAAGGCGAAAATAATTTAAAACAGTGATGGTATCCTCCTTGAAAAGAGGTCGGCAATCAATGAATGAAACTCAGCGGTTTTCATCTTATATTCTTGGTATTGTGCTTCTCGTTGCCTTGTTTGTCATTCCAATATTCTATCAAAATCAAGGAACTGCTTTACTTATTGGTACTGCGCAGCAAAATGCACTGGACGTTCTCAATGAATATGATGCTAATGTACGAATTGTCCAAAGTGATATTGTCAAACTTGATAGAATCATAATGAAATACAATCCTGCTTACAATCCGCTTGATTATAGGGTAAAACAAAGCGGAACATATTTGCCCGGCGGCTTTAATGTCAGGCCGGCTCGTGTAATAGAATCGGCCAATGCATTTGCTCGCGAATATAAAACCGCCAGGCCGCACTTTGTTGATTTCCAAAGGTTCTTGGAACAAAATAAAGAGGTACTTATCAGTTTGAATGTCGATGTACTAATGGATTCGTCTCAGATAGAAGATGTTATTTCCAACTATGATGTTAATTTAGAAAGTATGAAAAATACAATGCGTGAGTATGAACAGCGAGAAGACCTTGAAGAAATGCAATATCTTATTAAGAAATTCTGGGAATATGCAAATAAAATACAGCAACAGATTAGCGGACCGTTCCCACCATAATTCCCTTCACGTTCTCAAATGGCACCAGCCACGGGTCTGCGTTGGGGTTTGCGATGCCTTTGGTTTTGTAAAACATTTTGCCATCGATTTCTACAATATCCACGACCATGTGCAACACAATCGTATCTTCAGAAGGCTCGTAAAATGAAATGGCGTCGTTCAGCTTAATTTCATCTGCTGACTCGGGAACTTTTTCAAACACGACAGAATCATGAGTCAGCCAAGGCGCCATGCTGTCGGAATTCACCTTTGCGTAATGCAAGCCAGGCTGCTCAATACGCACTTCGTCAGGAAATACTTTGATAGCGTCAAAAGGAATCCGCTGCACGCTCTCCACCACTGTATCAGTTGTGGCTGAACGAACTTCAGCAGGGAGAGACGTGTCCAGCGAGAAACCTAATGAAAAGAATACTATGGCTAATACCACCCCTTTTAACATATTTACCCCCTGTGAGTTAAGGCAAATAGCAGTTAAAAAGTTTCATTGTCACCAGACAGTGGGGCAGTTAACAATTGCTCTCCCAGTATACAAAAAAGTAACCTTTTTATATATGTGCGCTATACTTACAAGCGAGGGAAAAAAGAGAGTGAAAACGCCAGTATCACTTATTTTAGCAGTATTGCTTGTCGCAGCAATAGTTTCTGCAGCAAATGTAACACTCACACCCACCACTATATATGAGACAACTTCTGCGTGGGAAACAATAGACATCAATAACTACAAAGGAAGCTCGGTCATTGATGAAGTAGAAGTGGAAACGACAACACTGCCAATCACTGCAGCAGAATCCTACACCGGCTGGACAAAAGTACAAGACTCAGACAGCGCCTTATGGAAAGACGGCAGCATAGAAACAAACGTCAAAAGCGCAGTCTTTGAATTCAAAGTAACCGCGCCAAACGTAACAGCGAGCACAAACGAAACAGTCACGATTTCACTTGATTCAAGCTCAACAGCGTATACGATTACCATTCTGAATGACGCCAGCCCTCCAGCAATAACAAACATCAAACCAGACGATTACGCAAAAGCAAACAACCCATCACAATCAATCAGTGCAACAATTATTGATGCAGAAACAAGCGTTACATCAGCCACATACACCTGGAATGACTGCGGAAACGGAACAGATACAACAATTACCCTGACCAAAAGCGGAGACACTTACGCAAGCACTGCAGACTTTTCAGGCTATGATGAAGGCGAAAAAGCATGCTACACATTCACGGCAACAAACGCGCCCGGAGAAACAGCAACAGAAACAGGAGAACTCCTATTTGACGGCACAGCACCAGACGTCACACTCACAGCGCCAACCGCCTTTGCCACAGAAAGCACAACATTCAAATTCACAGCAACAGACAACATTGCAGCAGTGCTCAGCTGTGTATTAAAACTCGACAGCACTGAACTCGGCACGTACAACGCAACAAATGGAACAGAAAAATCAACAACCCTTGACCTGAGCAGCTTCAGCGAAGGCAGTTACACTGCAAGCGTAACGTGCGCAGACGGAGTAGGCTTAACAGACACACACGCACTAGCAATAATCCTTGACACTGCCCCGCCAGTCATAACACTCGCCTACAACCCATTCATACTCAGAACACAAACAGACACGTTCACCGCAACAGTAACTGATACAATTGGACTGGCAAGCGTCAACGCAACATTCGATGGAGAAGATGTGGCGCTTACTCAATCAGGTGATGACTACGATGGCGACATCAGCTCAGATACCCTCGGAACAAAAACACTTGAAATAACCGCGACCGATGACGTCGGCCACACCACAACTGAAACAAAAACGATAACAGTAGTGCCAAACCACCAATTAACACTGGCGCTCTCACCATCAACAACAACAGAAGACGCAACAGTAACCGCATCAGGAGACCTGACAACAGACGGAAACGTCACTGAAAACGATGTTACAGTAAACACGCCAAGCGGTGACTTCACAATAGAATTGGATGAGAACAACGAATACAGCATCTCATTCAGCGCGCCAAGCCCAGGCACGTACACAGTAACCACAGAATACACAGAAGACGGCTACACATACACAGCAGATGCAACACTAACGGTTTCAAATCCAACCTCCTCACAAAGCTCAAGAAGAGACGGCAGCAATGGGTATGACTCATCCTGGAGCGGCGCCGCAAGCTACGTCAAACCAGACGAGCCGCCAGCAGACACAAGCTCAAACGACAATAATGCGGTAATACCTGACCAGCCAGCAGAACAGCCAAGCACGCCGCCACCAACAGACTATGTTCCACTCCCACCAGAACCACCAAGAGACGCGCTAACTCCAAAAGGAACCGGCATCTTTGACCTTGGCAAGAACATCAAATGGCTGGCACTACTAATTGCACTCGCGCTAATCGTAGGAATGGGCATCTACGCCTACAAGAAAAGACCAAAAGACGACTCAGGAATAGACTGGAACGGGTACTTTAAAGGCGATGGTGCTTGAACAACTCCTAGATAGAAAAATAGTCATACAACACGTGCCATTCGTATTCATTCTAAGTGCGGTGTACGTCTTTGTTGCGTATGCAGTACAAGTGATATTCTTTCCAGACCAAAGCCTCGCAATAGTGTTATTGTTGACTATTTTACTCGTTCCAAGTCTGCACCATTTGATAATTATCGAAGAAAAAATAGAGAGGACAGGCAGCTCTCATTTCTGGCGAAAACACCACACCATTATCAAATGCTACCTCGGCGCATTCCTCGGACTATTAATCGGATTTTTAGTGCTTGGATTTGTAAACGCACACACACTCGATTATCAAATCACACAACTCGAGCAAGACCATCTCAGACCAACCGCGATTTCCAGCTTCACCGGACAGCCCTACATTCCAGATATGACGACTGCCATCGCATTATTCTCGCACAACCTCAGATATTTGCTTATCGGTTTTGTGCTGTCAATCTTTTACGGTGCAGGAGCAGCATTCCTTGTAGCTTACAATGCATCATTCTTTGCAGCATTTGTCGTGGAACTATTCGCCCGCTGGGCAACAGCAGCACAATTGGCAGCCATATCGCTTCTGCACTTGCTTCCTGAAAGCGCGGGCTACATTCTGACAGCAATCGCAGGCGCAACACTATCCAGAGCGATAATCCACGAAAAACTAGCCGGAGAACAATTCAGAAACGTATTGAGAAACTGCTTCATACTGCTCGTCTTAAGCCTGATATCAATCTTTCTCGCAGCGTTCATAGAAACATACATTACTGCAACGTTCTTCCACAGACTTATTTGAAACGCTCAAGCACGGCATCTGCTTTTTTCTGGTATCCAGCAGATTTGTAAGCCTCATTAAGCTGTTTCACGAAGTCCAACTGAGGCATTGGCTTTCCGGCTGCATCAAGCACGGCGCGGGCCGTTGCAGAGAACTGACTCAAAGCATTATACGACGCAGAACTCTTATCTGAAAGCGACTTTTCCTTATCTTTCAGCTCCAAATCGTACTCTGGCTTGGGGTCATTCTTGATGAGCTCCTTAAGCTCCGTAACCCTGCTGAACAAAGATTTAACAGCTCTAAGCTCGACTTCAGCGCCCTTCGCGTCAAGCTTTGACCTCTCTGAAAGCAATGCCAAAGAAGCCAAAACTGTATCAGCCTTTGAAACGTCAGCTTTGTAAGCCTCAACAACAGCAGAATAACTGTCGATAACGCTTGAATCAAGGCCCAGAGGAGTGCGCTTCACGTACTGAGAAGCCTCAGAAACCTTTTTCTCAAGCTCGATGATTTTTGTATACACGCCCAAGCCAGATTTGTCGGCAATGTCGTTCAGAGACTTTTCCGCCTCGACAAGACGCCCAACGCCGATGTAAATCTTTACAAGACTTGCCAGAGCAGTGAGCTTTTCATCAGCGGTTCCATCCTTGGAAACTTTAATGAATACATCATACTCGATCACTTTTCTATCCAGATCCTGCAATTTAGCATCAATGATTGTCAGCTTCTGCTGAACTGCTTTGAAATCATCAGCATTCTGGTCCATATTGGCATACATGCCCTTCGCGACTTCCAAGGCGCCCTTTGCGGCATTTACCTTTCCAGAAACACCTTCCTTAGTATAATCCTCAACACTGTTTACGTAATCGCCAAGCTCCTTCGCAAGCTTTGAAAGATGAGCGATTTGGCGCGCGTCAAGATCCTTAACCAATGTGCCAACTTTATCCTTTGTTTCCTTCACCGCGCTCACTTTCTTATCGAACTCAGCCTTGCCAATTGACTCAGGCTCAATTTTTATCAGCTTTGTTGAAATCTGGTCCAACGTGCCATCCAGCTGATCAAGTTCTGTGCGCTTAGGGAATTTGCCGGCCTTTACCTGCTCGTCCAATTTCGTATAATCGGCAGCAACCTTGTTGAACAACTCCATCAAGCCTTCATACATCTTGATCTCGCCGAGATAGATTATGATCTTGCCCTCATCTTCCTTCAATTTTGCCCTCAATGCACCTGCTTTTTCTTTTAATTCATTGTTGGTCTGGTCAAGAAGCCTGTTCACAAATCCAATACCTGCTGACGCCTCAGAATACTTGTGCTCCTCAATCAAAGTGCGCACCATTGCATAAGAGCTCTCTGCCAATTCCAGCCGTGCATGGTTCAATTTAGCTTTTAACGTTTCATCCGTGAGCTTTGCCTCAATGCTGACTGACTCGTCACATTCCTTTCGCGCTCCTGCGAAGTCCTTTTTATTAAATGCAAGTTCCCTCGCGTTCGAATACACAACAGAAACACGGTCATGCAAATCAGCATTCTCAACGCGGCTTCTCAAGCCGATGATTCTTTGGTTGAAATCGTGTGACTCAAGATAGTTCACCGCGTCCTGCTTGGCTTCTGACAATTTTGCCATTGCAGTGCTGTAATCCTTTGACTGGAATGCCTGTTCGGCAGCCACAATTCTCTCGCTAATGCGATCCTTTCGCGCCTTTTCATTTAACCCGTATCCTATTCCTCCTGCAACAGCAAGCACTCCGGCCAGTACTCCGGCTGCAATGCCCAGCGTCCTCTTGTGGCGCCTTGGAGCCTGCACTTGAAGCTGGCCAAGTTCATTGAGACGCTTAAGGCGTCTCTTCTCCAGCCCTGCCCTCTTCTCGGCCAATGGCTTACTGTACTGCTGTGCAAGAATCTGCTCTTCACTGAGTTCCCCTGGTTTCTTGTTTCTGAAGAAGTCCTCATAATACGTGACTGCGTGTTCCAAGGCGTCCAAGCGAGCGCTTCGGTGTTCTTTTTCCTCAGATTTGGCACCTTCGTCATCTTTTTTCGCGTGCATCTTGCAATAAACGCCATCTTTTGGATCATGCAACATGCCTAATCGCTCGAACTTCTGCGCAAGCTCGTACAATTCGACAGGAGCCTGTCCAATCCTGGTCGCCTTTTTTACCGTTTTGGATAACTTGCTGATTTCGCGGGTGAGCTGCTTAATCTCATGACTTCTGTTTTCAGCCTGGTCTCTGGTCGGTTCTCGGTGGACGTACCGCTTTTCTTTGATAATCGTAGAGATAAGATCCCTGGCTTCGTACGTTGATGTGCGCATGTTGATGTCCTTTGTTTCCATCAACATGGCTGCATCTTCCACGTCTTGAGATACGTGAGGCGCTAACTCTCTAATCCACGGAGGGTCATCAATTGATTGAACATTGAGAACCACTTCCCGGGCATTTGTTCCAGTTGCTGGCGGCTGCCCGGTCAGCAATTTATAGAAGGTTGCTCCCAACGAGTTCACATCGGACTTTTCAACAATTGGTGCTGAGCATGCAGCCTCATAGCTCACATAGAATGGGGTTCCCATGATCACATTTGACTTCGTCAGCTTGTCGATGATGAGCGTTGCATCAACAACCTTTGCGAGCCCGAAGTCAGTCAACTTTACCGTCTTGAAGTCCTTCGTTACAAGAATGTTGTCCGGCTTAATATCCCTGTGCAAAACCTTCTTTTCATGGGCATGAATCAATGCGTCCAATGTTTTGCTGATCACCAACGTTGCCTGCTCAGGCGTCAGCTTTGCTTCATCTAAATCAATTGCAGGCACATATTCCAACACCGCATAATGCATGCCGTTATGCTGGCCGGATCCCAAGATCTTGACAATGTTGGGGTGGTCGAGCTGCGAGCAAATCTTAATTTCACGCTTAAAGCGCTCTACGATATCCTCATCATCAGAAAACTTTGGAGCCAAAGTCTTAATCACGACCCTTGGAACCCGCGGGTCTCTTGCGTATTCGTGTTGTTCTCTGACTAAAGCCTTCCTCTGTTCTTCACTCAATTTCTCAAATTCAAAACGCCGCGTAACCATGTATTCCTGTATTTTGTTTCTCCTGACGTCATCGCTATCACCAGGCAAAATTCCTGCAACCTTGGCCAGGCCAGCAAGCATCGGGTCTCGCTTTGAATCGTGCAACAGTTTTATTTCAAGCCCGGCAAACGGGTCAACTGCTGTCCACACGTCACCCATGCCGCCACTTGCCAGCTTTGTGAGAATCACATACTTTCCCAGCATCTTTCCGTCGAGCGGAGCTTTCCCTGACTTGGTATCGGTATGAGGCTTCCTATCCTCGGCTGGAGGTTCTGCAGGCGGATCAGGCCTAACCTCTGTCAAGTTCCTTACCATTTCTTGAAATTCCACATGTCCTGGCATTGCTGGTGGAGCTGCTTGCTCTTCTGCTGGTGGTTCTGCCGGTGCTGCCTCCACTTCTTCTGGCGTTACTGGTGGAGCTGGAGCAGGATTTGGCTCCGGAACAGCTGCGGGCTCTGGTGCTGGAGGTGTTGCGGCTGGG
>CAYSMN010000002.1:0-11440 GCA_964432255.1 uncultured Methanosarcinales archaeon | reverse complement strand
AGGATTTGGCTCCGGAACAGCTGCGGGCTCTGGTGCTGGAGGTGTTGCGGCTGGGACAGGATTTTGCTCAGGAGCAGCTGCGAGATCTGGTGCGGGAGGTGAAATTGGAGGAATCTCCACAACTTCTTCTCCAGACATTTCGTCAACCATCTTATGCTACCTCCGCATGAATGTGCTCAAACTTGTCTGGGAGACCATACATCTTCATCTTCTCACGCGTCATTCTCCAGCCGGCGCGCTTGATACGAACAATCTCAACGCTGTTTTTTCCTTCCATCGCGGGATTCCAGAGCGCATAAGTCGCTTCTAATGAATCGCCTCTCGGAATTCCCACGGTGCCTGGGTTGATGATCAATCTGTCCTTGTCGGCATACACGCCATCAAAATGGGAATGGCCAAAACAGATCACCTGAACGTCTTTCCAATTGGAAGTGTCCCACTCTGCAAACACTTCATCAACAATGCGCGCATCTGAACGCCGCCTCATCTTTCGATGCCGCTCCTTGTCAACCAAATAAGTGGCATCTCCTGGCTTGAACGGGTTATCGTGTACGACCATGATCGGAATGGTTTTGTCATCAACTTTTATCTCGCCACGCAGTTCTGGCTGCAGACCATTCAGGTACGCGCGCAATTCCGAATTTTCCCTGCTCTCTATGAGATTTCCAACCTGGTGACGATTTGCGCGCAGCTCGTCCAAGGTTGCATGCTCCAATCCTGCTCGGTACGTTGATCGTGCAATGTCTGAACCAGGCTTAAATCGGTCCTTCAAAGACACTCCCACCCGCGAGTCAACAAACAACGCATTTGTAGCACCCCGCGCTAGCCCCCTGTCATGCCCATAAGCAAGCGCGTCACGAATGACTTGCTGCGTCTGCGGCTCGACTTGCTTCTGGCGCCAATCGTACAATGCCTGCTTGTACTGATCAGGATCTTCGCCCTGCGCTGGCTTAGGGGGCTTGTTCTCAATTGGAATGCGCGTAGAATCGCCGCACAGCTGCCTCACTGCCCAATGAATACCTTCATACGCGCCAGAGCCAGTCATTCCCGTATTTTCTGCAAGAATCAATTCAGGCTTTGCAATTTTGTCTCTGGCTGCAAGATCATGATTTCCGACAACCGCCAGCAGATTACCATTTCTGGAAAGCTCGTAAACCTTCTGGACGCAATATCTCGGATCAGGGCCGTAACCAACCAGGTCACCGGTGCAGATAAAATGAGTAATTTGGGCGCCGCGTTCAACTCTGGCTGCAATGCTACGCAGCACTGCGTCTAATGCTTCCTTATTTCCGTGCGAGTCTCCAAATACTGCGACTAAGCCCATGAGTATGACGTTCACCGCCGGCTACAGAATTCCCCTTTTTTTACTAAAAACAAAGTAACAACGGCAGTGTATATATATCTTTTGACATGACGCCCTTATAAAGCTTTCGGCATATTCACTACTTGAAGGTTATTACATTTAGTAAGCTTAATAAATGAGTTACATTTACCTAGATTAATGGGGCTTGATTTGAAGTTTTTGCCATTAAGAGGCAAAGAAGAGATAACGAAGCAAATGATTATTGTAGGGACGGTTCTAGATGTTCCGGGGGATTATGCGATATTTGGACAAATAGCAAATTCGGTGTATACTGCAAGCGGAATAGAAGTCGTCGTACGCCCAATAATTCTGCCTCCAAAAACAAAAGTGTGGATACCAGAGCACGAACAAAGATTAAAAACCCGCAGAGACGCATACGACAATGATCTAACTTACGCATTTGCAGAACAACTAAAAGGGATAAGACAAACAGGAAATATTACTCCAGGGATTACTCCAATGGGCAAAGCCGCGCTAGCATACATTAAAGCACTGCCTAAAGACACACCAGTAATTCTATATTGGCATTAAAGAAAACCACGCACCAATTGAGTTAACGCCTTCTCAGGATTCGGCGAATTTGTAACGCCAGAAGCAACAAGAATGCCTTTTGCACCGAGTTGAACTGCCTTGACAACGTCATCTTTTGTTTTGACGCCGGCACCGCAAAGGATTGGGATATTTCTAATCCGATGGGTTGTCTGTGTAATCACCTGCGGTTTTGCTTGCGAAACAGCAATGTTGCCTCCGATAAGCTCAGGAGGCTCGATTGCAATAATATCTGGCTTGAATTTAGCAATCTTAACTGCGGTGGCAGGTGTGTTTGCACAACAGACAGACAACATACCTAGTTCTTTCAGCCGCTTAATTGTAGCATTAATCTGCGCTAGCGGAATCTGATGCTCAGAATGATTAATCAAACTGCCAACAGCGCCCATCTGCTGAACGCTCTCAGGCAAAATCCAGCCAGTCTTCGCGCCGAATTCTATGGCGTCAACATGTTGTGCTAGCACTGGAATGTCAACATGGCCTGCGACAGCCAAAATATCAGCAGGCTGAACGGCAACAGCAATGTTCGCGCGCTCTTTCTTGGCAACTTTTTCACAGATTTTTGCTAGCCTGATAGCATTTAGCCCAGTAGAAGTCTTGTACGCCTTAAAATTAATGATGGCAAGCATCAGGACAACGCATTTGTCAGCTTAGCCTTCAACTGCTGCTCAGTCTGGAAGCCAACAATGCGTTCAACCTCTTCACCATTTTTGTAGATTATTATACAGGGAATGCCCATCACGCCATTCTGAGACGCCAAACTGTTGTTCTCATCGACGTTAACTTTGGCAAACTTCACATCCTTCAACTCATGAGAAAGTTTTTCAAACACGGGCGCAATCATCTTGCACGGGCCGCACCACGGCGCCCAAAAATCTACCACGACCGGTTTGTTGCTCTTCAACACTTCCTTTTCAAAATTATTTTCGTTTACTTCCATTCTCTGCTCCCATGTGATGCGTTTCCACTTCCTTGTTAACAGGAGTCAGCTTCTTAATCGGCTTAATCAAATATTTCTTTGTGTCCTTGTCCAAATCCAAAAAGTCATCAGCGGCTTCTATGGACTTTGCGCTGGCGCTCTTGCCAAACGCGACGACCTCAACACGGCAGCCCAAAGCGCGCTTGAGATGTTCTATCAATGGCACGAAATCGCCATCACCGCTGACTAACACTATCGTGTCAAGGCGAGGAGCAAGCTCAATGCAATCCATAGCGATTCCAATATCCCAGTCACCCTTCTTGGCGCCGCCGTAAAAAATCTGCAGATCTTTTGCGCGAATCTCAAAACCAATATGGCCAAGGGCATCAAAAAACTTTTCCTTGCTAAAATCTTCAGTCTTGATAACGTAAGCCAATGCGCGGACTAATGTTCGTTCTTTAACAGCGTCCTGCAAAATCGTCTTGAAATTAACATGCGAATTATATACAAACCTTGCAGAATAATACAAGTTCTGCACGTCAACAAAAACACCAACTCTTTGCGCTTTATGAATTTCACTCATTCTCTCAACCTCACTTCATACCCGCACGAACCGCATCTGACTGAGTTCGTTGCAGGGTCAAACGATAACGATATTTTTTTACACCGCGGGCAACGCTGTGATGCAGGTGGTGGAATACCCTCTTTTGGTAATGCCATTGCTTAGTGTGCGCTGTTAACGTTTAAAAAGACTTCGGAAATCGAAGCCCAAGAAAACTTTCGTTTTCCGGGGATTTTCGACATATTGAGCCAAAACTATAAATATCACAGCGTTGCACTTGTAGTGAATGAACGACGTCTACAGACCCGCAATAGTCCTCTGCAATGCTTATCATGAAACAGTCGGAAAGCTTGTTGCGCAAGTGCTTGGTGGAAAAGGATATCAGGTCATCACTGTGAGCCATGCTCGCGATGCGCACCCACACATACCCGCATCAGATCTGGTCATAACAGACGTTCCCAATGGGGGCAAGGACTTATACTCTGCCATGCAGGCAACGAAACCAGGCACCAAAGTCATTTTCATGGTGAGCATTGATCATTTTCCAGAAGGAGTACCTGAACACGCAGCAGTCCTTCACAAGCCGTTCACTCCTGCACACTTAGAAACACTAGTGTATGACTCTCTTCCGGAACATTTAAAACCCAAGAAACAGCAATAATTCTCGTGAAAACAAGCTTTTACCCAACAGACATCAACTACACTGTAAAGAACGGAAAACCAATCATACAGTTATACGGCCGAACTGTTGACGCTAAGCAAATTTGCGTGCTTGATGAACAGTTTGAGCCATACTTCTATGTTGTCGGAGATGTTGATGTCAAAGTTCTCGAAGCGTTAATGCAAGAAGACTATCGTGTTGTGCGAGTTGAGAAAGTCAAGAAAAACCTCAACGAGCATCCAATAAAAGCATTGAAAGTCTTTGTTAACATGCCAAAAGGAGTGCCCGTTATCAAAGAACTCGCAAAAGAACTGCCAGGCGTTGATGGCGTGTATGAATACGACATTCTCTACACGCGCAGGTATCTGATCGACAAAGGCATTATTCCACTCACTTTGACAATTGTTGAAGGAAAAGAAGTTCCATGGCAGTCAAAAGTAACGTGCATACAAGCAGAGAAGATAATGCCTGCAAGCGAAGACACGCTCAAGCCGAAATTACTGGCTGTCGATATTGAAACGTACAATCCAGAGAACAAGATAGACATGAAAAAACACCCGATATTAATGATTGGGCTGTATGGAGACAAGTTCTCACGCGTCATCACATGGAAAAAGTTTGAAACTAAAGAGAAGTACATTGAATTTGTTCCAACAGAAGCAGAAATGTTGCAAAGATTTGTTGAGTTAGTGGCAGATTATGGTCCGGATATGCTTGCGGGCTATTTCACAGACGGATTTGACCTGCCGTATATCGCAGAAAGGGCAAAAATCCACAAGATTAAGCTTGACTTAGGGCTGGACTATAGCCAGCTCGAAATTACCGGTAGGACACAATCAGAAGCCAAGATAACTGGCATCGCGCATATTGACATCTTTAAGTTTATCAGAAAAGTCATTGCACGCTCACTCAAGACCGACAGCTACTCACTTGATGCGGTTGCCGGAGAACTCATCGGCGAACGAAAACACAAAGTAGACATGGACGAATTCTTCAAAGCTTGGGACAGAGGCGGAAAAGAACTTGAAGAATACTGCAAGTATAACCTGCAGGACTGCATCCTCACGTACAAACTCACAGAAAAAGTCCTGCCAAACTTAATCGAGTTCGTCAGAATCATCAGACTGCCGCCATACGATATCAACAGAATGACGTTCTCAACATTTGTAGAATGGTATTTGATGAACCAAGCAAGCGCGAGAAACGAAATACTGCTCAACAGGCCAAACAGAAGAGACGAAATGAGCAGAATGACAGACAGAATAAAAGGAGCGTACGTCTACGAGCCAAAACCAGGATTCTACCAAAAAATTGCCGTTTTTGACTACAAGAGCCTGTACCCAAGCATAGTTTCTAGCCACAACATCAGCAAAGGCACGCTAAACTGCGACTGCTGCAAAGACACGCCAAAAGTCGAAACAGAAAGAGGAACATTCTGGTACTGCGCAAAAAGAAAAGGATTGTTTAGTACAGTGATTTCAGAATTAATCTTAAGAAGAGGAGAAATAAAAAAGCAATTGAAAACAAGCAAAGACCCCTTGCTTGCTGCACGCTCAGAAGCACTGAAAGTACTCGCGAACAGCTTCTACGGCTACATGGGCTTCGCACCAGCGCGATACTATTGCATAGAATGCGCAGAAAGCACAACAGCATGGGCACGACACTACATACATAAGGCAATCGATACGGCACAGCAAGCAGGATTTACCGTGCTGTATTCAGATACAGATAGCGTGTTCTTATTATTAGACAAGAAAACAAAAGAAGATGCACTGGCATTAATGGATACGATTAACAAAGACCTGCCAGGCCTAATGGAACTTGACTACGAAGGATTCTACCCCGCAGGTATTTTTGTAAGTTTGAAAGCAGGAGAAAGCGGCGCGAAGAAAAAATACGCGCTCATCGACGAAAAAAACAACATGAAAATAAAAGGCTTTGAAAGCGTCAGAAGAAACTGGAGTTTCATAGCAAAAGACGTACAGCGAAAAGTGCTTGAAATTATCCTGAAAGAACACGACGCGCCAAAAGCAAAAGCATACGTCAGAGACGTTGTTGAAGAGATGCGCAAGAATAAAATTCCGCTGGATAAAGTAGTTATCCGCACTGCACTGTCAAAAGGGACAGAAGCATACTCATCAATAGGGCCACACGTGGCAGCAGCACAACGCATGGAAGCAAAAGGCATGACAGTTGGAGCAGGAACAATAGTCAAATATGTCGTAGTAAAAGGAAAAGGAAAAGTAATACGCGACAAAGTAAAATTGCCTGAAGAAACAACACAGGAAGAGTATGATGGAGAATATTACATACAAAACCAAATCATACCTGGGGTAGAGAGAATATTCGCAGTTCTTGGAATACAAGTTGATGATTTACTGAGTTCTACAAAGCAGAGCTCGCTGGCAGGATTTTAATATTTTATATAAAATTCAAGGACTAAATATAAAACTGACAGTTCCTATATGATATTCTAACTTCTTAAAAAGAGGAAATTGAGGCAGCACCGAAACAAGTTTCGGTTGGTCTCTTTTGTAAACAAAAGAGGCAGAACTGGAGGGAGTCAGACATGGAACCAATAAAATACTTTGACACAGTAGACCTGGTAGAACCGCACTGCGGAGGATGCCAGCACATCATCCATTATGACAGAGACGCCGTGTTTGACAGCAAAAAACAAATTCTAACGTGCGGATTCTGCGGAAGTCCGGTATAGAAACCTTTTTAAAGCACTCACAATACCCGCACAACCATGGGACTCTATAAGTACTTAGTCAGCAAATGGCAGGCAGACGGCATGCAGGCAGACTTGAAAAGAGAACGCCTCATCGCATGGAGGCAAGAGTCTGTCACCACCAGGATAGAGCACCCAACAAGGCTTGACCGCGCGAAAGCACTCGGCTACCGCGCAAAACAAGGCATATTTATCGTCAGGCAGAGACTCACCAGAGGCTCGCACCGCAGGCCAGACTGGAGCGGAGGCAGGCACTCACACAACATGGGCGCACGATTAAACCTGCACAAAAACTATCAAGCAATAGCGGAACAGCGAGCAAACATGGCGTATCCAAATTGTGAAGTTCTAAACTCATACTACGTCGCAGAAGACGGAAAAAACTACTGGTACGAGGTCATCCTCGCAGACAGAGCACACCCAAGCGTTATGGCAGACAAGAGAACTGCTTGGGTTGGCAAGACACGCGGGCGAGCGTTCCGCGGAATCACCAGCGCCGGAAGAAAGCACCGCGGACTTCGACATAAGGGCAAAGGCGTAGAGAAGGCACGCCCATCGCGCAGGGCACACAAACGAAGCTTGTAATCACACGAGGCACGCCAAACGTAGTTTGGCTGGTCTCAAAATTGGTTCAATTTTGAGGTGGTTTAGTTGCCAAAAAAGAAGGAACAAAAGGTAGAAGAATACGATAAAGAAGAAGAAGAAGTAGTAGAAAAACCATTAGAACAAGACGACCCGGTTGTTGACAGCAACGAAGACGCAGAATACGAAGAAGACCTTGAAGTTTCTGGCGAGAAAGAAGAAGACGTAGAAGCATCAGCTGAAGACTGGGTAGACGAATAATACCTTCTTTTTCCAATATTTTACCCTTTAAACCGCCTTTTATTGATTCTATACTATAGTCTGTTCTAGGTACTTTGGTTACTACTGCTTAGTGCTGAATAACCGAAACCTTTATATAGGGGCAAGTATTTTACTCCTCTTCGGGGGTATCAAAAACAATGGTTAACAGCAATAATGCCCAGACAGAATCACACTCAACACTCGATTCAGTAGTTGGTTTCTTGATGCGAAAAGTTGTAATTCCAGTTGTTGCAGCTGCGGGAATCGTATCTGCAAACGGCTGCAACGCGACAGGATATTACCCGGCATCAGAAGAAGCAAAAGGCCGTTACAGCACAAGAATACTTCCAAAAGAATACCACGCCAAAGATGGCAATCAAGTTGATGAAGCAATTGACAAGCACTTCAAATTCGATGAAAATTCTGCAAAAGGCATAAGCCAGTACAAAACCCCTGACCGCTTGAAAAAGTTGGTTGACAGGATGCCTGGAACAAGCGCAGACGTAAAAGCCTTCAACGAACTTGAAAGGCAAAACGGAGTTCTGTACGATATTTTCAAGACAACTGGCATCAAGCACATCCTAATCAAAGATTTGAAGAAAAATGTCGACTTCGGCGCACTACAATTGCCAGCAGAGATTTCCAATGACCAAATAGCACAAACGATGAACTATATCGCGCAACTCAAGGTATCACTTGACTCAAACGACCTCAGCCACGAAGCTCGCCAAAAACTAGAGAAACGTTTAGGCAAAAACGCAGATTTCAAAAAAATGGTTGAGTACAACACGGAGCTTCTTACACTGCTTGACCAGATGTCAGTATCACAAGCAGCGATCAACCACCACGAGTTCCAACTTAACCAAATAGCGTCAGCCGAAGATTTGACCGTAAAGATAAACAAGTCGATGTCTGGCGAGGACATGTACGCGCATGGTGAAAAAGTACTCGCTGCTATCAGACCATTGCCAGTAGGCAGGTTTATTTCAAAGGCAAGCCCGCTTGGAGAGGAATACAGGTCCTTTGGAGACAAAACTGTCGGCGAGCTTTACGATGCTGTAATGAAAGCGGCAGAAGAAGAAGCAGCAGACTTCGGCAGAGGCAGCAAGCACATTCTAGGACAATTCCACTACTTCCACTTGAAATCAATCGGAGACCAAGCACACAAAGCAGGAACAATTAGAGATGAAGACTGGATTGCACTTGAAAAAGTCATGACAAGAGACTTTGCCAAGAAAGTCGTTTACGCACTTCCAGAAGAAGAAAGCGTCAAAATCTTGCCTACACTTGGCAAAGCAATTCCAATTATAGGATGGTACTTTGGCGCCAAGAGCTTTGCAAGATTACTTCAAAGCACCACGTACTCCTCAGGATCACCTTTTGTAATAGTCAAGGCCGGCAAATGGGAGCAATATGGAGCAGGAACAGAATACAACAGAAAAGACGACAACGCACAAGATATTGCAGATACTATTTCCACTGGAACTTCAGTCGTAATCACCTTAGGAGGCGCATACTTGATCTACGATCATAACAGAAGTGGCAGCAGTGGCGGCGGAAGCTCGTCTGCAGGCGCAGCTGAGATATTCGGCGGAGAAACCGGCGGAGCCGGCATCGGACCAAAATAAAATGAAAAAAATATTTTTAGCACTACTTGCACTTTTAATGATTCCAATAGTCCACGCAGCAGTAGATGTTACTTACAATTTTAACCAGAACAATGTAAATTCTTCAGTCTACAACTGTTTGGATGCAGCATGCAACCAAGTAGGTGCGTTCGGCGGAAGCATAACAAAAGGACCAAACGTCATAGACGGCAAGATAACAATCAGATATCCAGACACTTTGAACACACACGGATACGGCGCATTCTTTGTCAGCAAAGGCTACAGACCATTGGAAATCAAGGCAACCTGGAACTCAAATGGACAACCAGGAATTGGAAGCACATCAGTCAACTACGAATTTACAAAATACCCAGTCACCTGCCGTGCAGTCGTCTCACAATTAAACTTTGTAAACGAATTACAACCAAACGTACCATTAGTTGTCAACATGACAGCAAAACTTGACGCACAAACGTCAAGCGCATTCCAGCTTACAAACAATGAAGTTGGCTATGTTCCTCCAGAATTCAAACAAGAATACTACGGCGCAGACACCATCGTCAAGATGGAAATCCTGCAGGGCGGATCAGCAATACACACCCAGAAACAGGAATTCACAGCGGTAAAGGGCAACTCATTGATCGCAGACAGCACAGTCCCTGTACAATTTACATACTTACCAACTTCAACAGGAAGCTTCACAGTAAAAGTTACTGCACAAATAGTTGACGACCAGTGCGCAGCACTAGAAGACGTCAGCGCACAAGGAGCATTCACAGTATTACAATCAACACCAAAAAGCCAGTTCTACACAATATTGAACCAACTGACTGTGAACAACACGCACCCGCGCACCGGACAGCCAGTACTTGTCTCATACAACAAGATAACCAACCACGCAGACGGCGTTCTGGCACCATTAACACCAGTACAGACAGACGTAGATTATATTGTTAAAAACGGCGCGTCAACAGTGTTAAGCACGAGCACAACCTTGTTCGCAAACCCGGACAACCTAAACCCTGTCACATACTCATTCACATTCACGCCAAGCACAGCAGGCGTCTATAATATTACAGTAAAAGGCAAAGCAAACTCAGCATTGACCACGACAAACCCAGAAATCACAGATGAAGAAAGCATGCTCTTGACAGTAATCGGCTCATTATCATACAAAGTCACATTTAACATCAGAAACGCAGACAACGGCTCAGCAATACCAAACGCATCAGTTACCCTGAACGGTATTGGAACAAGCCCAACCAATGCAAACGGCACAATTAGCTTCTCACCAGTACCAGAAGGAACATACACTTACACTGTAAGCGCTTCTGGCTTTGGCTCAAAGAGCAACAAAGTAGACGTCTTTACAGACAAGACGGTTGCTGTTGTATTACACTCAGGCGTCAATGAAAGCGACGCAAACACGGCACCATTCATGAACTTGCCAAGCACTATTGAAGTAGAATCAAACAGTTTTGCAAAATTCAACTACCACGACTACGTCCAAGACGACCAGGACTCAGACAGCTCACTTGTTTTGACAGTAATCGGTGGAAACACAAGCATAGCAGTCAGCATAAACCAGATAACAGGCATTGTAACATTAACTCCGGCTGCAAGTTTCACCGGAACAAACACCATCACTTTCAGATTAAACGACACTCAAAACGCGACTGCAACAGACAGCATCATAGTCAACGTTGACTCAACTGCAAGCGCACCAGTATGGGGCTCAGTGCCAACCGTTGTAACAGCAGAAGACACAGCAGCTGTACGAGTTTTGAACTTAAGAGACTTTGTAACAGACGCAGACACGCCATTAGCAAACCTTGTATTCACAGTTGCAGGCGTTGCAAACACCTCACTCGCAACAGCACGCCTTGACGACGGCCAGTACTTGACTGTATATCCTAAACCAGACGCAAACGGCGCAAGCACGATAAGCGTAAACGTAACAGACGGAACAACAATGGTTTCAACAGCTGTAAGCTTGACAGTAACTCCAGTCAACGACGCACCAGTTGTTATATCAATACCAAAAATACCAAATATCAACGAAAGCACAAACTACACGCTAAACTTATCACAAGTATTCAGAGACGCAGACAACGACCCATTAATATTCGACGTCACGCCTACATTTAACATAACATTCATAATTAACAACTCAGGCCAGCAATTGACCATCGCGCCAGACTT
>CAYSMN010000001.1:28360-32194 GCA_964432255.1 uncultured Methanosarcinales archaeon | reverse complement strand
CCTTGCCGTCAACGACATATGTTTCCTTGTCGTTTTCACCAAGGACTGCTGAGACTGCACCACCGATTAACTCGATAGTCAAGTCTGGGCTACCGCCTGCGATAATATCGGAGCTACCGCCAAGGACGTTTGAACCGTTTCGGACGTCAGTGTCAACAATGACGAAAGGCTGTCCGAGAACAGTGATGTCCTCGTCTTCCAAGTCAACAAGGTCATCGCCATCTACTTCTGATTCGAGACCTTCTTCAAATTCTAATTCCCATTGGAAAATAAGGTCGTCATCGTTGAAAAACAAGTAGTGTCCAACACGGTCTCTTTCATCTTCTGCAAAAGTTACCGTAGTTGAGGCTGGGTCTGTCAATTCAAATGCCAGCGGGAATCTCAAGTATTGGTTGAATTCCGTGCTGCCTTCATCAGTGACTATCTGACCGCCCTTCAGCATGTCCAAGTCAACTTCTGTAAAGGTCTCACGAACGTCTCCAATCTGCTCGCCAATTTCCAGCAAGTCTGACGTTGAACCAACTTCCACAGCGTCACCTTCAACCACGAGCTGCGAAGGCGCACCTGGAGCTGCAGTCTTAATAACTGCTTGTGATTGCAAACTCTGGATGATGTCCACTGCACCAACCACGTCTGAACCATCTGCCTGGTCGCCGACAATAATTGCCAAGTTTGAGGCAGGCGTACCGTTAACTACAAACGGCGCTGGCCAGTCTGACAACTTTGCTGCTGACGCTCCGAAAATCGTAGCGCCTACCATCGTCAATCCCATTCCTAAAGCCACCATCTTTTTTATTGCTTGTATTGCTTTCATTTATCAAACACCTCCGTGTTTTTTGGCTATCTTTACTATCTTCACATGGTGATGCAAAGACTGTGAGGCAGAAACTAGTGAACTGTATTTAAAACTTTTGTTAAGGCTATTTTCCCAATGTATAGTTTGCATTGTCTATTTCCTCTTTTTGGTTCTAGGCTTTTTTGTCGTCTGATAATTGATGCGACTACCTAGCTAACTGCTCATTAAACCGCAGGGAGTTTATAAACTTTTCGTACTTACTTGTCGTACTTTTCCATCGATGAAACGTACTTGTTTCACGTATTTTATCGACGATAAGCCATGAAACTGTCGACGGAAGTATCGACGGTGAAAAATACGGTCAAATAATGGCGAAACGGGTGCTCGAGCACATAACCATCATGCGCAAAGAAGGATTAGACTGCTTCAATTCCTCATATACTGAGACATCCTGCCCGCTTGCCAGACAGCTATTGATAGGGTGGCCGTGCAGGTCAATCAACGTATCAGGAGGGCATCGAACGCTCACAACATGAATAACATTCGCTCTCAAAATCTCAGGAAACTCAACCCTACTAACTATATAGGACGCATCTTCCTTTCTACCAAACAGGCACGCCTTGATTTCCCTGTCTTCATGAGCTATGAACTCATTTTGCAGTTGTTCCAGTGTTTCGCCTTCAAAAACGACTGTTGCATCAGGAAAATATAACGCGCTCTGCCTGACCCGCCTGCTATGAACAATCCCTGAAAAAGTGTCAGAAAACGAGAGAGAAACTATCAACAACAGAAGAAACACGCCAACAACAATAAGAAAAGGCTTCCTCCAAGGAGACTCTTCTATCGGTTGCTCAAGATCCTCAGGATTAATGCCCTCTAAAACAGGGTCAATTAGGCGCCCACTGTGCATAACGCTCAGGCAAATCTTCAGGAATCACACAACAATACTTCCCTGGATTATTTTCGTCAGCAACACATGGGTACGGACTTTTTAACGCTTCCTCTCCGTACGAGCAGTCCCACTTGTCCTGATTCGCATACAAAAACGCCTGGGCGCGATCGATATATAATTGCCGCGTAAACGCTTTGCCCATCGTGTTCGGCTGCTGGTAAATCTTCTTAATAGCGCCGCCGTAAATCTTAGAACCAGACTGATAACCACCCAATGACGTGCCGCTTATTGCACCCGTGGTCGAATTAAGCGCTACAACAGCGAAAACAGAAAATACAACAATAACAAGAATACCAATCATCGCATAACGTTCTTCCATAGTCTCTCCTCTTTACAACAAAAGAATGCTCTCCTTGTATTTAAAGGATGTGAAAATAAATTTCCGGATTTTGCTCTCAAAACAGGAAACTATACGGATTGAGTCGGAAAGTTTACGGATTCTCGATAGATACGAATGTTAATAAGTAAATCATAAAGAAAAATGCCGATGAAAGTCGGCTACGCCGGCGTTGGACAATCAGGTTGTCCGGCGGTCTGAGACACCGCTGTCTGAAAGGACATCCGGGTTCAAAAACCTTTCGGTGTCACACCCGTTGGGATGAAAATCCCGGCGCCGGCGCACATTTCAAAAAGATATATAAAGTACTCGTCTGCAGTTCACAGCATGGGCAAGTTCGATAAAATTCTCTGGCTAGGCTCAAAAAATCGTTTTGTCCAATTAACTAATTATTTTCGCTGGAAAAACTACAAAACGTGGAGCATTGCCAAATACATCCAGAAAGGAAATTACGCTGTTCTTGATGTCGGATGCTCATCAGGAGAACTCATCAGTTTTACCCATAAGAGCAAAGGGTCAAAAGGATACGGGCTTGACATCAGCAAGATCGCGATACGCGAAGCACGAAAACGCCACCCTGAATGCACGTTCACTCTTGGTTCTGCTGAAGCGCCCCCTTTCTCCAACAACACATTTGATTACATCATCTGCTATGATTTGCTGGAACACGTAAACCATCCAGAACGAGCAGTCAAAGAATTCGCACGCATACTAAAACCAAATGGCAAACTCATTCTCCAATACGAAACTGCCGACCGGTATTCAGAAAAATTACGCGACCTGGACAGGAAAAACCACACTAAAAATAGCTGGATTCACGGCGAGAAATTCTTGCCCGTTGTCAGAAAACACTTCAAAGTTGAACGCTCATTCTATGGTGGACAATTGTTCGCATTTTATCCGTCCATGCGCATATTGGAAATATTGTACCATATTCCTGGCTTCTTTGCGCCATACGCCATATTAGAATTATGGCTATCAGTCATTCTTGGAAAATACGTAAAGGGCACATGGATGTTTATACACGGTACGAAAAAATAATGCGGCGGACAGGATTCGAACCTGCGAATGCACTAAGCAACTAGGTCCTAAGCCTAGTCCGTTTGACCACTTCGGTACCGCCGCGTATAAAGAAAAGTCAAAATTACACTATATAATACTTACGCGTATTTTTTAAAGAATTCTTCACGAGACAATTTAATGTCCTTCAATATAACGTGCAGCAGTCCTCTTTTCACATCTCTATTGGAATGAACAGGAACAACTGTGGCTCTTCCATCCGGATGCTTAAAAAATCTATGGCTGCCGTTTTGCCTATCCATATGGAATCCTTCTTTTTCAAGAAATCTACATAATTCTTGAGCGGATAACAACGGTAGCTTCAAATCTCAATCTGCTGGACGCCAACAAACTTGCTTTCCGCTTCAAGCTTAATCTTATCCTTCGCTTGCACTTCAAGGCACAGCTCAATAGCTTCCTTGATATTTTTCATCAGCTCATCAAGCGTATCGCCTTGACTATGGCATCCTTCAAGCTCTTGAACAATTCCAACATATCCGCCATCGTCATCCTGCTGGATTACGACATTAAATACACGCTTCATATCAAGCTCCAACGGCATCATCCTATATAAATTTTTGTCAAGCGCCATGCAGCACCTCCATACAGAACCAGAATCAGCCAGTTTAAATTCGCTACGCGCACTTGTCCAGTGCAAAAGAAATTTTATTCCTCGTCGATAAATTTCCG
>CAYSMN010000001.1:0-28260 GCA_964432255.1 uncultured Methanosarcinales archaeon | reverse complement strand
ATCAAGACAATTGTGTCGCCGCGAATAAAAGCAGTGCCAAGCTTGCGCTTCACTTCACCATCAGCACGCTCTTCCGTGTCGTCAAGAACTACGTTAATGTGAATGTCAAACGCGCGCAACGTGCCAACATATTGTTTGTTGTTCTTGCACTCAACAATGACTTTCTTATCGCGAGCGCGATTCAATGCATCAAGTGGTCTTGCTTCCATGTCTTAACACCCCATAAGTTATATTTCAAAAACCACGAGGGGACTATTTAAATGTTTCTCTTAGAAACCGAAGCTCTTCTGCTTCCTCTTATAGTGTTTATAGCCATAATAGAACACGAATGGGAGCAGAAGAACAACAAGAACATACCAGTACCACTGAATCTTCTGTTTTCCAACAGGAACTTCAGACACATTTTGAAGAGACGCGTTTACCTCAGACTCCACAATCTTCGGCTTCTTCTCAGGCTTTTCACACGCGTCACCAACACCATCCTTGTCATCATCTGCCTGGTCCTCATTCCTCACTGATTCACAATTGTCAGTAAAGTCTGAAACATCATCACCATCAATGTCCTCTGCCTTGGCAAAACGAATTATTACGTCATCCTGGTCGCCATCTCCGTTCAAATCGCCCAAATTCTTCTCAGGCGAGGAGAACGCGGCGCGGTCCTCAAACACGGAAACCTCATCCGCAATCACTGACATCTTGCCAACAGACTTTTTCTCAATATCCCAGCCATACACATAACCGTTCCGTGTGAACAAAACAACATCGCCAGAAATTGACGGAGAACTGCCCTCCTGCTCCGTATCAAACACTTTTTTCTCACGCGCATCAAGAATCTTAATTCTTCCTTCAGAAGCAAACACGGCATAATTACCCTTTGACATCACCGCACGGCTTCCTTCTACCGGAACATTTGTTACACCGCGGTCTTCACGATTATACACGCGCATTATTTTATCGACCTTGTCGCCGTCCGCATTCAAGTCAGTATCAACTTGCTTTTCCTCAGTAACAAACACCGCATACTTCTGATTCAGCACAGGATAATCACCGGCTGCCTTTGTGTTAATCACTTCACCGGTTTTCATATCGTACATTCTGACAATATCGTCGTCTTCATCACCATCATTCGTAAAATCTATCCCGAGCTCTGACTCTTTTGTTGAGAAAATAATAACATCCGCAAAAATACTTGGGTGCCTGCCGATTGACTTCGTGCTAACCACTTTTTTATCACGCACATTAGCATACTGAATAACCGTATCATCCATGTCACCGTCGCCATTCAAATCAACATCCGCTTCAACTGTTTCAAACACCGCAGTCAATCCAAAAATGAAAGGAGACGTGCCATGCGCCAGCTCACTATCCTCCTTTCTCAGAACATCATACGCGTGAACAAAACCATCACGCTCGTACACCACAATTTCGCCATACAAAACCGGATGGCTGCCCGCCATTCCAGTACTTTCAACAACCAACGCAAACGAGAACGGGAACGCCAATAGGAGTGCAAACAACACAGTTAAGCGCATATGATAAGAGGAAAAACTCATCCATATAAATCTTGCGACACATAGAAACCTTTTTAAATAACCCGTAGCCACACCAGTTCTATGGTAATCGTACACCGAGCACGAACAAACAGAAAGCCGACAGGAGGCATGTATAACATAGCCCGAGATAAGCGAAAGTTCGAAATGGGCAGGCTGCCGACAATGACTAAGATAGGCAAGCAAAAAATCACTGTTCACAAGACAAAAGCAATCAGCATAAAGATGAAAGTTCTAGTTGCACAATTCGCAAACGTTCTTGACCCGAAAACGAAAAAGTTTGTCAAGTCAGCAATTAAGACTGTGGAAGAATGCCAAGCAAACAGGCACTTTGTCAGACGAAACATCATTGTTAAGGGCGCAGTTATAACGACCGATGCAGGCAAGGCAAAAGTAACATCAAGACCAGGACAAGACGGGACTGTGAATGCTGTGCTGATTTCTTAGTTAAATTTAAAAGGCTATAAATAATAAAATCTTCAATGAGCTTTTTCAGAAGAAATCTGCAATCAGAAGTTCTGCAATTAATCAAACGCCTTGAAAAAGAGAAAGAAAAATTCAGTCTTCCAAGAGATTTCACACTATGGGAACAAGGAAAGAGTTTATCCGATATAGACATTATTGATGCCGAAATCGTTGACACAATTAAACAACTGCACCTTGCTGGACAGGACGACCCTTCAATTACCGAACATCTTCTGGAAAGCTCCAGAGTACTAAAAGAATTTCTCGAAGTTGCGAAACAGCAAGGAAAAACAGCACAGCTGCCCATTCAAACCCGACAGCACGTCGATCAATTAATTCAGAAACTTGACGAGCTTTTGAACATGACAGCAGCAAGCATAGTAAAATTGCGGTCTGGAATCAAGAAATCAAGCTATATTCATTACGCACAGATGCTGATTGAAGAAGTCAGAACTGCAAGAGCTCAACACAAACCCATTGAGGCTGGGTCGATTGCAAACACCATCTACGCTATTATGACTCAGAGAAGAGCAGGAGAAGATATTGAGACCATCAAGCGCAAATACAGCAATACTCATGTAGAAATGTACATACAGGCTCTCATAAGAGTAAATGCCCAAATTGTTGCAAGAGGAAAATGCAAAACAAAAGATATTGCAGGAGATCACGTGTTTGGTGTTTGGTTTTATATAACCCCAACCCTCACTCAGTACCACCGACAAAGATTTGGCTTATTTAAGATCACATACAAAGAATATTTCTCCGTAATCCCCATAAGAAGCAACGTTGATGGTGTTGTTGCTGAATTCGTTGCATTTTTGGAAAGCCTCGATGAAATATCAGATAAATTATATGAACTCTCAGCTTCAACAAAAGACTACATCGAGGCAAAAGTACTAACCGGTCTCAGTCATGCAATTTCCCATCCTGATAGTTTGGTAGTACATTATCAAATTAAAGAAAACGGTCCAAAAATACGGCAAATTGTAGAAGATTCACTGGCTAAAAGAAAGGTATTTACCGGACGCGCAGGAAGAATAAAAACCGGTTTTGACTTCAAACCCATTGCAGGCGGTCAAGGCACCAGCCATTCACAAATTGTTGCAAAAGTAATAGCAGACGTATTCATAGAAAAAGCAATTAATACGGGCTATATAGAAACATTAACGGTTGAAAAGCTTGCTGAAAGGCTAAAATACTACATTGAATGGGTCAGCACATGGCCATTAGAAACAATTCATGCATGGTACGCAAGACCATCACCAGCAATCGCCGCATAATTTCTGAATTATTTTCACCCGTTAATTCTTTTTTCGTCGAAATTCTCAAAATGTTTCACTGAAAAGTGGGTCAAACATAGTGAAAAAATATTGGGCAGAATATAGGTTCTTGTGCGATAATGTTTATATATGAATTCAATATGTAGTAAGTTGCTCCGTCGAAGACCACAAGATGTTGTGGTTTTTACAACTTGCGAGTGAAATTGAACTAAAAAGATAGGTGATTGCGTGAAGTGCCCATTTTGCCAGAATACCGACAACAAAGTCCTTGACAGCAGATTAACACCTGATTCTGACAGCATAAGAAGAAGACGCGAGTGCACAGAGTGCGTAAAACGCTTCACCACATACGAAAGAGTAGAGATGTTTGACATTTCTGTCGTCAAGCGCGACGGCAGGCGAGAACCATTCTCAAGAGAAAAAGTCCTCAAAGGCATCGTAAGAGCCTGCGAAAAACGCCCGGTCAAAAGAGAACAAATGGACGCAGTCCTAGGCATTGTAGAATCAGCATTAAGGCAATCAGACAAAGATGAGATTAAGAGCAGCAAGATAGGCGAACTCGTCATGCAGGAACTCGGCAAGCTTGATGATGTCGCGTACGTGCGCTTTGCCAGCGTTTACAAGAAGTTCAAAGACGCCAGCCAATTCGTTGACGCTATCAAAACACTCAAGAAACAGGAGAAATTACTGGAGGCAGCACAACCATGACACCACTGAAAAACACGCCAGAACTCAAACAAGAATGGGACAAACCATCATTCGGCAACATCCCCCTCACAGAAAACCAAAGAAAAGTCATCAAAGACAAATACTTGCGAGACGACCCAAGCGTTGAATCATGGCTCTGGGGCATAGCAAAAAACATCGCACTCTCAGAACTCCTCTACCACCCAGAAGTCCCCCGAGACCAGCTCTTTGCAGGCATCAGATACAGCCAAGAATGGATAGATGTAGGAAATGGAGAAACAAGCGAACTACTGCTGCTCCACGTGGGTGCCAAAAACTACGGCGACCAAGAACAAAACCACAGAAGATTCATACAAAACCTGTACAAACTGCTCGAAAACAGCCCACGAGCACGCGAAATCGCGCTGAAAGTAGCCAACCAATACTACGACATGCTCGCAAACTTCGACTTCCTGCCCAATTCTCCAACATTAATGAATGCAGGCAGAGAATTACAGCAATTAAGCGCGTGCTACGTTCTCCCAATAGATGACAGCATAGAAGCATGGGGAGACTTGGTCAAACAAACCATGCTCATCCACAAATCAGGCGGCGGAACAGGCTTCTCAGGCTGCAGAGTCAGGCCAAAAGGAGACAGAGTCAAGAGCACCAAAGGAGTGGCATCAGGAGCACTTTCTCCGTTCAGCATCATCAACTACGCAACACAGGAAGTCAAACAAGGCGGAACAAGAAGAGGAGCGAACATGGGCATATTGCCATACTGGCACCCAGACGTCTTCGACTTCATCAAACACAAAGCAGAAGAAGGAAAACTAGAAAATTTCAACGTTTCAGTCGCCGTAGACAAAAAATTCATGGAAGCAGTCAAAAAAGGAGAAGACTATGACTTGTTGAATCCTAGAACAAAAGAACCAGTCGGCAAGGCAAACGCGAAAGAAGTCTTCAACATGATATGCGAGTTCGCATGGAAAACAGGCGACCCAGGCATGATCTGGCTCGACAAAATCAACAACAGCTGCTCAAACCCAACACCAAAACTGGGAGAAGTGGAAAGCACAAACCCATGCGGAGAACAACCATTACTGCCATACGAGCCGTGCAACCTTGGTTCGATTAACCTAAGCAAGTTTGTCGTCATGGGAAAAATAGACTACGCCAGACTAGGAGAAGTAGCAAAGATTGCCACCAGATTCCTGGACAACGTCATAGATGTGAACAATTACCCGATTCCCGAAATAGAAAAAATAGCAAAAGGAAACAGACGAATCGGCCTGGGCGTCATGGGCTGGGCAGAAATGCTGGCATTATTGAACATACCATATGACAGCAACGAAGCACTGGAAAAAGCAGAAGAAGTCATGAGCTTCATCAACGCAAAATCATTGCAAGCAAGCGAAGAACTCGCGATTGAAAGAGGCGTCTTTCCCAACTTCAAAGACAGCATCTACGACAACAACGGACCATTCTTCCGCGACTGGGCAAAAGGACGGCCGCGCAACTGCGCACGCTCAACAATCGCGCCGACAGGCACAATCGCTATTTGTGCAGGCCTGCAAGGAGGAGGAGTAGAGCCATTCTTCGGCATCGCGTACACAAGATACAACGCCAAAGCACTTGACGCATTGAAGGCAGGCACAGAGCCCAACGAAGGCGACGTGTTCCACGAAGTCAACCCAATATTCATGACTGTTGCCAAAAACAACAACTACTTCGGCTTAAAGCCAGAAGAACTATGGAAGAAAATTGAAGCGAACCACAACTCAGTCAGAAACATCAAAGAAGTGCCTGAAAACGTTCAGCGCGCATTCGGCTCAGCACACGACATACCAGTCGAATACCACGTCCAACAACAGGCAGCATTCCAAAAATACACTGACAACGGCGTGTCAAAAACAATCAACCTGCCAAACAGCGCGACAGTAGAAGACGTCAAGAAAACCTACATGCTGGCATACGAGCTCGAATGCAAAGGAATTACTGTGTACCGCGACGGGTGCAAAAGCCAACAAGTCCTGAACATAAGCAAGAAAGAAACCAAAGAACAGGCAAAAGAAATGCCAAAAGTCGACCCTTCAGAAGGCATCGGCTCGGTATATTATCAATTTGAAACCGGATACGGCCCAGTACACGTGCACATCGACCACCACAACGGCCAGATTCTGAAAGTGTTCACGAACATCGCACCAATAGGAACAGAAATCGCAGGGCTGACATCAGTGATGGGAATATTGATCAGCAAGTATTTGTCGCTGGGTGGAGAAATAAATACGCTCAGAAAGCACCTGAACAGCATCAAAAGCGACAAGCCATACGGCTTTGGGCCGAAAAGAATTGAAAGCATCCCACACGCAGTGTCTACTGCCTTGAGCAAGTTTCTAGCGCAAATGGGCAACCTGCCAGGACAACAATTGCTAACACCACACGTTGCAGCACCAGAAGCCAAAGCACAGCCACAAGAACACAAAGGCGGACACTGCCCCAAGTGCTACTCACCAAATATTGCGTATTTGAGCGGATGTTCAGGACCAACCTGCTACGAGTGCGGATTCAGCGAGTGCTCGTAAACTTTTCTTTTTAGAATTCGTCATCAGCGCCATCATCTGATGGTTCATCACCAAATTCATCGTCCATTTCCAGACACCTCCTTTTCAACTATTAAAGCCATATAAGTATTTAAATTTAGCCAGCAAAACAAACACCATGTCAATAGTCACAAAAGGAGGAGACAAAGGAGAAACCTCTTTACTCGGCGGGCAAAGAGTGCCGAAAAATGATTTACGCATAGAAGCATACGGCGACGTGGACGAATTAAACGCGGCAATCGGAATTGCGCTAACGTACGCTAAAGACAAAACTATGAAGAAAACACTACACCAAGTTCTCAATGACTTGTTCAGAATCGGCGCGGAATTAGCGGCACTCGGAACCAGATTTACAAAATTTCCAAAAATAACTGAAGCGCATACAAACGCCATAGAAAAAGAAGTCTACCGCGTTGAAGCAAAACTGCCGAAACAGAGGTCTTTCATACTTCCAGCGGGAAATGAAAGCGCGACACACCTGCACTTAGCACGCGCCATCTGCAGACGAGCAGAAAGAAGAGTTGTGGCATTACGCAATGTTAATCCGGAACTCATCAAATACCTCAACAGACTAAGCGACGTACTGTTCATCTACGCACGGCTTGAAAACAAGGGAAAGGATGAGGCAGTAAAGTATGATTGACCGACAATACGCTTTTTCATTAATAACAAAAGAACACGACCCGTGCAACATCTGCGGGATGCCAATGCTGGCCAATAAGTGCAAGATAACATGCCTCAACTGCGGGTTTAGAAGAGATTGCAGCGACTCGTAGCTAAATCTTTAAATAGTTCAAGATAACAAATTGTCCGGGGGAACATGGAACAAACAGCAAAAGAGGTCGTACTCACGTACGAAACACTGTACGAACTTCTCAGAAGAGAAAAATCACGCGAAGAACTTCAGAAGCTAGACGAACGCTTCATCAAAGACACTCTTACCTATCTGCGCGAAAAACAGCAGGCATACGATGACAACTTAACCAAGAACGACATCTTCTCACAAAGCGAACGCGACAAACTGCACATACAAATAGCCAACATCAGAAAGATCCTGAAAGATTTGTATGACATCAGAGAAAGAAAAATCATAAACATGGCAATCAACAAAAGCAGGACAAACTCGCACATTGTTGACACGCAGAACTTACTTCACCAAGAACAAGCCATGTTTGAAAGCCTCCACTCAGTCTTAACGCAATACAGAACAGGAATACTGCACAGAATGCTTGAATTAAGAGAGCCGGACGTACTGCCGATAGTACTGCCATTGCCGGTAGAAGAGCCAAAAGTGGAAATTCCAGCACCACAATCAAGCGGCATGAAAAAAATCAAATGCCTTGATACAGTAGACCCCTTCTTCGGCGAAGAATTAGAGCAATACGGACCGTTCAAGGCAGACGAAGAAGCCACACTCCCAGAACAACTGGCAGACATACTCATTTCTCAAGGAAAAGCAGCAGAACTACAGTAAGCTTTTTAAACACTCCCTATACCCTCAAGAGTCGTGAAGCTTCCAAAAACCAGAAGGACATACTGCCCGACGTGCAAAAAGCACACAGAACACAAGATAATCGAGGGCAAGAAGAAAACCAGAGGAAGCTCTCACCCAATGAGCCACGGAAGCAAGAAAAGAATCAAAGGCCGCGGACATTTAGGCATTGGAAACCACGGCAAATATTCAAAACCAGCCATCACCAAATGGAGAATGGCAGGCAGAAAAACAAGCAAAAAAGTCGACTTACGTTTCGAATGCTCCGTATGCAAGAAAATGCACGGCATGAGCGCAGGCGGATTCAGAGCGAGAAAGGTGGAGTTCAAATGAGAAACAGAATGCAGGAAAGCAACAGCAAATTCATCAAAATCAGATGTCCAAAGTGCAAGAACGAACAGATTCTATTTGGCAAAGCAAGCACAAAAGTCCTGTGCCTAGTCTGCGGCAAAGAACTCGCAGACCCAGTCGGCGGCAAAAGCAGGGTAAAGGCAAGAGTGTTAGAAGTTTTGGAATAGTTCTATGGATAACAGAACACTTGTTGAAAGGGTACACTTATTACAAGAAGGAGTAAGGGGTGTAGACTCAGTCTTGGTTGGTCAAATAGGACAAGCCATTATTCCACTACTTGAATATAGAAGAAGACTAGAAAATGCCACAAGAGAAGACCTTCTCGAAATCCCTGGAATAAATAAGAAAAATGTAACATATTTCATTCGTGTTTTTAGCGGAGAAGAAGTTTCAGTTGTTGCCAAAGACGTGCCAAAACGTCTATCTTCGCGCATGCCTCTAGCTCCAGGCAGCCAAAACCCAAAAGAAACAGGAAATTGGGACGGCTCGTGGGACAATGCGGTTTCCCGCTACGAAGGATCATAAACCTAAATCTTTTTAAACGCCCCTTATTCTCGTCGTAGAATGCTCTTAAAGAAGACAGGGTTTCCACAATCAGAAGAACTAGTCCTGTGTACGGTAACTGGTGTCAATCCGCACTCGGTGTTCTGCACGCTAGATGAATACGGTGGACGCACCGGAATGATACACATTTCTGAAGTCGCACCCGGAAGAATAAGGAATATCCGCGAATTCGTCCAAGAAGGCAAAAAAGTTGTAACAAAAGTCCTGCAAATCAATATGGAAAAAGGACACATTGACCTGAGCTTGCGAAGAGTCAACCAAAGCCAAAAAACAAACAAGCTCAACCAGATAAAACAGGAACAGCTTTCAGAAAAAATAGTTGAATATGCGGCAAAACAGACCGGCGATTCAGTTCTTACGCTCTACAACAAGCTTTCCGAAAAATTAGTTCCACAATTCGGCACCATCTTTGCAGCGTTTGAACAGGCAGCAAACGACAAGCTCAACTTAGAGACTGTTGTTGACAAAAAAGTAGCAAAAATGCTCACTGATATCATCAAGCAAAGAATCAAGCCGCCAGAAGTCAAGATTGGCGGAGATTTTAAGTTAACAAGCTATGCCCCTGACGGCGTGCAGGAAATCAAAGACACGCTTGAAATCGCAACAAAAGCAGGCGTAAAAGTAAGATATATGGGAGCAGGAACATACCACATGGAAGTCATTGCAGAAGACTACAAAGACGCAGAAAAAAGATTGGCATCAGCAATAGACCCCATGCTTGAGCATGCAAAAGAAAAAGACATGGCGGCAGAATGGGTGCGAAAAGAAGACTAAATTTATAAAATGAAACACATTCTCAAATGCCAACAGTGCGGTGCGTACACCATGAAAGAAACGTGCACCTGCGGAGGGCAGGCAGTCACGACAAAACCGCAGCGCTACGCGCCAGACAAATATGGAAAGTACCGGCGCGAAGCAAAACGTGAAGACCTCACAAAAAGAGGACTATTATGAACTGGAAAATCCAATACCTTGCAAACAAGCCAACACTAAACAATCCAATTCTTATTGAAGGACTCCCCGGCATAGGAAACGTCGGAAAAGTAGCCCTCGATTTCATAATAGAAGAGCTCAAAGCCAAAAAAATAGCAGAATTCCAAGGAGGAAACCTTCCTCATTCTGTGTTTGTCAACGAGCACAATCTGGTAGAACTTCCAACAATAGAACTCTACTACAAAAAATTCAACAACGGCAAAAGAGACTTACTCTTACTCGCAGGCGACGCACAGCCGAACGACGAAGAAAGCTGCTACGAATTCTGCGACGCAGTGCTCGACACTGCGCAAGCATTTGACTGCAGCGAAATCGTAACTTTAGGCGGCGTTGCATTACGGCAAGAGCCAAAAAACCCGCAAGTATACATCACTGGCAACCAGAAGGATATTGTCCACGCATACGCCAAAGGCGCGAAAGTCAACACGCGCCTCTACGGAAAAGTAGGACCCATCATAGGAGTGAGCGGACTCCTGCTCGGACTCGCAAAAAGAAGAAACATCAACGCAGTAAGCTTATTGGCAGAAACCTTCGGACACCCATTGTACTTAGGCGTCAACGGGGCGCGGGAAATACTCAAAGTCATCAAGAAAAAACTCAGCATACCCTTAGACATACAGTTTCTCAACCAGGAAATAGCAGAAATCGAAGAAGAGCTTGGCAAGAGAACACAAGCCCTGCAGAAAAAAGGCAAGAAGCCAGGCGATGTTAATTACATCGGCTAACTAGAAGGCATTGCCTCAGGAGGAATTTTCATTTCCTCTTTTTTACAATCATCAAGGCACGCAGTATTAGCCTCATAGCACCAATACTTCGCCTTCATACTATCAACAACGCTAAACAACTTATTCGCCTCTTTCACACAATCATCATAAGATTTCGCACACAATCCACGACACGTGGGTATAAGCTTAGACTCATCACCCGGCGGCGGGACAACTATTGGTTCTGAAATTCCGGCAGGCAATTTTTCCTTTGATTTCACACCCTTAGGCACAACCTTGGCTTCTTCAACCTTTTCTGGCGTTGCAATCGGCAGTTCTTTCAACCTCCTTAATTCCAGCTCCTTTTTTTCACAATCATCAAGGCACGCAGTATTAGCCTCATAGCACCAATACTTCGCCTTCATACGATCAGAAATACTAAACCATTTATTCGCCTCTTTCACACAATCATCATAAGACTTTTCACATTCCTCAGGACACGTAAGCTTTTTGCCAAAACCAAACAAACTCTTAAAAAAGTCGATTATTCCTTTTGGCTTCGGCTTTTCAGGCTCGATCACCGGCATTTCTTCAACCTTTGGCATAGGTTTTTCAGCAACTTCAGTTGGAGGCAGTTCTGATACTTTCCCTGGCTCCAATTCCTTTTCTTCACAATCATCAAGACACGATTCGTAATATTTCTGACATCTAAACTTCGCCTCCATACGGTCAGTAATGCTAAACCATTTATTCGCATCCTTCACACAATCAACATACGATTCCTCGCATTCTTCAGAACACGTAAGCTCTTTGCTAAAACCAAACAAGCTCTTAAAGAAGCTAATTATTCCTTTTGGCTTCGGCTTTTCAACCACTGGCAGATACCCCTCACTGGGCTTTGACGTCGTTTCCCTCTCATCAATCTCCAAAGGCTCAACCTCTACAGACTCAACATGCGGCGCGGGAGTTGGTTCAACAACAGGCGGAACAAATTTGGGCGGTGCAACAACAGGAATGGGCTCTTTTGGCAAAGACTTGCAGCCCTTGCTCGTGCATTCCTGAGTCTTGCCGCAAGTCTGCTGCGTCTGCCACTCGTTATTCACGCACAGCTGGAATTTTTGCCCATCACAACGTTTTTCACCGCCAACACAAACTTGCGGACGCACATACTCTGCCGGCGGCTGTTCGTTTCCAGAAGGCTGGTTGGCAGGAGCCTGAGCGCATCCTTGGCTGGAACACCCAAACTCGCACTGCTCAGTTGTCTGCCAATTGGCATTCACGCACACCTGGAACGCATTTCCATCACACTGAGTAGCGCCCTCATTGCACTGCATTTGACCGATATTAGGATTATACATATACTGTGCCGCAACAAAAGGCACCAGCAACAACAGAATAAACACCTCTTTGCGCATAACACACCAGAATAAGCTCCAATATTAAAAACTTATCAAACAACAACCTTTTAATACCATCTTTCTCTCATAGAACAAAAAAGAGGGACTATGTCAAAGATTTTAGCAGTCAAAGCACGCCAAGTTCTAGACAGCAGAGGAAATCCCACTGTTGAGTGCGACATCAAGACCAACGATGGTGTTTTTAGAGCAAGCGTGCCCTCAGGAGCAAGCACAGGCGCAAACGAAGCGCTCGAACTGCGTGATAATAAGAAAGAATTCTTAGGGCATGGCGTAATGAGAGCAGTAAATAACATCAACCTAATTCTGGCTAAAAAATTGAAAGGAAGAAATCCAACAGCGCAGGCAGAAATAGACAATTTGATGCTAAAGATAGACGACACTGAAAACAAAAGCAAACTTGGCGCAAACGCGATATTAGCAGTCAGCATGGCATTGGCGCGCGCAGGAGCAGCCGCAAAAGACATTCCCCTCTATGAGTATATTGCGAGATTACACGGCACGAAGAAAATAACAATGCCCGTTCCAGCATTTAACATAATCAACGGAGGCAAACACGCCGGAAACAAGATAGACATACAAGAATACATGATACTGCCAACAGGAGCCAAGAGTTTTGCAGAAGCACTGCGCATGGGAAGCGAGATTTATCATACATTGAAAAAGAATTTGGAAAACCATTTTGGAAAAACTGCAATAAATGTCGGCGATGAAGGCGGGTTTGCGCCACCATTAACATGCATTGAAGAGCCATTTGATTACATCACAGACGCGATAATCAAACTGGGCTACTGGAAAAAAGTCAAACTCGGAATAGACGCGGCATCAACAACATTTTGGAAACACGGCACGTATTATCTTGAAGGACAGGAGTACACGCCGCAAAAACTGGCGGACAAATATGCAGAACTGGTTGATGGATACCCGCTCGTCAGCATAGAAGACCCGTTCTACGAAGAAGACTTTGAGAATTTTGCCAGACTAAATAGAAAATTAGCAAATACGCAGATAGTTGGGGATGACCTGCTGGTAACAAACCCGAAAAGAGTCAAGAAAGCAATAGCAATGAAAAGCTGCAGCTGTTTGCTGCTGAAAATCAACCAAATCGGCACAATAACAGAGGCACTCGAAGCGGCAAGAATGGCAAAAAATGCCGGCTGGAACATCATGGTTTCGCACAGAAGCGGAGAGACTGAAGACAGCTTTATTGCAGACCTCGCGGTCGGCATTGCAGCCGGCCAAATCAAGTCAGGCGCGCCCTGCAGAGGAGAAAGACTAGCTAAATATAACCAATTATTACGAATTGAAGAAGAAACAGGAGCACCATATGCAGGAAAAACAGTCAGATTTGCTTAAGTTCGCGATACAACTGGCTAAAGAAAGCGCGCAAATACTTCTAAAAGTTCAGAACAAAGCAAAGATTGTTCAATACAAGGGAACCGGTGGAGATTTTGCTCTTAATGCCGACATCGCTTCTGAACAACACGTTATGAAAAGAATACGCCAGAAATACCCCAACCATGACATTCTCACAGAAGAAACAGGACACCACCATAAAGACTCGGACTACTTGTGGATAATCGACCCCCTCGAAGGAACACTGAATTATGCACACAAGCTGCCGCTGTGGGCAGTAAACATCGGACTCTACTATAAAGGACAGCCATATATTGGAGTAGTCTACGCGCCCATACTAAAAGAATTCTTCCACGCGGCAAAAGGAAAAGGAGCATACTTGAACGGAAAAAGAATACGAGTAAATAAAGAAACAGAAGTAGAAAAGTCATTTTACGAGATAAGCCCAAGAACATTTGAAAAAACTTCAATAAGCAAACACTTGTTAAGAAGATTCGGCTGCAACGGCTTGGCGCTAGCTTACCTCGCCTGCGGGCGTTTTGGTGCAGTACAGCACAAAGGACCAGATCCCTTTGGCCGAGGTGCAGGAAGCATTGTAATTTTTGAAGCTGGAGGAAAAATAACGGATTTGCAGGGAAAACCCTGGAGTTTGAAATCAGACGGAATGCTAGCAAGCAACGGAAAACTCCACGACAAACTGCTCAAGCTTTTGGGTAATACTTCCTAAGAACATTGTGGCGGTCAGTTGCATGCTTCACGTGCGGCGGCAAGACAACACTCTTCCATGAATTTCTCGCCGGCTTTGGCGCAGAGCCTGCCGGCACGTCAACTGTGTATTCAAAATAATCATCATACGGCATCTCCCACTTCATCATCTGCTGAATGGAAGCTTTTTCAAAATGTCTTCTGAAAGGACGCATGCTGTTGCCGTGCGCTGAAATAGCGACATTTACTTTGTATTTTTTGATAAAAGCCAGCAAGTCCTTTACGAATGAACGCACCCTGCCTTCAACCATCTCCACACTCTCGCCTTTAGGTGGAGGAAAATTATAGGCGCGGTGATACTTATCAAACAATGCCTCGCCATATTTTCGAATAAACGCTGAATGAGAATGACCCTGTAATTGACCATAACACCGCTCAAGCATCCTGTCGTCGCGAAAAACAACTCTGCATTCACGATGATATTTCAACACCGCTTTCAATGTTTCCTTCGAGCGGGTCAAATTGGAAGAAAATGCGACATCAATACGCTTCTGCTTCAATTTTCTTGCAACTGCATTGGCATTACGACGGCCCTTCCCTGTCCACGTAGCATCCTTCCAGCCAGTAAACATCTTGCGCTTATTGAAATGCGTCTGGCCGTGACGGAACAAGAAAATATAGCACTTCATTTTTCTACTGCCTTGTTATGCGCCTCTATATACCTTTCGATAAACAATTTCCAATCAGCAGTCGCGGCAATCTTCTGAGCCATAATCTTGTTCTCAATACGCTCTTTTGTAGTAAAGTGAGCAAACTGAGACATCATATCAGTCAAAGACTTGATAATCTCCTCAGTAGACTTTTTGAAACGTTGAAGCACAAAAATACCCGGATATTTGCCCATAGTGCACTCCTTGCAAATATACTGGCCGAAACCAGACAAGTCTGTTGTCAAACTGCTCACGCCTAGCGCTGCTGCTTCCAATGGAGTGTAACCCCACGGCTCATAATAACTGGGAAAAACACCCAAGTGAGAACCCTGCATGCTCTCATAATAGCTTGTGTCCAAAAGACCGTCTGCGCCTGACAAATAAATGGGGTAAAACACGATTTTAACAACATCATCAGGAGAATTATCAAGCCCGACTTCACGCAAAGTCTTCATAATCAAGTCCGTATCCTCATCATACAGGAAATGAGTGCTGAGCGGAGGCAAGCCTTTGCGCGTCAAACGCTTCAATTTCGGCTTTATCTCCTGAAGGAAATCCTCGCCAAGCAAGGACTTGCTGGTAATTTCTTTCCCCATAATCAGCAGTTCTGACACCCGATTCTGCACGTCTTCATGCACTTCTTCAACACTCTTCTTCATGTCATTGAAAAACGTCTTGCTCTCCAGAAGCTCAGGCCGAATTCCTTTCACATTGCCTGGAATCCAGAAAAACGCCACAATAGTTTTTTCACACTTTTCCGCTTTCAACTGGTCATTCAGCCTTCCAAGCGCCTTGATGAAAACATCCACGCCCTTATCGTGGAATTCATACCTTCCGGCAAGAAAATAAATCAATGTATTCTCAATATCAAACGTGTAATACGGGAAGAAATAATACATCAAAAACTGCTTCATCCTGTTCTTGAAGAATTTATGCTTCAAAGAAGCCTCTTCAAATGAAGGAAATTTGGACATGTCAAGACCGTTGAACAAAAGAACATCCGGCTTTCTTCCCAAGAAATGCCCTGCCTCCATACCAGTTATCTCACTCACCGTAGTAAACACGTGAGCATTCTGCGCACTCTGCTTCTCCAAAGAATGCTTTGCCCAGACAGAAGAGCCAAGACGCTTTGCCTCGCCTTCACTGTCAATCTTTTCCAGCTCTTCATAAATATCCCGCTCCTGCATGGCCAAAGAACGGCCTAATGTAGTTGCATGTGTTGTAAAGACCGTGCCAACTTTAGCATTCTGATGGCGCAAATAAAGCAATCCAGCGCCTGCCAGCCATTCGTGGAAATGCGCGACAACCTTTTTGCCAAAAACCTTACTCAGCTCTTCTATAAGCCTGCCAACAGCGTACGCCCACATGACCGGCTCGTCAAAATCATACCAGTCAGTATTCAGACTGTCGATCCGGTACCAATCCCACAATTTACGCTTAACATCGTTCTTCTGAGCAGAGAAATTCGTAAAATCGACCAATAACGTGTTCGGATTGCCTTTCGTAATCCACGTGCCGCAATGCACTTCAATGCCCTCACTTTTCAGCTTGTCAAACGCGCCCTTGCACTCCTCGGGAGGCAGGTGCTCCTCGAAAATACCCCACGCTTTTTTAGGAAAATACGGGCCAACCAAGAAGTAATTGTCTTTATAATGCTCCTTCATCGGCAGAATCTTGCTCTGAACAACAGTAAAGATTCCGCCAACCTTATTGCACACTTCCCAAGAAACTTCAAAACAAACTTCGGCCTTAGCTTCCATAATTACCTCTGTACAGTACCACTACAAAAAGGTTTAACACCACTCTCAAATGCTAAAAGACATAATTAGAACAGAAATGCCAAGAACTACAGTAATAATGACGTAGATAGAATAAAGCTCGAATGCTTCCATGGTAAAAATAAAGTTAATAAAAAAAATTTAAAAAATTTAGGCGAATCCTGGAGTTTCTCCGCAACCCCATGAACCATCTTGGATGGCCTGTGTGACATCATTGATAACGTCATCACGGCTCAAACCATACTGGTCGGACTTTGTAATCCAGTCACCTGCTGTCAACTGCTGCATTGACATAGACATTCTTCCTAATGAAGACCATGCCAAATGCTCGTTGTAGTCAAGTGAAACCGGTAAGTCGACACCGTTCAAGATGCTCAACCATGTGCATGCGCGGTATGACGGAATCTCTTCATACTGTTCGTTGTGAACGAGGTTCGTCTGACTGCTCACTGCACGTGCTTTGACTGACTCACCATATTGCGTTTCAGCTATTGGCTGGTAGTATCCACTTCCGCCAAATCCTGAGAATCTTTCACCTGAACCGCCAGATGCTCCACTTGGGAACTCATATGATCTACCTGAGAATGCACGAGACTCTGGGTCTGCGACACCTCTAATTGCACCACCGTATTCCTTAACGGCTGGAACTGCGAATTCACCAACTGCTGCCTTTCGTGCACCCGTGAAGAGCAACACCAAACCAACAATTGCTATAATCGCAACTATGCCTAGAATTACAAGTGCGATTCCTTTTCCACTTTCTTCTGCCACAACCGATCACCTCGTTTAGTTGTACTTAATCGTTTTGTGTGTGATATACACACACTGCTTTATATACTTTTCGTTTTGTCAAAACGTACAATCGTTCTGACTATTTTCAATGAAATAAAAAAAATTAACTGTAACCTGCGATTCCGCCGACCATTGGTCGTGGTGGATAAACGCACATTCCTGCTTTGTCTGGACCAGGGTTGACAACATTATATCCAATTGAAGCATAGTAGCCTGCCAAGTCTTCTTGATACCCTACAAGGAATCCGCCAGTTTCGCACTTTCTCATCGCGCTTGGAACGTCACCGTATGGGTTTCTGTTGTTTGAATCATCATAATAGTTCCAGTGAGTCTGCATGTCCTTGCCCGGAGTTCCCGGATATTCAACGCCAGGAGTGTTTCTCGGAACGCCTCTGTCAGTCCAATACGGGTATGGATCGTTTTTGAGAGCACCGCCGTAGACGCCCTGACCTGTTGTTGTCTTGCCTGTAAACAGCAAGACAAGACCGACAATGGCAATAACTGCAACGATGCCAAGAATAACCAATGCAATACCTTTGTGTTCATCAGCCATGTTTTCACCTCTTTATCGATGGCAATACACTAATATAGGATTATGTATACTAGATATATTTAAATGTTACGTTTCTTAGGCCGGTATTCCTGCCATAATAATAGTATGACTGCTATTGTTACGGCAGAATCTGCTATATTAAACGCCGGCCAGAAGTGGAAGTCAATAAAGTCGACAACTGCACCATATAATAGACGGTCAAGCAGGTTGCCTAAAGCGCCACCGAGAATAAGCCCGAGCATGGGCTGCATTTCTTGCGAGAATGTCTTGTACTTCAACACGAGAAAAACGCTCACAGCCGCTGCAAAAAAAATGAAAAACCACGACGCATTCTTCAATAAGCCGAAAGCAGTTCCAGTGTTCAAAACATGCGTTAATGAGACGATTGTAAAATCAATAGACGAGTTCAGCTGAATAAATTTCAAGACTAAAAATTTAGAAATTCTGTCGAGAAGAAAAACACTGAGCGCAACGCTCCAGAATGTTAGGTGCCTGTTCGCCATCTCTGCTGGTACGGACTGAGGTCTTCTTTTTTCTCCAACCGTTCAAGACGCTGCAAAACTGTTTCGAGCTGCGCTTTAATCGTGTCAAGTTTAGACGAGATTAATTGCAACTGCTGCTCTGTAGAAACTGGTGCGAACTGCTGCTGTTGTGCTTGCCCAAATGCCTGAGGAGATTGAGCACCAAACTGCTGCTGAGCAAAAGGCTCTGCAGGAGGCTCTGATATGCCAGGCATCTGCCTTGGCATGCCCATCTGCGCCACATCCATCGGCACATGCTGTTCAGGAGAACCAAACTCGGCAGGACGAGGATACTCTGAAGGCATTTCCTCCTCTTTTTTCCAGAACTTCAACTTGTCCATCAAGCCCATACATATTTAGAATAATAGAGATGTTATAAAACTTTTGATGAAGATTTCAGCACGGCGGGCTGGTTCTTGGAGAAGTTGGCTTGTAAACGCTGTCGTGAAGCCCCTGATATTCTAGAACGCGAGGATCGTCATCAGGAGCACTTCCAAGCATTATCGACAGGCTGTCGCACAACAGATTATCTCTCTCTTCATCCATACCTCTTGCAATGGCAATTCTTGCTTCACCCATCATAAACTCAAGAGGGAACCTTCGCTGATAAGACAAATACTTGTCGCGGAAAATACTGCTTATTGCCGCAGCATACTTTTGCCTGCTCGCCATGCTCCTCGGCGCGTCAGAATTAAAATGACGCTCATACAAGCCACCCTCAATAGTCTCGCGTAGTTTATCGCCATCAAGAATCTCGCGCACGCGGGGCCTGCAATCAAAAACTTCTTTCACTCTTTGGGCCAAATCGCCTTTGCTTGTCGTAAAAGGAGCAACGCCGCGCTCATCAGCCTGCGATTTTATCCTGCTCAAAATCCGGCCATAGCTGCCAAAAGCAACACTGACAACACCAGAATAAAACTTTGAAGCATCGGCGACAATGTTTACATCTCTTCTACGGGCAACCTTGGCCCAGCCGGCAGAAGCCGCAAGAATTTCTTCCGGATTCATAAGCTGAAACAAGTCAGAAACCATAGGGCCCTGCTGAAGGCCAAGATACACATCATCAAGAAAATCAAAATATGACTTGAACCCTTCAGGACCGCACAAAATGCCCCGATTGATACCTTGCCTCGTGAAGCCAAAATTCTCGTTAAATGCCATGCACAGATGACAAAATGAACACTATATAAACTTAACTACTATTCGGGGACTATATTATATATTTAAACCAGCGTCTATAATATAGCAATATGAGGGTGGACAATTTTAGCCTGCAGCACACATTAGATTCAGGACAGTTTTTCCGCTATCAAAAAATTGGAGACTGGTATCACTGCCAGGAACGCGATGCTCTTTTCAAAATCAGGCAAAGTGCGAATGTACTTGAGTTTGATGGTACAAACAAACAACACGTCAAAAAACTTTTCGGACTAAACCAAGATTATGACAAAATAATAAAAGAGCTGTCAAAAGACAAAACACTTCTTCCAGCCATAAAAAAATACCGCGGACTGCGCGTAATGGAAAGAGACCCCTGGGAAACACTCGTTTCATTCCAATGCAGCATATTCAGCAACATCAAAAAAATTAAACTGAACATGAACTGCCTCGCAAAAGAATTCGGCACAAAAAAGAAAGAACAATACACCTTTCCAGCGCCCGGAAAATTGAACGATTTACAAAAAATCAAGAAATGCGCCACTGGATTCAGGGCAAAATACATTTTTGCCGCAAACTCTCTAGTTGACGACGCGTTCTTTGCGAAACTGAAGGAAAAAAACTACCAAGATGCGAAAAACGCATTAATGGAAATGCCAGGCGTTGGAGAAAAAGTCGCGGACTGCATCTGCTTATTTTCCCTAGGCAAAACTGAAGCATTTCCTGTCGATGTGTGGATAGAACGCGTCATGACAAAGACTTATTTCAACGGCAAAAAAACAAAAACCAAAGACATAAGAAAGTTTGCGGACGAAAGATGGGGCAAACTGGCAGGATACGCACAGCAATTTTTGTATCATTGGGGAAGACATTTATGAAAGCACTCTCACTCAAACAACCCTGGGCAGAACTTGTAGTTTCAGGAAAGAAGACACTTGAAGTTAGAAAGTGGAATACAAAGTTCAGGGGAGAATTCTTAGTCCATGCATCAAAAAATACTAACAAAGAAAGAGAACAGGAATTCGGCTTCAAGGATTTACCGACAGGATGCATCGTCGGAAAGGCAACACTCGTTGACGTCAAGAAATATCAGTCAGAACAAGAATTTGAAAAAGATGCAGGCAAACATTACGCAAAAGGATGGTGGCATCCAAAAGCGCACGGTTTTATTCTGGTAAACGCGCAGCGTGTTAATCCAAAGAAAATTAAAGGACAGCTCAACTTTTTCGAAGTAAAATGGTAATGCATGCTGAAATCGACAAAGTGCTGAGCATACTTGTCAAAGAACAGGGCACGAGCACAATGCTCGGCAGAATGGGAAAAAAATATGATCCGTTCAAAGTATTGATTTCTACTATAATGAGCGCGCGGGCAAAAGATGAAGTAACTGAAGTTATCGCGGAAAAATTATTTGAAAAATACCCGACTGCAGAGAAATTAGCAAAGGCAAACAAGAAAGACATTATAAAAATCATCTACAGAATAGGATTCTATAATGCGAAATCAAAGAATATTATCAACTCGGCAAAAATGCTGCTTGAGAAATTTGGCGGAAAAGTGCCAAGAACAATGGAACAACTAATTGAACTGCCAGGAGTTGGAAGAAAAGTCGCGAATTGCGTCTTAGTTTACGCGTATAAGCAAGACGCGATACCGGTTGACATCCACGTTCATCGAATAAGCAACAGATTGGGATGGGTTAAGACGAAAGTGCCTGAAGACACAGAAGAAAAACTAGAGAAATTAGTTCCACGAAAGCACTGGCAATTGATTAACGACACATTCGTAAGCCATGGAAAAACTATTTGTGCACCAATATCTCCATTCTGCTCAAAATGCCCAATCTATGATTACTGCAAACGACGCGGGGTGAAACGCCATCGCTGAAGAAAAATCTTCAGCGGGTCTTTCCTCGCAAGCTCGGAAAGGCATCGCTGATATCAACAAGATAGCAGGAATTTGTATCAGAAACAAGAAACTATTAATCGTCTTCAAAAAAACTGACAAAATGTACATAACTCTTGGCGGAAAAATAGAGCTGGGAGAGAGCGATCTGGAATGCCTGAAAAGAGAAGTTAAAGAAGAAATAGGCTGTGATATCAAAAACCCGGTCTATTTTGACACGTTCGCAGGCAAAACATACGACAACACAAAAAGCATACACATGAAATGCTACTTTGTGGAATTAACGGGAGAATTCAAGATAAACCCAGCAGACAGCATAGACCATTACCGCTGGATAGACAAAAACTACAAAAGCGAAGGCGTCCTTGCAGCACCCCTGCTGGAACAGCAAGTAATACCCGCACTAATCAAGAAAGAACTCCTCTGAGCAAAAACTTTTAAACAACCTCTGCAAAGACACACAATATATGGTCAACATGCTCAAAATCCTGGCGGCCGCCGTAATACTTCTAGCCACAATCAGCTTCGGCATGCTGGGCAGAAGATTATTCCGAATGTTCATATTCAAAACTGCAAAAACGCCCAGCAACGAAAGCGTTGTTCTTGAAATTGCTACCGGGCTCTTAGTTGCGGGAATCGCCATTGCCAATTACGCCCGCAAAGAACCAGAAGTGACCACCGCCATGTGGATTGGCGTGCTTGTTTTCTTCCTTGGCGGAGTATTACAGCTTTTTGCGCGCAAGCACCTGCACGACGACAAAACATTCGAGGACAGGCTCAGCTCAGGCTTTGCCGCAGCACAAACAGGCATGTATTCCAAACTGCGCCATCCAAGCAAAACAGCACTCTTACTGATATTGATTGGCCTGTGCCTCGCGCTCGGAAGCTGGTGGGGGCTTGGACTGCTGGCAGTCTTATTCCTACCCAGCCTGATGTACAGAATCAGCCAGGAAGAACGCGCACTGCTTGACAAGTTCGGCGAACGCTGGATAGACTACCAGAGCGACTCAAAAAGAATAATTCCCGGAATCTTCTAACCATAACATATATAAACAAAACATTCAGAATAAGACAGCATGCCAAAAAAGAGTGAAAAACCAGAACTGACTGGCGGACAGATTCTTAGGAAGACTTGGAGAATAATCAGCGCCGGGATAAGCATAATCATGCTGTTAATCTTCACATTCATCTTCTTCAGCATTGTCGGCACATTCATAGGACCAGGCATCCAATCAGGAAACATTGCAGTCATACCGATAGAAGGCATGATACAAACAGACGATGCCAGCACCTTTATGCCAGGAACCAAAAGCGCCACGATTGTCAGCTTAATTGAAGAAGCGCAAGAAAACGACGAGATAAAAGCAATACTACTAGAAATCAACAGCCCAGGCGGAACACCAGTCGCGACAGACGAAATCGCATCAGCAGTAAAAGAAGCAAACAAGACAACAATAGCAGTAATCAGAGAAAGCGGCGCGTCAGGCGCGTTCTGGATAGCAACAGCAGCAGACAGAATCTTTGCAAACAGAATGAGCGTCACAGGCAGCATAGGCGTACAAGCAAGCAGGCTCGAGTTCACTGGATTAATCGCCGATTACAATGTAACTTACAGACAACTCACCGCGGGCAGACTGAAAGACGCTGGCAGCAGATTCAGAGACATGACACCAGAAGAACAACAATTATTCCACAACATGCTTGACAAACTGCACAATGAATTCATCAAAACAGTCGCTCAAAACAGGAACCTGCCAGAAGACTATGTCAGAGGACTCGCAACAGGATTTGTGTATTTAGGCAGCGAAGCAAAAGACTTAGGACTTGTAGACGAGCTCGGCGGCAAAAAAGAAGCGCTCACCTATTTGGAAAAAACATTAAACATCACTGCAGAGCCGGTTGAATACAGCGAACACAAGTCATTCTTACAGCAACTCTCAGGACTCACCGCAGAAAACTTCTACCAAGTAGGACGCGGACTTGGCAGTGTTTTTTCTACAGAAACACAAGTATCATTTACGTAAAGAAACAATTGAGCCGACTTTGATTCCAGACTTCTCCGCCATTCCGCCATTAATCTCAAGCACATACATTGCGGGCTCTGACGGGTAAGACGGGCATGGATCTTCCCTGCACGGCTGAACATTTGCCTTAACCTCAACAACTTTCCACTCAGAATTAATAAAAATCATGTCTAAAGGAATCAACGTATTCTTCATCCAAAAAGTTCTTGGCGCGTCTTTTTCAAAAACAAATAACATTCCCTGGTTTTCCGGAAGCTCTGCGCGGTACATCAAGCCTTTTGTCTTCTCAGCAGACGTCTCCGCTAATTCTACTGTGAACATCACATCGTTATCGAAAAATACTGCAGGATGAGCGGCAGTGCAGGACAGAAGCAACAGTAACAGAAGAACTCTTTTCATTTCTTCAACCCCATTTTGCTCATCCAAATAGGAACTTCATACGCCATTGATTCCTTTTCTAATTTTAATACTCCGGCATCAATCAAGTCGTCAATGTTAATCATATTAACTGCCTGATCAGGGATTCTCGGACAAGCAGTATTCACCCAGAAATCGATGAAATTAAAATTCTCGAACTCAGCCATGTCAAGCTCATCGCACGCGAACACAAAATATTCCTTATCCTGCTTTTTTGTAAGTTCAAACGCGCGCATCAAATTTTTCTGGCCGATTTTTGTGCTGACAATAATGCCGACACGCTTTGCATGCAAAAACTTGTTCAACTGGCCTTGCTTTCTTTTTCTCCACGACTCAACACGCTCTTTCGGCAGTTCCCCCAGTTCCTTCGTTACCGGATTCCACAACCAGACCGGCTGACTGGTTTTCAATTGAACCTGCACTGGATGAAATTCTCCACTGCCAACAAACAACCACGCATCAACTTTATCCTTGATTTTTTCTGCTTCAGAAGCATTACAGCCGAGAACCTGACCGGCAAGCATTGCCGTGCGCAACTGCTCAAGAACATCACCAATCTTGTGCGCGTGCTGGATGGTTGTCACAACACCCCACCTGCCTTTTGGCAATTTCTTTAACACTGCTTCAGGCATCTTGATATCAATCGTGCTCTTCGCATGAACGTGCATTAATTTCATACCTATATGCTCCAGTAGCTGGTTTAAAAAACTATCTGGAAATGCTTATATAGAAAAACAACCGACACGATCTCATGAGCATCATCAGCCTGATAATCATAATCGTCCTAATAATTCTAGCAATAGCTGCGCTCAAGTTTTTGGTTGGTGCTGCAAGAACAATAATCTCACTCGCGCTGTTTGTCATTGCAATCGCATTCCTCATCTATGTGCTCACAGGCCACGACCCGTTCGGTGTTGTAGAAACAACAGGAAAAGCAATCTCAATGATTACCGGCTAATCCGCGCACTTTCTTCCACAAAATCGGAATAACTTTTCCAGCAAGCGGGCGCAAGTTCAGAATGTCTTCTTCATTGTACATGACTAATTTGTTCAAATAATCTCTATCTCCAGTGCTCTTCCACATCTCCCACAAGTAAACAGCATCTTCGCCAGAAATACCTTCAACTTCAGCACGACGCTTGATGTTAAATTGTTTCTCGATTGATTTTAGGCCGCCGGTAAAGCCGGCCTTCTGGCAGACAAAGCGCAAATCAACATGCGGAACTTTCGTGCGAATGTTGAAAAAACGCTCGATTACAGGAAGATCAAAAGAAGCACCATTGAATGTGACAACCATTTTGTATTTCTCCAACTCTTTCATTATTAAAGAACGGTCGAGATTAAAACCACGGACAAAAGTCTTTGAGTCAATGCCGTCTGACAAGCCGATAACAGTAATGCCGCTGTAATAACCATTAGTCTCAATGTCCAAATACACTGCCTCATCCTTGAACTCATTATAGAGACGCCACTGGTCAGAAAAAGGAACCTTTTTCGCAAAAAACTCGGCATTTTGCTCACGCAACCGATCTTTCGCCTCCCGCAGCTGCCAATCATAATTATCCTTTCTTGCAGCGCTAAGCCCTTTCACTTTTACTGCGCCCATAAAATTGTCCCACGAGTGAATATTCTGGCTCCAAATCTTTTGCTCAGTACGATAGCCAACACTTGGAAGCAACACAAACGATTCCGTAAGCATATTTGTCATGTACAGCACAACTCTTTTAAATACTACGAGTACATGTCCAGTGGGTAGTGGGAAATGCCAGCATTCGCATTGCATGTGGACAGTTGTAAAAAGTTGTTTGAAAATTTCAAACTGCGCAGGCAGAGCTTCCAATTCTTTCTAGTCACATTAGGAAGCGTCATTGTTGACCTTGAAGAATTCGGCATCCTAAAAAGAGTGCACGGACGGGCAGAAGAATTCCTACAATATTTACTCAAAAATGAGCCGAAATACGCGCCTCTCGCAATAGGCATGATAATGCATGAAGAATTGGATAGAGTCATTGACACGCAGTTTGTGAATCCGCACATGCCTGCAGCCAGAGAATTACTGGAACAATACGAGATGACATCAGAAAAAGTACACCTGGCAGCACACTATCTCATAGACCACGCTGTTAACTGCTGCCTGCTGGAAAACGAGCCAAGCATCCTCAAAATCACCGAAGGAATGAAGAAAAAACTATCGCACCGGCACGCCCACAAAATCGCTTTCCACTTAACACAATTCTTCGGCGGAGACAAAGAACAAATGCTCCACGCCATGCACACCTTCAGAGACTTTGACCTGTCACAATATTTGTCCCCAGATGACGCAGCAGCATTGTATGGGAAATTCTTTTTCTTACAGCAGGAACTCAAAGAAAAATCAACAGTTGGACTGATAAACAGGGTCAGACTTGGACTCAGCTACAGCAAATTCATGCTCAGCCACCACAAGCACAAAGCCAGAGAGATTTGTTACATCGCAAAGCAAAAATTCACGGACCACAGCAAAGCATACCTTGCGGCGCGCAAGGCAATGATAAAAAGAATGGCGAAACTTTCAGCAACGTATGCACTGACGTTGAAATAATTCTAAACACCCTTGCAGAAAGTAGAAGTTTTAAGAAGATTTAAAAATGCCCGAATCTTAAAATTTGACATGGGACGATTTTCTAAAGACGTCATTATGCAAACTGCATATGCTGCTGCTGATAAACTTAGTCCGATTTTCAAACTTAAAAATCCTGCAATTGTTGTTGTGCCTGAGCGTTTGAAAGGATCTTCATACTTCGCAGCACATGAACACACACGAAATATTATTTATTTTGATATTCATGAATTAAGATCCTTTGACGAAACTGAAATTCTTCATACCATAGGTGAAGAGGTTGGGCATAATCTGCATTTTCTTGTGCGGCCAGATTTATTCCCAAAGGCTCGCCCTACACAGGAGATGTCGCTTGATGCGATTGCCCAAGGGCAATATGCAACACTTCTTCGGGAAAATGTGCTTTATAATAATCTGCTTGAGATGATTGGTTTTTACTGCGGTCTTCGTTTCTTAGAAATAGAGAGTGGAAAGAGAAATGCAGACGCCTATATCGAAAGATGTCGAGAAAACCTGAATAATTGGACTTTAGATCGCATTCTTCCACTAATTGAATTTTTTGGTGCTGAAAGCGAGAAGCGGCTCAAGACAGAATACCAGCAATCTCCTGAAGAATTTATTAAGGCAGCATTCGAGACTGATAAGTTTCATGACTCTAATATTGAAAAATGGTGGCGGAAAGTGATTCACCGCATAGGTTATTACCTTGGATGCAGGTTGTACGGTCTCCCTCAAGACCAACAACTACAGCACATTGAAACTGCCCTGCAAGCGAATACTGTTCTTGATTTTTGCGATAGAACAAAATTGCAATAACCTTCGCCTTTTCCGACGGTCTAAATCAATACTCATTTGAAGCTCAGAAAGACTTATAAACCGACTATTCTCGAAACACGTTTACATGAGCAAGAAAGAAGAGCAACAACAGCAACAACAACAGCAAGAGGAAGAGATAAGAAGAACGCCTATTCCCCGCGGCAGGCAAGTTCTTGGAATTTGCGAACAACGCGTTGGCGGCTCACGCATGAAAGTCAGATGCATGGACGGCAAGATGAGAATCTGCCGCATTCCAGGCAGGCTAAAAAGAAAATTATGGGTGAGAGAAGGAGACATTCTATTAATTGAGTTATGGGAGCTCGGCGGAGACGAAAAAGGAGACGTAGTCTTCAAATACAGACCAATGCAAGTTGAACACCTGCGCAGAAAAGGGCTTCTCAAAGAAATGATGCGGGAAGAGTTCTAAGATTGCGGATACGGCTCTATTTTCGGCTGCCTGCACCGGTTATCATGCCGCCAATCGCTATACGCTGCACACGAGCCACGGCACAATCTGTACATATAGCCGACACCGTTCTCATCATATGCGCACTCGCCGATAAAGAAACACTGGCAGTTCTCGCCTTTTCTGAAATCAGCATCAACAGCGGCAAACAACATAAGAACTAACCCGATTGCAACAACAATACCAAAAATGTTCTTAGCAACCTTCATACATATAACAAAAGAACTTCAGCTTAAAAATTATTTGACGTACTCGCCAGTGGCAGGACCGCCAGTTATGAAACGGTATGCTTCCAATGCAGCAACCGCGCCCATGCCAGCGCTAATAACCGTCTGCTTATGCGGCACAACAGTCAAATCACCGCACGCGTACAAACC